>CAZYLQ010000009.1:0-23548 GCA_964648395.1 uncultured bacterium | reverse complement strand
GGAATCGAACCTGCATCTAATGCTTAGGAGGCACTTGTTCTATCCATTGAACTACGAGGGTAATTTCTTAATTATTATAACGAAATACACTCAAAAATGACCGATAAATTTACTCTATATATGTTCTAAAAAACTACCAATGAAAATAATTGGGTTATTTTCGATTTAATATATTAATTGTAATCCTCCATCTATGAATTATTCTAACTGAAAATTTTATTGAATATTATTATAAATCCCAAGCATCTGATATATCCTGATGAAGCTTTACAGATAGATACTGTTTGCGATCGGGTTTATTTTTTATTTTTTTAGATCTTGTCTTTAATTCCAGATATGAATTCTCTAAATATTCTTTTGCAGATTTTTTATCCCCTGCTAATAGATGGGCCTGATACATATTCCAATTCATTGAAATAATATCCTTATCGTCTGGATCGTATTGTTCGATGAGGTCGTTAAAACTCTGAAAATAATTTTGAGCCTGGCTTTTATTACCTGCTTTCATTGCTGTAATTGCCAACCAGGAAAGGGTTGTCAGCCTATTATTAGATGTGCCCAGATTGAAAAAGATGCTATCTGATTTGCTTAAATAGTGGCTAGCACTGTCATAGGCTGCAAAATTGTAATGAACAATGCCAATTCCTTTATTTCTTTCAGATATTTGTAATTTATCTTCCAGAGTATTAGCAATTGATAATGCTCTACGAAAATTGGGAAGAGCATCATCATAGTTTGAATTATAGATCTGAGCTTCACCAAGATTAAACAAAGTTGAATTCAGTCCTTTTTGGTCTTTAAGTTTTTCTTTGATGGCAATACTTTGATTAAAATGATCAATTGCGCTTGTGAAGTCTCCCATATCATAGTATACCTCACCAAGATTATTCAATGTTTTGCCATAGTTTCTGGTATCGCCTAATTCTTCCTTAATGGCCAGACTCTGTTTATAATAATCAATCGCTTTAGAATAATCAAAATCTTTCCAGTACCATATTCCGATATTATTGACATATTTAGAAATTTTTAATTTATCATCGAATTCTTTCGCAATGTTAAATGCCTGGAGCCAATATTCTAGCGCTTCGTCAAAACGTTTATCCCGATAATAGAGAATGGCAATACTATTCATGATTTTCGCCATGCTATTTTTATCATTCATCACTGTTGAAATGGACAGGGCTTCATTGAATTTTTCTAAAGCAAGATCAATCTTCCGCTGTTTCCTGAATAGTTGGCCTTGTTTTCTTAAAGATTCAGCTTTGCTTGTATTATCGTCTAATTCTTTACTTTTCCTAAGAGATTGTGCGAAAATAGTCTCAGCTTTGTCGTATTGAGCATTATCATAATACATTTGACCAAGTTTAAGCTGGGCGGCGATTAATTTATTGTCCAAAACTAGCACTTCCTGCATCATATCAATTGCTTCTGCATCTTTTTCGGCAATATCACTTCGAGCGTAAAGATCTTTTGCTTTTAAATAAAGTTCATATGCTTCAGGAACATATTCCATTTTTGTCAGGTCAGCGGCAATGGCAATATCCAGTCCTCCCACAATATTCTCTACCAACACACTAACGATCGACTGCAAACTATTTTCTTCAATAAACCACTTGTTTATAAATTTGTCAGCCCCTGTTTGCGCTTCCACTAATTTACATCTCAGGTTAAAACCATCCCCGGATCGCTGGAGACTACTTTCAAACACAAATTGAACACCCAGACTCTTGGCGATTTCAGCGATCTCCATATCAGTTTCTTTCAATTTTCGTACTGATGCTACCTCAGATACCTTAAGCTTGCCCGGCAAAACTTTGGACAGATCAAAAATTAAATCTTCTGTCATAGTTTCAAGGTATTGATCTTCTTCATTTCCTCGAATATCCATATACATAACAGCTACAGATACGACAGATGGTTTTTTGGGCATGATAAAATACCCGGCGATGCCGATGACCAATAGTGCGCCTACAGCATATTGCCAAATTGGAATTGATTTTTCCAACTTAGCAGAAACTTCAGATAGTTTTGTTTCAGGGAGATTATGAGATATGATACAAAATACTTCTACATTTTGCCCAACACCCTTGAGTTTTGGTTTTCCGATAAATTTTGTTTCAAAATCATGTTCACGAACTAACGCATCATTGACCTTATTAGAAATGGCAATACCACCTGGAGCAGAAAATGGTTCAATTCTTGCTGTAATATTTACATCATCGCCGATTATATCATTCTCTTTCTCTAATATTTCTCCCAAATGTATACCAATCCGAAGGGATAATTCTTCTATGTTTTTAGCTTTTTCCTGTATTTTTATACAACAATGGACTGCTTTATTAATAGTATCAAATGTTAAAATAAGCCCATCACCCACTTCCTTGACCCAATTCCCTTGGTATGATTCAACAAGTGGTTTTAATTCTTGTCTTTGAATATCCAGCAGGTCACTCGCTAATTGTTGGTCCTTTGCAGTGAGTTTTGTAAAACCAACTATATCAGTAAATACTATAGCAGCAAGTTTGCGTATCGGTTCAGCCATGATTATCCTAATCTACCCATCATTACACATACAAAAAACTATATGAGTAATGTATTTGATAGAATGTTAATATGCCTTGTATAAACATTGATATTATTTTACAAAGGCGAAAATAATTGCAAAAAATATATGTTAACTTTAATCTTCTCCCCTCAGTTCTCGTGTCATGAGATCTGTGACAGAAATTTTCGGATCTTTTCCTTCAAATAGAATCTGGTAAACAGCTTCACATATTGGCATACTGACATTGAATTTTTCTCTAAGTTGGTGAACTGATTTTGCAGACTTAACTCCTTCTGCTACCATCATCATATCTCTGAGAGCATCATCTAACGAACTACCTTCCCCTATAGCTTGCCCTACCTTGCGGTTTCGGCTATGTTGGCTCAAACAGGTCACAATTAAGTCCCCAATACCACTTAATCCTTGAAATGTTTTTAGATCCGCTCCCATGGCCGTACCTAACCGTGATATTTCAGCCATTCCCCGCGTTAGGAGAGCAGCTTTTGTATTATCACCAAATCCTATTCCATCGCAAATTCCTGCTGCAATGGCAATCACATTTTTCATTGAACCACCAAGCTCTACACCTCTTATATCTGAATTTGCATAAGTACGTAATACATTATTAGAGAAAATGGATTGTACCTCTTTTGCTGCATCAGAATTTGTTGATGCAGATACCAAAGTAGTAGGATGTCCCTGAATCACTTCTTCTGCATGACTTGGACCAGATAAGGTTACAACTTTAGTAAAACTATCTCCCAGAACATCAATTATTACTTCACTTACCGTCATTAAAGTATCAATTTCAATCCCTTTTGAAACATTGACAATAGTTTGAGCACTATTAAACAAGTCTTTGCTGGATTGTAATAATTCTCGAACGGATTGAGACGGAATAGCGATGATAACAGTATCCGTTCCTGAGATTGCATCTTCGATAGATGATGTGAATGATACAGAGTTGGGAAAAGTCAGAGAAGAGACAAGGTAATGTACCCTGGTTTTAGTAAGTGCCTGTACAACTTTGGGACTTCGATGCCACATGGTTACATGCATTGATTTATTAGCTAAAACCAATCCCAAAGCACCTCCCCAGGATCCACAGCCTAAAAATGATATTTTATTCATTATCAGTCAGAGTACATGGACTCGATCACATCAGACCAATTCTCTCTTATCTGTTTTCGTCTGATCTTTAGAGTTGGTGTTAATTCACCATCATCTATGGTAAAATCACGTGGTAGGATCGAAAATTTCTTTAATTGTTCTGGATTGGAGAATTGGCCGTTCAATTCATTTACTAACAGTTGAATCTCTACTTTTACTTCTTCATTATCAGTAAAGTCTGTTATTGAATGACCATTCTCTTCCAGCATAGATAATTGTTCCCCTGGATCTTTCGGAATTCTATGGGATTCTACACCAATTTTATCGCGTAATATAGCACCCACATCCAACGTAAAAAGTGCCGAACAGTATTTTCGTCCATCTCCCACTAGAAAACATTGTGATAATAAAGGTATGGATTTCATGGTTTCTTCAATGACAAGGGGAGCGATATTCTTTCCACCGGAGCTCACATATATCTCCTTCTTTCGCCCCGTTATACTGATATATCCACCTGCGTCAATCTTACCAACATCACCGGTGTGCAGCCAACCATCAATAATTGTTTCTGCTGTAGCGCTGGGGTTATTGTAGTAACCCTTCATGACATGGTCACCACGAATTAGAATCTCGCCATCTTCAGCTATTTTCATTTCTGTACCTGGCATTGATTTTCCAACTGTTCCTATCTTATTATTTCCTTCATAGTTTATTGAAGCACCTGCTGTATTTTCAGTCATACCATAGCCTTCAAATAAGGGGATACCCAAAAATTGAAATAGAGTAAGTATATCAGGGTTAATAGGTGCGGCACCCGATATTGCAAATCTGGTCTCTGAAAAACCCGTAGCTTCCTTGAGTTTTTTCTTAAAAATATTTGAAAGGCCCGGTATTTTTAAACCAATTTTTAGAATAGTTTTGCCGTCAATTGCCGCTTTTAAGTTTGAATAGATCTTCTCATAAATTCTGGGAACACCAATAAAAAGATGCGGCTTTACTTCTTTGGCATAGTCCACTACAAATAACGGACTATTAACCACATGAAGATGCATAGCGTTTCGAGTCCAATAATGATTATCTACCAATTGCCCAAACACATGGGCCAGTGGCAACCAGGACACATACCTCTCTCCCTGTTGAAATTGAAATGTGTTTTCAACAGAGTCTAGCTCACAGTTCCAATTTTTATGAGTTAGTTCTACACCTTTTGGATTTCCAGTTGTTCCAGATGTATAGATCAGGCAGGAAGTATCTTCCGGTTTAATTCCATCGACTCGTTCAAAAACTTCTGACTCATTAATAGATTCTCCTTTTGCAATAAATTCCTCCCATGTTATGGCTTTTTCATGATTTAATGTGTCAATCCCTTCCATCATAACAACAACATCAACTTGATTTAATTTATCAATGACATTGAGCAAACGGTGATTCGGCATTTTTTCCACATCATCATTATCACCTGGATTATTTCCAACAAAAACAATTCTCGATTCAGAATTTCCAACTACCCACTCCACTTCTTCTGAAGAACAAGTATGGTAGACACCTACCCCCACAATATTTGACATTTGAGCCGCTAAATAACATCCATACCACTCCTTCCTGTTATAGCTGTATATACTGATTTTTTCATTAGGTCCTATACCCAAAGATAAAAGAGATTTAGAGATCTCCATGGTATAATCGAGAAACTCACTCCAATTATCTGTTTGCCATTCTCCGTTTGCGTCCTTGATAGATATGGCAGGTTCATTGGGGTACTGTTTTGCATTATTAATCAATAATTGAGCTGTATTCATAATATTTTATTCTGTTTTTGTTTAGGGCATCACGTTAATGGAGCCGTGATTAATGAATATGAATTTAGTCTTATTTCCATCATTTAACAATTCCATGGGTTTGAGTCTTGATGATTTTGAATAATAGTTTCCGATGTAAGTTTTGAAATAAATAACTAAAACAAAAAGGCCCCGCTATTGCGAGGCCTTTTCATTACACATTTATAAACTATTTTACTTTAACAGGACCATCTTTTTAGTCTGTCTGAACTTTCCAGCCTGGATCATATAGATATACATCCCCGCAGACACGGGTTCACCAAGACTGTTGGTGGCATTCCATTGAATAGAACGATAGCCCGCACTCTGGGTCGTATTCACTAATGACTTGACCCGTCTACCCATAGCATCATATATGGTTATACTTACCATTGCATCTTCTGGAAGATCATATTTGATCTGAGTTGTTGGATTGAATGGATTTGGATAGTTCTGGTGTAATGCAAAGACTTCCGGGATAAGGTCAAGATCTATAGCAAGAACCGCAATATCCACCACATCAGAGTACTCACTTATGTTACCTGCATGATCCACCGCTGCAATCCTGTAGTAATTGCTCTCGTTCAGCACATAATCCAGATCCAGATAGGCTATATCAATCGTCTCAAACACTTCAGGCTCTGTGAACACTTCATCAGAAGATTTCTCAAGCATAAAGTACTGGAAGTCTTCATCTGCGCTCATCTCCCATGTAAGCTGGATGCCATCATTCACAATCACAGCCATGAGACCTTGCGGTACACCCGGAGCGATATCGTCTGTGGAGTAGCCAGACTCTGGCAGTGAATGAAAGTGCCCTTCATCCATAGACGCTACAACCTTGAACTCTGTCATACCATTACCTTCGGATGTAGAATCCATCAGAGTGGAAACTTCATAGGTATAGCTACCTTCACCAATAGCAGCGCCAGAGCCAACCACAACCCAATCAGGGGCATTATCTACAATATCATGCCTAAAGACTGTATACATCTGGTTCGTCCCATCAGGATGATCAAAGAAAGACTTCAAGAAACTTACATACACTCTTCCACCCTGATCTTCCGGTACATCCGTGACCGATGTGATCCGGGGATTAAAGAACTGGGCCGACAGGTGGAACGTGTCCGTAATCGTAACCTCTGCATCCGTTACCTGGAGCGGGAAATGAATACTAATCGGTTCCGGTGCCGTACCCGTAAGGGCGTAAGGATTATCATCCAGGGACAGCCACTCAGGATATTCCCAGGATTGGTCAAAAGTAACCACCAAAGAGTCCATATCAATATCATACACATGGATCGGAACATGGAACTCTATACCCGCAGGTACTAACGCTTGAAGGTTTTCAAATACAGGCTCATCATTGACCGCTCTAACTTCAAGGGCAAATACATCACTCGTCTCTTGTTCACCATCCGATACATTTATCTCAATATCACCTGTTCCGTTCCAGTTATCATGGGAGATTAAATGCAGGGTGTCTGAGCCGTGCATGTGGGCATCTACATGATCATTCATGGGTGCTGATACATAGCCTACATACACCCATAGCTCTTCACTCTCTGCATCACTCATGTATCCAGAAATATCCAGGAACATTTCACTGTCTTCCATCATAAGTTGGTCTGGTATATCCACAACCGGCGGATCTTCGACCGGCCAAACTTCTATATCAACCGTGTCCGTTACACTGGCCCTCATGGGGTTCGATGCGGTTAATAATAGCTGTGTAGTACCAGATACATTAAGCAGGGATGATAGAACCAGGTGATCGCTGGATACATCCGCAGCAACTACACCGCCATCTGTAAACATGTAAGAAAAGGTCAGATCACCATCAATATCAACAAACACATCCGGAAGATATGCTACCGTGTCTACTCCGAAATCTTCCGGGTAATAACGGGGGTAGATGTGGCCGTCCACATAGGGTAGGTCATCCACGGAGTTAACCGTTAAGATAAAGGACGTTACATCATTACTCTCATAACTAAACTCGGTGTATGCCAGAACAGTGATCTCGGATGATCCGTTCCAGTCGGTCTCCAGGTTAATGTGCAGACTATCATCTTCCACGTAAACATAAACACTGGGTGTATCACTCTCTGCTTCAAAAAAGATCTGGTAGCCCTGCGCAGACTCGGCTGAGAGCTGAAGAGACAGCTCGCTGTCTTCATCCATGGACGTATCTTCTATGGCCGCTATAACTGGTGGGGCCGGTGTAACTTCAACAGATACAGGTACATTTACATTTGGTTCATCCGGGTCATTGCTGTTAATTGACAGATCAGCAGCAAAGTCACCAAACCCAATATTTGTTGCATCAAAGGCCACAACCACATCCTGAGAAGTGCCTGGAACCAGCGTGCCCGTAGCAGGATCGGTGGAGAGCCACGCTAAATCCCTAGACTGGTTCATAGGAACATACGTATAGCCTTGAAGCGAAAGAATATCCCGCTCAGCATCCGAGACTCTATCATTCCTACCCGGACAGGTTACAGTCATGTAGTAATTAAACGTCCTGCAGCAGTATTCACTTATATTAAGGTCTGTTGGTAAAGTAGTACCAAAGGTATGATCGACATATTGTACATCACCACCAGTGTCTAAACCACCAATATAAGCAGTACTACTATAAACACCTAAAATCCAGTAATCCCCAGCTTCCAGCCAAGTAGAAGACTCCACAGGATATTGGTTGTCTCCTGTAACCAAGTCAAAAATGGCAGTTGATACAACTAAATTAGCAGCATCCCTGTTACCATCATCTGAATATAAAGCAAGCTGTGCCTGAGACGAAGCCACATCAGCAGATGGTCCTCCGATGGCGTTTAAATACTCGATGAAGCCGGCTTCTTCAAGCGTGAACATACTGCCTAATAAAAAATTAGGAGATACTTGTCTTTCATTTTCCAAATAAACATCGTTCCCTACATTGCATAATGCCAAAGAATCTTCTGAACTTTCTAGGCTAATTGTCCAATCCAGATCAGCATCACCATCATTAAAAATGGTCAGCGTCTGGGTGGATGTTTCACCTTCGACAAGCTCCTCACTCAGTGAACCCGGTGAAACACTAATATCGGGATAGGCTGGCGTAACTTCTAGAGAAACTGGTACATCAATTACAGGATTAACCGTATCATTACTGTTAATAGAGATAGAACTACTGTAACTGCCAGCAGTCACTTCAGTGGCATCAAAATTAACTGTAATATCTGCTGATTCTTCTGCAGGAATTATGCCGGAAGTTTCAGAAGTTGATAGCCAATTTACAGTATTGCTTAATGAAGTTGAATAATATATAGTGCCATTCCAAGTTCTTGGTGTGTAACTGCAATCTCCATATGGACCACCAGTCCCAAGTGATAATTCTAAATCACCATTGGAATAAGTATTATAACCATCTGTATAATTCAGTGTAACAACCAAAGGGCCAGTAATGGTTATATATATTCCATAGGTTTCCCCTGCATAGAGATTAAAATCTCCCACAGGTAATTCAACTGAAGTACCAAACCCAACCCCAACAATATCAGCCGTGCCAACTAATGTCCAGGCTGAAAGATCACTTTCATAGTTCAGATAACTTCCTGTCTTGTAATAAACCTCCATATTTATTGCACCCGCATAAGGATGTACATCAAATTTTTGAATATTTATATCTGTTAAAGGTGTAATGTCAAACATATTTCCTTGATGAGCATTGCCCCCTTCAAATAGAGTAGAAATACTACTAGAATCCGATCCACCTCCCCCTTGGTTCAATATTTCCCACTCCAAATCAATGCTACCACCGTTAGAAATCGTTAAGACTTGGGCAGATGAATCACCCTCGACTAACTGCTCATTCAGCTCGGTTGGGGAAACTGAGATTTCGGCCATATTTGAAATAACATTAAGAGTTACAGGTACATTAACTACTGGATTAACCGAGTCATTGCTTGTAATTACAATATCTGCTGTATATTCACCACTGTTTAAGTCTTCTGCATTAAAGGTGACCTGAATATCCTCAGATAAACCAGATGGAATGGTACCAGAAGTGGTTGATGTAGATAAATAAGAATTTTCCATAGAGCTACCCGTTACAATAGATTGGAAATAGGGAGAAAGACTTTCTGCGTCGAGATTTAGTCCAGCAGGTGGTGGAAAGGCTAAATCACCTTCCCTTGTTACTAATGATCCAAAAGATGTAGAAATTGGCACTGATTCATTGCTCCAGAAATATGTAACGGTAGAACTCCAATCTGCAACAATATAATAGTATTTTTCACTATTTAGCGGAACTTCTATATTTCCAGAAGAATACCATCCTTCACCAATACCTGATTCTTCAATAATTATCTCACTAATCTTTGTATAAGAACCAGGATGATTATCACCTTCATATACCATAAAATAAAGTTCAGTTGGACTATCAATGCTTAAGTATATTTTCTGTTCAAGCAATATCGTGGAATTATCTACATAAAATATATTACCCTTCATTACTTGAGAACCCGTACTTGAGTTGTTAGTGTTTCCAAATATTTCTTCTTCACTATCTCTATTTATTTCAATCTCTATATTATTACGATCTCCGCTATAAAGGTCATTTGGATCCTGTACATAATTAGAATTAATATCAATAGAATTATAATGATCATAGCGTAATTCATCTGTTAACATATGAAGAGACGAATTTGAAGTATTCCTGATTCCAAATGATCGATTGGTATTGATCGATAATTCCCAAATCAAATCATCTCCACCATCATTTGTTATGGTAAGTGTTTGGGTTTCTGAATCACCTTCGAACAGTTCCTCATTCAGCTCGGTTGGGGAAACTGAGATTTCGGCGGTGGTAGCTGAACAACTCTCAGAAAAGATCACACCTTCATCAATATTCCCATTGGCATAGGTCCAATTGGCTGTAGCATAATCAACATCTACTTCATTCACTTCAATACAATCAAGGGAATTTCCCGTTGCAATAAACGAGGTTAACTGCTCCGTAATCCCATTTCTCATGTTCAGGTAGGTTAATTGATTATTACTGCACCCCAGATAGGTTAAGGCTGTATTAGCGCTCACATCTAGGTTGGTTATAGCGTTATTACGGGAAGCCAGGACTGTTAAGGCTGTATTAGCGTTCACATCCAGAGCGGTCAAATTATTATTATGGCAGTACAGGGTAGTTAATGCTGTATTAGTGCTCACATCTAGAGTGGTCAATGCATTATCATTTAAATATAGTTTGGTTAATGCTGTATTAGCGCTCACATTCAGAGTGGTCAGGATTCCATCATATGATCCTAGTCCATAGGCACCTAGAGTTGTTAAGGCTATGTTCGAGCTAACATCAAGACTTGCAAGAGATGTAGCACCAACAAAAGTTAAATTATCTAAGAGAGTCAGGCCGGTAACATTCACCGATGACATTTGTTGACAAATCATAGTCTTTAGATAAACGAGTGATGTATTGCTGGTGAGATCTACACTGTCTATATCTAAGCCACCGAGAAAAAGTGAGTCTAAGGAAACGAAATCTTCTATACCTGTTAAATCACTGATCGGAATACTGTTAAGGTAGAGATTGTTTACCCCACTGATACTGTCTGTAACAACATAATTATCTAAAACATCATCATAGCCCAGATCGATCAGGGCCTGCTCAAAATTGTCATCCGGAACATAGGTCTGGCCCAGTGTGAACGAGATGAATAAAAAGAGTGAGAGGTTTGAAAAGGTACGCTTCATGATAGCTCCTTAGTTTCTATTCTTGTTTGGATCTAGAGCGGCCTGCTACGAAGAATCCTGGCTGAAAATCTGTGTTTTTTATTTCATCAACTTTAGACATAATAATTACACATACTATACTTTAAAAATATACATACATAATGAATAATTCATAAGTATGAATATCTTTTACATCGAAATATAGTAGAAACCTGTTTTTATAACAATATGTATTATTTTAAAAGTGATTGCAATCACACTACTGATAGTTTATAAATTTATAGCAGACCGATATTCTATTTTTGGAAAAAATAATCTAAGTTTATTGCTTTTTAACTTTGATCCATATTATCTACTCTTTGCCTGAGTTTGATTGCAATAGCATTAAGATTTTTCCATATTTTCCCAGGACTATTATTTGCCAATGAAATAACATTCTGTAATTTCAGTTTGCTTAAAAAGAGTAACAGTTACATTTGCCGGTGTGGCGGAATTGGTAGACGCGACGGATTCAAAATCCGTTTCTCGCAAGGGAGTGGGGGTTCGAGCCCCTTCACCGGTACAATCAACTTCATTATTTGTCCTATATTTTCATGTAAAAAATATTTCTTGACTTGTATCAAATAAACCAATACTTTAACAGTTGAAGGTGCTGGTTTGGTACCTTTGGTATGTGGAAGGGGTAGACGTTCACTGTCTCCGAGGGTCATGTGAACTCTGCCCCAATTTTTTTTATATAATATAATAAAGTTATTGATTAATAGAACTATTTATATATTGTTATTATTATATATAACCCACATTAATAATTTAGTACAAGTGAAGTGATTTATATTTCGAAATGGGACACTTTTCCAAAATAATGAAGAGCGATTGAAAGTAATAGATCAGCAACAAATCCAATATTTATTCTGGAATTGTCTTAAGTACTTTTTCGGTAATTGTTAATAGTTTATTGACTGAAATTTCTTTTTTTATTTGAAGGCGACCAATGGTGCTGGATGGAATTCCATGCAGCATACAAATACGCTGAAATTCCATTAACTCTTTTTCACCGATGACAACAAGAGCCGAACCAAATGATTCCCCAAATAGCAATTCTTCATGCTTAAGTTTTCTTGAAATGTGAATTTTAATTCCGTATTCGCAATTTAATTTCAGATACAGGCCTAAAAGTGCAGTAGCAAGACCTCCTTTTGAAAGTGTAACTACTTTTTTGGTTACGCCTGTAGAAACTGCCTGGACTAAAGCTTGATTAATATTATACTCTAATGTACTATCAAAAATGGGTTGATCTTGGTCACTATTGAGCCCGGTTACTTTTTCATAAAGAGAATGGCCAAGCTCACCTTTTACATTTCCTAATAGTGAAATAAAATCGTTTTCAGTCAATGCCAGTTCTTTTTGATCAATTTTTTCTCCAATGCCAATAACTTGATGATGATTTCGTTCCAGATTCTGGAGAAAGTACGTTTGTGTTTGTTCTCCCAATCCAAAAGCATGGATTACAGATTGTTGTCCTGTAAGGAAAGCCAAATCATTCACATTTGTGGTTAGATGTATAGTGTCAACATTTGAACCTTCTATAGCTAATTGTCGTAAAATATCAGCAATAGATCGTGACCCGTAGAATAATGCATGCTCATCTGGCTGATAGATATGATTGGCCCCAATCTCTATCTTCTGGCCCACTCCATCGTACAGTAATTCATTTTTTGAATTATCAGGGAACCCTGCAGCAATCATTTTTTTTACGACACTGACCAAACTTGCTTTTTTAGGCCGTTTCTCCCTTTCTGGCTTGATTTCATGCTTGGCAGCGATGGTATCTTCATCTTTTGCATGAATCGATATTTGTAGGACGTCTCGGGGCCACTTTTTAGATTGTCCATCACCAAAATCTAAAACATGGTTTGGTTCTGAATTAATTTTGCCTACTTTTTGATATTCATAACCAGCATCAATAAATATATTTTTCAATTTAAAATCGCTGACACCTTTAGAAATTATGATGCCATCACCTTTTTTATACTTTCGTGGGAAAGTAATATCTATTGAAGTTGAAGCAGGAATCAAGTTTAATAGATGACGAAAATCTGAGCCATGATTGTTTTGGAGCGAAAACCCCGAAACAAAACTATCATATCCATTCAAAATATTCATGATTCTTTTTTCATGCATCAGTGTTGACCCAGGTTTCGGGATTTTAACATACCCCACGTGATGACCACTGCCTACATTTCTTAGACGGAGATCATTCGACATGATAGCAATCACAATGACCTTTCCGCTTTTTTTTCTAGGTGTATCAAAATTTGAGTGATGAGTGATGACAGGTTGAAAAGCATCTGTCAAATTCTTTTCTCTAGCATGAATATTCTTAAGGCAAACTTTCGATGGCTTAAAAAGCCATATGAAAGATATCTGAACCGGCCAACTTCCGTGCAAAGCACAATCTCTGATTAAAAAGTTTGTTGAACCCCAGTTTCCGTTTGGCAGCACATCCCTAATTTCAAAGTGAATGTTATTTTTAATCAACCCGATTTGTTTCACGAAACGTGCCGGTAATTGTTTTCGTTGCATTAATATTGGTTCAAGAACATCATGTAAAACGATAAGCTCTTTCTTGTTAGGTTTTCTCCCCAGGGAGCGATAGATAAACTCAAGGTCTAGTTTTGAAAATAATTTCATCTATTCATTCCAATCAATATTATTTATAGCCGGTTCTATTTCGTCCCAGGCAAATCCTTTTCTTTTTAAAAGATTGACTAATCTGGTTTTTTCTTTTGGAGTCCTTTTCCGCATTTGCATCCTTTTATCAATGATACTTTTCACCAGGTCTAAAGGCGGGTTTGAAACATATAGTTTATCAATAATGGGGTTAAGGATATGATCTGGAATATTGTGTTGAAAAAATTTATTTCTGACTGCTATTTTTCCATTCATTTTGTTTTCCACTAAATGGGTGGCATATATGTTAGCAAAATCTGAATCATTTATATAGCCTTTTGATTCGAATTCATCCAATAGAGATTCTATTACTATTTGTCCATGCCCCTTTTCTTTTAATCGCTGAGATAATTCTGAGCGACTTCGCTGGCGATAACTTAATAAGATCAAAGCTTGGTCCTTTATCCGAGTTTTCGATTCCAACGATTTTATTATCTCAAGTTCCTTCGCATCTAACTTTTGGCCTACCTCAAGCGGCATAGAAAGAAAAACGTCTTCAGATAACCCGAAGACGTCTCCCGATTCTAAGGTAAGAGTGAATCGATTTTTTCGCCGTTTCTGCGGCTCAATGGATTGGATCTTAAGACTCAGTTTCCACTGCCTCGTTATTCAATCCCATGAATGATTTTACTTTTTCAGTCACAGCATCCATGATGTCAGGGTTTTCTGTGAGGAACGATTTTGCATTTTCTCTTCCCTGCCCAATCTTCATATCATCATAGGAATACCATGCGCCAGTTTTTTCAACAATATTTCCTTCTACAGCCAGATCAATTATATCTCCAACATAAGAGATTCCCTGGCCGTACATAATATCGAATTCGGATTTTTTAAATGGAGGTGCAACCTTGTTTTTCACAACTTTGACTCGAACACGGCTTCCTACCATTTCAGTACCATCTTTAATGGTTGTAATTCGCCGAATTTCCAATCGCACAGAAGAATAGAATTTGAGTGCACGTCCACCGGGTGTGGTTTCGGGATTTCCGAACATGACACCAATTTTTTCACGGATTTGGTTAATAAAGATAACCGTAGTATTAGATCGACTGACAGTTCCTGTCAATTTACGTAGTGCCTGTGACATGAGCCTCGCCTGCAGTCCCATATGCGAATCACCCATATCCCCTTCCAACTCTGCACGGGGTACTAGTGCTGCCACCGAATCGATTACTACCACATCGAGTGCACCGCTGCGCACCAATGTTTCACAGATCTCAAGTGCCTGCTCTCCAGTGTCCGGCTGAGATATCAACAATTCTTCCGTATTGACGCCTAATCTCTTGGAATAATCCGGATCGACCGCATGCTCCGCATCAATGAATGCGGCAAATCCCCCTGCCTTTTGCGCTTCAGCAACAATATGCAGTGCCAAAGTTGTTTTTCCAGATGATTCTGGACCATAGATCTCAACGACCCGTCCTTTCGGAATACCTCCCACTCCCAGGGCCACATCAAGAGATAAACACCCTGTTGAAATGACATTGTCCATGGTGGGTACGTATTCATCTCCCAGGCGCATAATAGATCCTTTACCAAATTGGCGATCGATCTGGGTGATAGCTAATTCTAATGCTTTTGCTTTTTTTGTGTCGGCTGACATAACTACTCCTTACAAAGATTCCCCAAGGGGAAAGGTCTTTAAAATTGTATAAACGGCTCCTGTTGGCAGCAATTCACTACTGAAAAATTGCACACGATCTACCGGGAAATCAATCGGATCATATGACGATTTTAAAAAAGGATCCACATTCGGTGTGTACTTTTGCGGATATTTAATTCTTGCCAAGGTAATATGGGGTGAAAATTCCCTGTCTGATCTGGGAAATCCTAAAGATTCTAGAACTGTTTCAAGTGATTTCACCATAGTCAATAAAGGTTCCAGAGTCCCTTCTACACCAAGCCAAAGTGTCCTTGGCCGTGTCGGGACAGGAAAACATCCTGTTTTTTCAATCTTCAGATCAAAAGGTTTCATTTTCGGCGTAATCTTCTCAACATGGCCTATCACATTATCGATGGATGATTCAGGTGTGTGTCCCAAAAATTTTAACGTGAGGTGTAGTTGAACATTTTTTACCCAGTTTATATCACCGTCTACAGTCTCTAAAGTAGAATAAAGCATATTTTTTTTTGAACTAACTTCCCTGGGAACTGGGACAGAGAGAAACGTTCGTAATAATTTTTCAGTCATTTAAAAGCGAAAGTCTAAGCCAATTAAGTGCTGCTTGGCTGGTACGAAGTTTATTGTTTTTACGATGTTTACCAAAATGAAATTCTTTGACTTTTACATCATCATTTTTTGCAAAACCAATATAAACAAGCCCTACAGGTTTTTGATCTGTACCACCTGCAGGACCTGCAATTCCTGTCACAGAAATACCGTAATCAGAATCAAATATTTTTGTTACATTTTTAGCCATAAATTCGGCTGTTTCTTTACTGACTGCGCCATATTTTTTTATTATACTTTTATCTACACCTAACAAATCGGTTTTAGATTCATTGCTATAAACAACAAATCCACCTTTATAAACTTCAGAGCTACCTGAGACTTCTGTAAGCCGGTGACCGATCAATCCCCCAGTGCAGGATTCTGCTGTAGAAACAGTTCTATTTTTACTTGTGGCTAATTGAATAATTACATCTTCAATGCAATTCTTTCCTTCTGCATAAATTGAAAATTCGAGAATTTTATAGAGATCTTTTGATAGCAAATCAACGGGCTGCGAATCAGTATGTGAAATTTGGACATCAACTCCGAAAAGAGATGGATAATAGCCAATCTCACAAGCGTGGTCTTTTTCTATAACCGGTGCAATTTTCTCAATTAAGGCTGACTCTGGAATCCCGGTAGTACGAAGTGTCCTGATACATTTTGGATTTAATTCATTTTCTTGTATCAATGGTATAACTGAGTCAGTCATCATAGCTTTCATTTCTGCAGGTACACCAGGAAGGGAAACCAAGATTGTGTCTTTTAGTTTAAATATGGAGCCACGGGCAGACCCCACGGGATTTGGAACCACATCCCCATCCACGGGAACAAGAGCCTGATTTCGATTGGATTCAGGAATTTGAATTCCAAAACGATTAAATCGAACAGATAGTGACTCCCAATAGTTTTGATCAAATTTTGATTCAGTTCCCATAAAGTCGAATAATGTCTGTCGAGTAATATCATCATCTGTTGGCCCCAATCCACCGGTGCAAATAATATAACCAGGGCTGAGATTAACAAGCTCTGTCAATGCATTAGAGATAGAATCTTTTTTATCGGGCACAGTTATCTGTTTACAAATATCACACCCAATATCCGTCAGATTCCTGCCCATCCATCCCGCATTGGTATTAATCGTGTCTCCCGATAGTAGTTCGTTTCCAATAGACAAAATGGCAATTTTCATACAAAGTTAAACAGGAGACTTTGTGTAACGAATAAAGCAAGAATCCCCGCCACAACATCATCCATCATGACCCCGAAAGAAGAATGAAGGTTATCAAAATTTTTTACTGGTCCGGGTTTTAGAATATCAAAAAAACGGAAAAGAAAAAATGCCACAAATCCCCAAAATAAATCATGAGGAACTAAATACAGGGCAATCCACATCCCAACCCATTCATCTATAACCACAGCTTTGGGGTCAGTATCATCCCATGCTTCAATTAAAATCTCAGATGCAGCAATACCGATAAAAAATATGGCACCATTGATCAAAAGAAATAATGGATCGCTTATAGTGGGTTTTAGAAAATACCATGCAAACAGAGCTGCTAAACTTCCCCAGGTTCCCGGTGCTATGGGCAAACAACCTACATAGGCCACCGTTCCAATGAATTCGGCAGCTTTGTAGCGAAGATTCATTCTTTTTCTAGAAAATTCTGGATTACACTTCTATTGGAATAAAGATAGGTAACTCCAGTTATAAGAGTAAAAACTGTTACGCCTAATGTCAAATTATAAACCAGTCTGTATTCCCTGACAATTTCCAACATGGGCATGGCCCAGGCTATTGAAAGTCCTTTCAGACCCAAGACTGACAAAATAAAACATATTATGCCCATTTGGATGGCGGTTTTTGCCTTTGCAACGGTAGATGTAACAAGGGATAATCCTTTTCTTTCCATAGTCATTCTAAGTCCTGTTACAAACAGATCGCGGAAAATAATGAGTCCCACCATCCAGAATTCAATTATACCCATTAAAGCAAATGAAATGAACGCTGAAGAAACCAAAATTTTATCTGCAAGTGGATCCAGAAATTTTCCTTCTGGTGTAACCTGGTCATATTTCCGTGCATAATACCCGTCATAAGCATCGGTTATACTGGCAATAATAAAAATGACCAATGCCGCTGGATGCCCCCAAGGATGTTCCCAAAATAAGCACAAAATAAAAACAGGGGTGAGAAAGATCCTAAAAATAGTCAGAATATTTGGGAGTGTTAAAGTGATGTCCGACCCTCCATGGCACGAATTAGTGTTGCTTCATCCGTATACTCCAGATTTCCACCAACAGGTAAACCCCGGGCAAGGCGTGTAACTGTTATATCTTTTTTTGCAAGGTACTTGGAAAGATAAAGAGCAGTTGTTTCTCCTTCTACGCTAGGGTTAGTCGCAATTATAACTTCCATCCCAGTTTGTATTCGATCTAATAGATTCGAAAGATTTAGTTCATCCGGACCAATTCCATCCAATGGCGATAAAGCACCGCCCAGGACATGGTAATACCCATTAAAACTATTTGTGCGTTCAAATGCATATATATCCGGTGCCTCTTCTACAATGCAAAGTAAATTTTTATTTCGTTTTGAACTGGTGCAAATAACACATGGATCTTCTTCCGTAATACCGCCACACACTGAACACTCATGTACTTTCATCTTAATATCCCTTAAGACATCGGATAAACGGTACACCGTTTTCTTTTCAGTTTTTAACAAATGAAAGGTTAATCGTTGTGCGGTTTTTCTTCCAATACCTGGAAGGCGGGAAAATTCTTCGATCAATCGGTTTGCGCTGTCTGGAAGGGACTGCAATTACATTCCCGGAATTTTCAGTCCGCTCATCATACCACCAGTTACAGAATTCATTTTTTCCTGAGAATCTGATTGCGCTTTTGATAAGCCTTTATTCAATGCAGAAATAATAAGATCTTCAAGTATTTCCTTATCTTCTTTCATTGCATCAGGTTCAATAAATAGTTCCAATACTTCCTGTTTACCATTCACTTTAACAGTCACCATGCCACCGCCTGATTCAGCTTCAATAATCATATCGGATAATTGATTTTGAACATTCTCGATCTGCTTTTGCATTTCCTGTGCTTGCTTAAGCATTTTAGACATATTTCCTTTAAACATTTTCACTCCTAGCGTAAGATTTCACCATCGAATACTTCAACAATTTTATTAAATAATTTATTATCATTGGGATGTATGTCCGGTTTTTTTTTATTTGGTTTAGATTTTGATTGTGTATCACCACCACCATTCACAAAATTTACTTTGATTGGAGATCCAATTTCATCAGCGAGGATCTTTTCAATCATTGGAATACCTCGTTCCACCATTTTTACACTGAACCCACTTCCCCCCGTTGTTGTAATTATTAAATTATTTCCATCAAATTCATCTGGTTTGCACTCTTCCAAAATGGCACCAATAGAAGGCCGTACCAGGTGAATTTTTTCCATGATTGATGGCCAGTGTTCTATAATACCTTCAATATTTAATTCGGATGGAATCGGTATTACTGCGTCCTCTTTATCAGAGTTATTTTCAAGTTGCTCCTTAATTTCATTCTTTTGATTTTTATCTTTGGTTGAAACCACAGGATCCTGAACGACGGGCGCAGATGATGGAGACTTCTTTTCAGGATCAATATATTTCTTTTTAACAACTGGATTCAGGGGCTTTTTAATTGGTTTTACTGATTTGAGCCTTTCGGAATCCTTTGACCTTACCTTAGGAGACGATCCTTCACTTGTAATTATTTGATCAATATAGATCGATCCATCCATTTCCAGCAGTTTTAATACAGTCATTTCCAATAATAAATAAGGATCTTCCGCCCTGCGAATAGTTGCAGCCACATCTATAAGTACTTGGCTGATCCGTAAAAGATCTCTTCGATCCCATGATTCACTTTCCTGAATATATCTTTGCTTATGTTCAGTATTCATTTCAAGAAGTGATTCACCATCTTTTATGCCAGCATAAAGGATATTTCGAATATGCCCCCCCATGCCAACCATAACTTCTGGAGCAGGTATTCCAAAACTTGAAAAGGTTGAGAGCATATTCACCGTTCCAGTTGAATCTTTTTCTCGGATACAACGAGTGAATTCAAAATAGAGATCATCCGTTATCAATCCCAGTGCTTTCACGACACCATCATAATTGATTTCCTTTCCACAAAAGGAAATTGCTTGGTCTAATAGGCTTAATCCATCCCGCATACTACCATCAGCTTTTTTTGCAATAGCATTGATAGATTCCGGATCAAATGAAATCCCTTCTTCCTTTAAAATGAATTCTAACCTTTCAGAAATAACCTGAAGGGAAATACGATTGAAATCAAACCTCTGACATCTGGAAATTATTGTAGCAGGAACTTTATGAATGTCTGTTGTAGCAAAAATAAATTTTCCGTGAGAAGGTGGTTCTTCTAAGGTTCGGAGCAATGCATTAAAGGCAGGAGTTGTAAGCATATGTACTTCATCAATTATAATAATCCGAAAAGCACCTTTCATTGGTGCAAATTTTATTTGCTCTCTTAAGTTACGAATCTCTTCAATTCCTCGATTGGACGCGCCATCAATTTCAAGCACATCCAATGAACGCCCATCAGCGATCTCTCTGGAAATTTCTGAATTGGGGTCAAAGTTAGATGATGCTCCACCTTCTGCATTCAATGCCATAGCAAGAATTCGAGCTGTTGTGGTTTTTCCTACACCCCGTGGACCTGTAAAAATATAACCTTGTGCGATTCGATCCTGTTCGAATGCATTAATCAAAGTTTGTGTTATATGAGCCTGCCCAACTACGTCTTGAAAAGACTGTGGGCGCCATTTGAGTGATAATACTTTGTATGCCATAAAATTATTCGGCCGTGCACCGGCGTTTGGTCATCCTGTCCCCCATTCTAAAAAGAATCAGCCGACTCCATTCCGGAAAACTATCAGCACATGAATATCAAAACTTACCGCTGCTCCCTTCCGGGCCTGACGGGATTCATCCGTTATTCATTGCAATAGTTCGAAACTTCAACATCACTTAATTCTTTCGAATAGGTCAGCAATAGCCTGGCGTCGGCGTCGATCCTGCTACAGCGGGTTGCAGGCTACAGGGTACCGCTAACTCCCCATCTAGCACGGCCAGAAATTAACTTTTCTAAAAAAATCAGACCTTGAATTTACTGCATTTGTTCAAGACTCAAATCATGAATCAGTAAATTATAACAATTTTTATTTCAGCAATCTCAAACCAGTCCCAAAAGTTAGATTGGTCTAATTTTAATACACCATCCTTAAAGTTAAAACGTAATCTTTTCCTGTAAAGAGATTCCGTAAACCACTGTGAGTTATCCCGTTTATAATAAATAGCAACAAATGGTGGACTGTCTTCTTTCAAATCAGGAATCAACAAAGTACAAATAGATTCGTTAAATTCACCTTCTGATGTAATGAAGTCAAGCTTTGTAAAACTATATACTCTTTTTTTTAAGGGTGAAAATTCTTGAACATTTTTCGCATGTTCTTGTCCATTTGCTTCAAAAGTGGACAAAAGGAAAAGAAATGAAATAAAAAAAAGGGGGCGATTTCTCACCCCCGAATTTGCGATTACTTTTTCTTCCGCCCAAAGAATCCTTTTTTCTTCTTTGGCTTTTCATCTTTTTCCTGTGGTTCATCTTTCTTGCTATCGCCCTCTAATCCTTCAATTCGCTTTTCATATTCGCTCATTTCGCTTTCGCCATCCGGCCCATCATCTGGTTCATCAGCTTCATCCTGAACCACAGCATCTGGGTTATTCCAAATTTCCTTGAGACGGTCGTGACGTTTTTCTGAATTATCTTTTAAATTGCTAAGCATTTCATTTACTTCTTCATGAAAATCTGCAATAGTTTGTTCTAAGCGTCTTATTAATTCTTCCTGAAGCGGACCACCAAACCCATCTCCAACCTGATCCATAAGACCGCCGAACTGGTCCATTAAGTATTGTTGTTGCGGGTCAACTGCAGGTGGTGCATTTTCAACAGGCGCATTAGGTTTCTTAGCCATGGTTCCTCCGTGGATTATTTAATATTTTTCTTTTCATATTCAGCTTCGGATAAAATAATGGTCTCCGAGGGTGTCAACAATGTACTGATAGCATCAAATAGTTCGCTACTAAAAATCAAGCCAATTACAATGCCAAATAATTGAGTGTATCGATTTAAATCATTACGGGGAATATCGTTTTCGTTATATACCGTTCCTCGTTGGGAATTATAAATTTGTGCTAAACCAAATCCAGTCAATCCAGTGATGCCGTAAAGATAAGGACGAAGATATTCATACTCACCAATCTCTGGACGATAAGACAATTGATCCAAGTCGCTTAAATGTACTTTTTCTATTGTTGTAGGCGTTTGTATATGGAGCAAATTCTCATCTACAAAAAATAGGGATCCCTTCAATTTCTTCTGTCCGGAGTGCTTTAGGATAACATATTGCGGTTTTGGAATCTCATTTACGATTTTTTCTGCTCTTAGAAAATCCATGCCTTCATACATTTCGATTTTTGCCTTTTCAGTAAGTTCCGGTTGTGCATCAACATGAAGTTGGAGTTTTTCGTAATCATCTAGAGAAATAAACCGTTTTACCAATCTCTCTTTTCCTCGAATTTTCTTTATAATAACCACACGATAATTCTCCTTATCAATGCGAATAATCTGAGCATTAATGAATTCTTTTTCTTTTGGAAAAATTCGATAAAAACGATTTTCATGAATATCAATTTCTGTACCAACTTTTGGACTTAAAATCATGACTTCTGTTTGTGCTGCCAGCGCACCAACCAGGTAAAATCCGAATATTGTTTTATTTATCAAAAGAGAAACCGTTAAAAATTGAATGATGTTTCAATAGTAGTCT
The DNA here is from genome assembly GCA_964648395.1 of uncultured bacterium. GTDB lineage: Bacteria > Fidelibacterota > Marinisomatia > Marinisomatales > UBA1611. The sequence continues at coordinate 489 of CAZYLQ010000009.1, read as the reverse complement.
GCTTTATTGGTTCGAGATTCCCAGTGCCATCGTCACGATAGAATTGCCGAAAATCCCAGATCAGACTCACACCCTTACTCATTTCATATCCAACACGATAGCCCATGATGGTATTCTCAGACGGATTTTCAAAATCAAATGGATCGTCGTCATTATTCCTCTGATAATAAGCCATGGCAGAACTGATCTTGGGAATGTTATCCGTATTCAAGTTTAATAAGGAAGTAAAACTCTTTAATTCCGTTGTATCTGCTTTCATATTCGCATAGGATGCGGAAAAATCCACTAGATTAAAGAGGTTTAATCCCGCAGATCCAAACAGGCCGCTTGAACTGGTAGAATCATTGTAGTCTTGAAAAACAGACATATCCTTGGTACGAATGATTGTTTGGTTGTCTACTGCAGATGTGACAACACGGTTTAAATCATAGGCCTGATCAAAAAACTGGGGAACATAGGAACCATTTATAATCCTGTATTCCAGGGAAA
>CAZYLQ010000008.1:22608-24204 GCA_964648395.1 uncultured bacterium | reverse complement strand
AATGTCAGGTAAAGGTGTTTACAGTTATAAAAACGGCAATAAATATGATGGTGATTGGGAAAAAGATAAAAAAGAAGGCCAGGGGAAATTAACTTATTCAAATGGTGACATATATGTAGGGGAATTCAAAAATAACGAAATGTCAGGCCAAGGGAAATATACCTTTGAAAATGGAGACATTTATGAAGGAGATTTGATTAATGATAAAAGAGCCGGTCAAGGCACTCTGGTTTTTTCAAATGGTGACATCTATGTAGGTCAATTCAGCAATAATGCAATGTCAGGCCAGGGTATTTACACCTTTAAGAATGAAGACACTTATGTAGGGGATTTTATCAATGATAAAATGACCGGTCAAGGTACTCTCACTTATTCAAATGGTGATAAGTATATAGGTAGCTTTAACGATAACAAAATGGAAGGTCAGGGTATTTACACCTATAAAAATGGCGATACTTATGATGGAATTTATTTGAATGGCATGAAAAACGGCCAAGGTATTTACACCTTAACCGATGGCAATAAATATGATGGTGGCTGGAAAAATGATACAAAAGATGGTCAGGGAAAGTTTACCTTTGGAAATGGAGAAGAGTATGTAGGTGGTTTCAATAATAACGAAATGTCAGGTCAGGGTATTTACACTTATAAAAATGGTGATTCTTATGATGGTCATTGGAAAAATGATAAAAGAGAGGGTCAAGGTATGCTCATTTATTCAAATGGAGATAAATATGATGGTAATTGGGCTAATGATCAGAAGGATGGGCAAGGTGTTTATATAACGTTTTTTGGTGACCAGTATGAAGGTGATTTTATTAATGGTAGAATAGAAGGAAAGGGCATTTTTATTTCATCTATTGGGGATAAGTATGAAGGTGAATGGGAAAATGACAAAATGAACGGTAATGGCACTTTAATTTATTCAGACGGAAACAAATATGAGGGTGGGTTTAAAGATGATTACATTCATGGTAAAGGAACTTTCCAATATGCGAGCGGAGACCTTTATCATGGCGAGTGGAAAAATGATAAACAGGAAGGCAAAGGAACATTCACTTATTCAAATGGTGACAAATATATCGGTGGGTGGAAAAATGGTAAGATGGAAGGTCAGGGTATTTATACCTATAAAAATGGTGATTCTTACGACGGAGATTATTTAAATGGCATGAAAAAGGGTTCTGGAAAATTTTCTCACTCGAATGGTAACAAATTTGTAGGTGATTTTATAGATGATAACTTTCATGGTAAGGGTACATTTACCTATAAAAACGGGAACCGTTATATTGGCGATTTTAAAGATGGCAAAATGGACGGGCATGGAACATTTATTAATTCAAATGGGGAAAAAACTGTTGGTGAATGGAAAAAAGGGAAACCTTTATAGTGGTATTTTTGGAAACCAGCCTTTTGTGAGGTTTTCTTTATTAATTAATAGGCTCAAATTCTGCTCCATAATGCCAGGCAAGATTACAATAATCACCGCAGCAGTATTTTTGTCTGCTTGCTCCTATTTCCAGAAACCGGAGATTCAAATTTCCCTCAATCCGTGGACAGGGAAAACGATCTATTTTGTTGATCTGGATGATAAAT
>CAZYLQ010000008.1:0-22598 GCA_964648395.1 uncultured bacterium | reverse complement strand
AATACAAACGAACGGCCAGTTTTAATCGTGTTTGGTCAAAACTATATAAAAAAAAGTTTCGCCCTTACCATAAGTTCCAGAACAAATCCTACACAATCCTTGGAACGTATAAAACCTGGAAAAATGATTTTTTGATCATTAAAGATGAGAAAGATCGCCGCTATAAAATGTTGTTCAATTTTGATGATGGCGAGATTCCTGAATTTCCAAGTTATATTCTATTTAATGATGCACTGGTCGAAGCCAAAGCCATGATTGGGAAAACTATTTGGCTGAACAATACCTTGGATTACAAAGGATTTTATTCTTTTGCTGATTATGATTTTAAACGATTTGAATCTGTAACTGTTTTGGACGTTCACCCATTTCAGAATCAGGACTTTGGTTATCCTGTGTGGTTAAAGATAAAAGCTAAAAATGGATTAAATGGATTTGTTCGATTTAACGGAAAAGAAGGCCGTGTGGGGATACAGGACCACTACTATACATCAGATCCATTGCCCCGGAATTGGGGGAGAGAAATGACTGATAAAGTGTTGAATAAAGGAATTGAAATTGGAATGACTGAAAGACAAGTAAGAATTTCAATTGGGAACCCGGATGAATTGAATCATACATCCAGCCGTCATGGCATAGCCGAACAATGGGTGTACGGGGTTGAAATGGGGAAAAAAGTCTATTATCAATTTGAGAATGGCAAACTAACGTTCATTAATAAATAAAATATAGTTTTGTTTCCCACCAGTTTAATCTATCTTCTTTGCAGATGAGGGCGGGCAGGTTATAATATGCTGGAAAAAACAGTGAAACCAATTATTCCATCCATGTGTTATAGTTTATAATTTCATATCAGTTTTATTCCAGATCAATAATGCAGTTTTCCAAATTTATATTCTTAATCTTAATTCTAAATCTTCTAAAGGCAGACGGGTTTGATACCTTGACCTATTACGAAAAATTTGATGTAGCAGTTCAAACCTACAAGGAAGAAAGATATCGTCTTTCAGAAAAATATTTTTCATCCATTTTGATCAACGATAAAGATTATCGGGATCCTGCATCTCAACTCATGTTAGCCAAATCTCAATATCAACAAAATAAATGGCAAGATGCAGTTCGGTCTGCCAAATCCGTTCTTTCAAATTTTCCTGGATCTCCCTACCAGGATTATACGTTACTTTTGATGGGGGATATCGCCTTTTCTCAAGGAAAAAATAGCGAAGCATTCCAAAATTATTTATCGATTCGGCCAACAACTAAAGATTCTCTTCAATTAAGTGATATAGACAAACGACTTATTATTTGTATTGGCAATGGGCTGAAAGAGGATAGAATAGAGGGGATTCTTTTTAGGGAAAAAAATCCAACAAATCGTGCAATTATTAACTTTGCTCGTGCATACTTATCTTGGATAAACGGAGATGCATATGATTTTTCCCTAGCTCTAAATGGAATTGATATGCAAGTCTTTCCACAATCCTTTTTCCCCATATACTCAACATTAAAAAATACAAAACCTATCAGTTTTTCCCGCTCAGTGACTCTAGGGGTTATAGTCCCATTAACAGGGCCCGAAAAAGAGTTAGGCCAATCTTATCTACTAGGACTGGCTGATTATCTAGACGATTTATCATCAGTTCATTCCATACGATTCTTGGTATTCGACTCAAAAGGAGATGGCGTGAATTCCTTACAAATTGTGAAATCGCTTCACTCTAATCGAAACATTATTGGCATCCTTGGTCCACTATTAGAAGAAGAGGTTCTGACCTTGGCCGGGTTCAAATCTTCTTTACCTATCTTGATACCCAATTCAGGGCCACCTGGACTATCTGATATTGCTCCAAACCTTTTCTTTTTATCACCGTCTTCCAAGACTATTTCTCACCGTATCGCCCAGTTAATGATCACTGAATTGGGATTCGAAAATATAGCTGTATTATCACCTGGTGATGGAAAATTAAAAGCCATGACAGATCATTTTTTAGAGGAATGTCACCAATTGGGAGTGGTTCCGGTGGCAACGGAATGGTATATTGAAAAACCAGAAAATATATTGCGTCAATTCAAATCTATTCGAAAAATAGCATGGACACTTTTGCCGGAAAAAGATCCTAATGAAGATGCTATGAACTTAACGATTGACAGTTTAGATGCGTTATTTGATGTGGATGTTACTGATTTTTATGAAATTCCTGAAGAAGAAGAGAAAATGGACAGAAAGGATTCTGCCAATGTGGTTCTAGAAACTATCCATGCCATGTATATTCCCATTAGACAAGATGAACTCACCTATGTAGGAACTCAATTTCCCATGTATAATTTAAAAACCATGCTTTTTGGAAATGAAAATTGGCTGGATATGACTATATTGAACCAGGAATTGATTGGCCCCCACGTACAAGGTATGCAAATCATTTCGAACGTAAATTCAGCTAATACAATTAGTGGTGATAATTCAATTTCAAATTATCATATTTTGGCAATGGATCATGGCTCATTTGTGCAATCTATAATTAATTCAGGAGTTATGAATCGAAGACAATTCATGGATAGACTTCGCAAACATAGTGGATTTCAAGGCAAACAAACATCGATCCAATTTACCGGTGCCAACAGGAATGAGAATGGCTCTGCTCAAGTGTTGGAATACACCAAAAATAAAATGAAAAATATCGGTGTGTATGATGGCACCATTTATAGTCAAATCTCTGAATGATTCACAAAGACTGGGTGGATTTTTCCCACCATTTTTCCAATGGAAATATTAAGGCTATTTTCTCTTATAAATCATTCAATGCTGATGGTTTGGAAGGGCGAAAAGATCTGGCGCATCAAACTGGTTTCAATTCTGATTATCTTATTATTCCTAAACAGACACATTCCACAAATATATTATTCCCCATAGAATCGGGTAGGGTTTTAGATACAGATGGTGTTTTTTCTTCGGATCCAAATTTAGTATGCTCTATCCAGGTAGCTGATTGTATGCCCGTTTATTTTGTTCATCAGCTGGATTCAGTATTTGGTTTGGTTCATGCTGGTTGGCGAGGATTGGTTAATGGAATTTTACTACAATCAGCAAAGCAGATAGAAGAAAAAGGGAACTCTTTATCTAATTTTGATATTTTGATTGGCCCGTCAATTCAAAAATGTTGTTTCGAAGTAGGTGATGATGTTATTAATCAATTCGATCCAAATTTTATTGAAAAGAAATGGACTGGTAAGTTTCAAATTGACCTTCAAAAATTAGCATTGCACCAATTAGTCCAAAATGGATTCAAACGTGAGAAAATAACAACTTTAACTGAGTGCACTTATTGTGATGCAGAAAAATATCATTCATATCGTCGAAACGGAAAAAAAGCTGGGCGAATGATTGGATTATTGGGATATTGCTAATAATCTGGAAACCAATAACACATTACTTATTTACAGTTACCAATACCCGATTCTGTTTCACTCGTCTAAATTCCCACCAATTTATTTTATCTTATGACGATACTTGAAGCAATTATCCTGGGCATTATCCAGGGATTTACTGAATTTTTACCAATCAGCAGTTCAGGACACTTGGTTTTGAGTCAGGAAATTCTGGGTATCGAGCAACCAGGGAACGAATTTGAGATTCTTGTTCACCTTGGAACACTTGCCAGTGTACTTGTGATTTTTTTTGATGATATAAAATCCTTAATCTTGTCGCTTAATACAAAAAAGACACAAATATTTATTATGTGCATTCTAATCGGAACCTTGCCAGCAGTTGGTATTGGGCTAGGATTTAAAGATCTAATTGATTCCCTGTTTGAAAATATAACTGCTGTTGGAGGTGCACTCATTTTTACTGGAGTTGTTCTCTTTGGATCATCTTTTACAAATCGTCAGGATAAAGAACTTTCTTTTTTAACATGCATCTTGATAGGTTGTGCCCAGGCTATGGCTATTATTCCCGGTGTATCCCGAAGTGGTATGACCATCAGCGCCGCACTATTTTTAGGTTTATCTGCAAAAGAAGCGGCGCGGTTTTCTTTTTTATTAGCAATTCCAGCTATAGTTGGTGCGGGACTTTTAACTGCATCAGACGTAAGCGGTGGATTTCAAATTCCTATCCCGGTTGCTTTGGCAGGGCTGATTAGTTCTTTCGCGGTAGGCGTTGTGGCGCTTAAATGGCTCCTAGGCTGGTTGGAACAGGGCAAATTTCATTATTTCGGGATATATTGTTTCACAATAGGACTCACAACTTTGGTGGTTTAATATGAATATGATTGGCATAATTTTTATTCTTTACCTGGCATTTTTGCTGGGTGTTGGTGTTTGGACATTCAAATTTAATAAAACTCAGGAAGATTATTTACTTGCAGGGCGAAAACTGAGTCCGTGGGTTACTGCTTTTTCTGAACGGGCCTCCGGTGAATCAGCTTGGCTATTATTGGCGCTGCCCGGAGCTGCTATAACCATTGGATTAAGTGAATCCTGGGCTGTAATTGGAATTATTCTTGGTATAATTGCATCTTGGTTTTTAATCGCTGAACGGCTTCGGGAAGAAACGGAGAAATATGATGCTCTGACTATCCCGGAATACCTCCATCGAAAATTCAATGATAGTTCCAATATTATCCGCCTGTTTTCTTCTGTCATCATAGCATTTTTCTTTCTATTTTACGTCTCGGCACAATTTCATGCCTCCGGCAAGGTACTAAATTCACTCTTTGATTTAGATCCCATTACAGGGATTTCTATTGGTGCTGCCGTAATCATTATTTATACACTCATGGGTGGATTCTATGCTGTCGCGTGGACAGACCTTCTCCAAGGAATGCTCATGATCGGTACTTTGGTCATCTTGCCTATTGCAGGATATATTGAATTATCAGAATCGGGAATAAACATTTCTGATAGTTTAGCGGCTGCAAATTCTGTTTTTAATAATAATAACGGGTCATTTTTTGGAGGAAAAGATGGCTTTGCTGCACTAATAACTGCCTTTGGTGGATTAAGTTGGGGATTAGGATATCTTGGTCAACCCCATCTGGTAATTCGATATATGGCCATTCGGAGTTCCAAAGATGTAAAAATAGCGAGAAAAATTGCTATTGCTTGGGCATTGCCGGGAATAACAGGTGCCTTTTTAGTTGGTATTGTAGCATTACTATATTTTGGCCCGGAATATTTTCTTACTGTTGATCCGGAACAATCCATGCCGATTTTAGCCAAAAGTCTGCTACACCCTGTACTTGCAGGGCTCTTTATTTCAGGCGCTGTTGCTGCCATGATGTCTACAGCAGATTCACAATTGCTGGTATCTACCTCTGCTGTCACGGAAGATTTTTATCATCAATATCTTGGGAAAGATCTCTCTCAGGAAGTTCTTGTAAAATTGAGTAGGATCATGATTGTTGTTCTTGGTTTGGCAGCGTACGGGATTGCCATATTTTCAGAAATCCAAGGCAAAAAGATCTTTGGCGTGGTCAGTTATGCCTGGAGTGGATTAGGCTCAGCATTTGGCCCTGCTTTGGTTATGGCACTCTGGTGGAAAAAGACTACGCGTAAGGGTATCATCGCCGGTTTATTAGTGGGATTTCTCACCACGATCGTCTGGGCAAACATTCCTGAATTAAAGGTTTTGGTTACAGAAAGACTCTCGAGTTTTATTTTTGCTTTTCTTGCTGTTTATATTGTGAGTTTACAGACCCAAAATGAAAGTTAAAGACGCTATCAATGATTTGAAAATTGGGAATATTCACCCAGTTTATTTTCTAAAGGGGAATGATCAATTCCTTCAAACTTTTTTTATTCAGAAAGTATCAGAAGTTTTTTTCGGTGATTCAGATAAAGATCAAACGCTTATGCTTCCAGATGATATGAAAGGGAAGGAGATAATGGATCGTCTCACAATGAGTGATCTTTTTTCCAGTAAAAAACTATTTGTTTTAAGAAACCCTCAGCAGTTGAAGGGGAAACCAATTGATGATTTAATACAATATTGTAAATCTCCTATGGAAAATCATATTTTGTTACTGATTAATGATGATTGGATGGCCAAATCCAAATATTTAACTCAAATTGAAAAAATCATCAGTATTATTGATGTTCAAACGCCATATGCTCAGGATTTGAAAAAATGGGCAAATTTCTTTTTTAATGAACGGGGAAAAATGGCTCATTCCAGTGTAGTGAATGTTATGGTAGAAATGGCCGGTGATTCAGTGGCACACCTGAATAATGAGATCGAAAAAGTATGCCTTTGGACTGGAGATAGAGATACCATTAATTCAGAAGATATTGATTTGTTTTCTGGTTGGAAGCGGGACCGGCAGCGATGGGAATTCCTGCAAGCTTTAGGTGGACAAGATTACGATAAAGCCATGGCACTGGGAAAGACCATTATTACATCAAATGATACCATGATTTCACTTATTTATCCCCTGACAACTCTTTTCCAGGAAATGCTTTTTGCTAAAATGAATAATGGAACTTTTGGGGAACCGCGTGGTTATATGCCAATACCACAATCGGTAAAGAAGCAAATTCCAAATTATGCCCGTGGATTTTCACAGGAAAAATTGGAATGTGCTTTAAATGAATTAGGTAATATTGATAAAAGGCAAAAAACAAGTTACAGTAATGATGAAACAGAACTCATTCAATTTATCGGACATGTCATTGGATAAACAAAAAGCACCTTTTATTTACACAGATGAGCAATTGATCGCTCGCTTCCAAGCTGGTGATGAAAATGCGTATATCGAACTAGTGAATCGATACCGGGATCGATTGATCAATTTTGTTTTCCAATTTCTTGGTGATAGGGAACAATCAGAAGATGTGGTGCAAGACACCATGCTGAAATTGTATGTGAAAAAACATTATTATCGTGAGATCGCCAAATTTTCCACATGGATCTATACCATTGCTCGAAATCTTGCCAACACGGAATTAAGAAAAAGAAAGAGACGTAAAACTACTCTATTGAGTCAAATGACTCGAGATGAACGGGACTATGATTTACCTGCAATTCAACCGGAAACAGGTCAGGAAGTACAAAGTGAATTCGCAGAAAAACGAATCCAGGCTGCCATTCATGCATTACCGGAACATTTCAAAACAGTCATCATTTTAAGGGATATTCAGGAACTTTCTTATGATGACATCAGTAGTATTGTTAATGTTCCATTGGGGACAGTCAAATCTAGAATTAACAGGGCGCGCTTGCAATTGCAGGTCGATCTGAAAGACTTAAGATAAAATAGGAGTAAAAATATTGATGAATCGCTACCAATTTGAAGATTTAATCTCGGAATACATCGAAAACGAATTATCCCTTTCCAAGCGGAAAGAATTCGAAACTTATCTCGAAGAAAATTCGGATGCAAGTGAACTTGTTGAATCCATCCGTGCGAATATGGCGCAAATGAAAACCATACCTAAGGTGATAGTATCTCCTGATTTCAATGATCGTCTTTTGGACCGGATTCGATCAGATCATACTCGTCATGATATTCATATAGCTTCTCAGCGCACTATTTTTGGATTTACACCAATCCATGCATCTCTAATGACTGGATTAGCGATTGCTTTTGTTTTTGTGTCGATACAGTTGGTTTCACCAGCAGACGGTAGTATCCCAACTAAAACTCAATTTTATGCAGAAGATTCTGTTCCAAGTCTTTCAACCCCACCTTTACAAAATGTGAAAAATCGTACTCCGGATTTGACAGATGCAGATGCAGATTCATCCATAGAAAATAATAAAATGAAACCTAAAAAAGATTTCTCAAAAAAGATGCATTTTGTGAATGATTAAACTTTGAGTTCATCACCAAACTGGTTTTAATCCCCGTCTAAACTTGGTAATTTTACTGACGGGGATTTTTGTATTATGTCAACGATAAACAATCTACCAACTTTTACCAGGGTACTCTCTACCTTTTGCCTTGTACTATTTATCTTTTTATTTCTCCCTGAATCTTTATCCAATTATTCTGAAATAATTAGATATATAATTTTGCTTGGCATCATAGTAATCTTGATGATATACAGCCAACTTTTAGGAACATTAACAGCCTCACCAGCTCCAGCTGTAGAAGTAGCGCATACGAATGAATCCACCACCTATCAAGCAGAATCAAAGACAACCAACCATCTCTATGAAAATTTGAAAAAATTAGTATTATCAACTGTAAAGGCCATTAACCCAAAATTTGATTCGGCAATATATATGATTGATCCTGAAGCAGGTGTTTTTTCTCTGCAAGCTTCACATACTAAAGACTTTCAAGATTCAATTCCATCAACTAATTCTATTATTTCTACAATTCTCAAGGATACTAGTACAGTTTATCAAAAGAATGATAAAGACAGCTGGAACGAATTATTCGATGATAAACCTTGGCGGGGAAGTGAATGTGTCATCGGAAGCTCTATTACCCTTCATGGAACCATCGCCGGATTTGTTTTAACAAAAATCGATCATTTTTCTGATATGACAGATAAAGATAAATCAGTCTTACAGACAATGGGGAAATTCATCTCACATGGATTAGGGAGCCTCGAATCTTTAGAAAAACATATCATGGGAGAAGAAAATAAATCTCGAATTATTGAAATTATTTCTGAACTTAATTTTAAGTCAGATGAATCACAGGTGCTGGACCATTTCAAGTATTTAATTCGGACATTCTTCTATTATGATAGATTAACTATTTCTTTAAAAAGTGAAAAAGAGTTGAATTCGATAATTAAATTGGTAGATGGGGTTAAAGACGAGTTTATTGAAGGTACTGAATTTCCTACCCACGGTACCCTCCATGGATTACCAACCGTGAGTGAAAAAGTTGTTCTTTCACAAAACTGGAAAGAATCACATAAAAATGTTGCCAGGTTTAATTCAAATGAAGCATCAACTGATTTTCAATCTGTGTTGGGTGTACCAATTATAGGTTATGGAGAAAGTCGTGGCTCCCTATTCATTGAACGAAAAACAGGCCAGCCCTACACCATAGGAGACGAACAAAATCTTACATTGATTGGACGGGTAATGGGAGCATCATTGAATTGGCTTATTGAATATGAAAAAATATACCAAAATGCAACTCATGATGGTCTTTCAAAACTTTTAAATCATCAAACTTACAAAGAACGATTTTCGGAAGAGATTCAACGAGCAAAACGTTTTCAGCACCATATGGCTGTCCTTATATTTGATCTTGATAAATTCAAACGTGTCAATGATACGTTGGGCCATCCTTATGGGGATTATGTGATTCAAACCGTAGCTCAAATAATGTCGGAAAATGTTCGTACCATTGATGTGGTTGCTCGTTATGGTGGCGAAGAATTTGCCATAATTTTAATTAATACTACATCTGAAATGGCTTTTGTTGTTGCTCAAAGAATTGTTGATAATATTTCCGATTATCCTTTTTCTATGAATGGTGAAAGTGTTCAGATGACAATATCAGGAGGTATGTCTTTGTATCCAACTCATTCAGAAAATATGAAAGATTTGATTGACCTCGCTGATAAAGCCATGTATGATGCGAAACAAGTAGGTGGAAATCAAATTAAAATTCACAGTAATGATGATGCAACTATTGCACCCACCTAAAATGATTAACAAATTTATTCTCATTCAGATCTGTTTCGTTTTTTTATTAGCGAATACCGAACAGGAAAAAGAAATAGCCTTGCATCATTTTATGCAGGGTGAATTTTTAATGAATCAGGGCAATTATGCTTTAGCTGTCTTAGAATTTCAAGATGCGATTGATTTGGACCCCAACGCAGCAACCATTCATATATCAATAGCAGATGCTTATCGCCGCTTGGGTAAAGGAAAACGAGCCGAAGACCATTTAATGGTAGCTTTGGATCTTGACCCAAAAGATTTAGAGGCACGGGAGATGCTAGGGCAACTTTATCTTGCCCAAAATAAGTTCATAGATGCTGAATTGGTCTTTAAAGAATTGAAAATACTTGATCCTGACAATCTTGATTATTTATATACTCTGGCTGATCTTGCAAGGCTCCAAAAAAATTGGGATTTGGCAATCGATTATTATATTGAAGGGTATCAAATTAATTCCATGTCGATCAAGGGACTAGAACAGGCACTTCAAATTGCCCTAACATCCAGCAGTTTTGACCGGGCTGAGGAAATATGCGGATTATTATTAGAAGATGATCCTGATAATATCAAATTTCTTGAGACGATCCGAGATCTTACACTTTTCAGCCGCAAATTTGATGTGGCCTTGGAAATGATCCATCGGATCGAAAATATTCAGGGAACAACCACAGAATTACTAATACAAAAAAGTGCTCTTTATGAAGAATTAAAAGATCCTGAAAAAGCTTTGAATGTTATGTTTGATGCGTTTGAAATTGACAGCCTGAATGTCAATGTGTTACATCGTATTGTTTCTCTTTTATTAGATAAAGAAGAGAATGAAAAAGCTATTTTATATAACCAGCTTATTATTGATCATTTTCCTGATGATCCCCGTGGATTTATTAACAATGCTGTCATGGCCTTGAGTGGAAAGAAGCCTGAAGAAGCAATTTTAGCATTAAGCCCCCATTTAGATCGATTTTCTCAGGATTTTACCATGCAATATCTCCTGGGGACTGCTTACTACCAATTCAAAGATTATGGAAATGCTGAAATTCATCTTTCTCAAGCATTAGCTATTTTTCCTGAATCGAGAAATACAAAACATAATCTTGCACTCCTCTATGATATTACCGGCGAGTGGGATAAATCGGATAAATTATATATGGAATTAATTTCAACAGACAGCACCGATGCCCAAGCATTCAATAATTATGCCTATAGTCTGGTTGAAAGAGGTGAAGATGTGGAATTTGCCCTTGAACTTGCAATGAATGCGATTCGATTAGCACCTAAATCAGCGCCTTATTTAGACACAGTCGGCTGGATCTATTTCAAAATGAATCGTTATGATGAAGCCGTGGATTTTATACGACAATCCTTAAGTATAGACCCAGAAAATAATACCATCAAGGAACATTTGGATGAAGTGGTAAAAGCTAAATCCAAGGATACTATCCCGAAAATCCACCAAGTAGAAAAACAGGATTGAATGTTTCGCTACATTATTTTTTGTTGGCTTATTCTTGCAGGATGTGCTGGTTCAGGCACACAATTTTCACTCCCAGAAACTCAAAGGAACTATCATGATCTTCTGGCAGAATATATTTCCTGTACCGGAAAAGGGAAAATTGATTCACAAGGTTCTTTTCAAGGTGCATTGACTTTTACATTTATATCACAGCATGACAGTTCTTTTTTACAATTCAAAGATCCATTGGGTAGAAAGGCATTACTCATGTGGTTAACCCCACAAAATGTAACTGCCCGAAATTTGATTGATCATAAACAATATACCTATGGTCAGATCCTTGAATTTTTCCCTTTTTTACAAATTGTGGAGCCAGAACATATCACTAAAATTTTATGGGGTGTTCAACCTGATTATGAAAATAAATTGAATAATACAGAAATGATTGAAAAGCAAAGTATTCACTTAAATTTTGAAACCAACAATTTGGACAATGAATCCAATGCTCTTGTCGGTGCAACGTTTAGCGATGACAATTCATTTCAGTCTGTAAAAATTCGAATTACTGAACGAACTCGAACTCAAACACATCTCAATTTGAAAAAAGTATGGAAATTATTACAAATTTAAAAATGAATGTATCAGTCGTTATTCCCGTTTTGAATGAAAAAGAATCCTTACCGGATTTAGTAAGGGAATTGGAGCATAGCCTATCCACATATTCTGCATGGGAAGTTTTATTTATTGATGATGGGTCTTCCGATGGCTCAACGGAATGGATGGCCGATCTCTGTACAAAGAATTCCAATTTTAAATTGGTCCAATTCTATCGGAATTATGGAAAAGCTGCCGCTTTATCAGAGGGCTTCAAAGTTGCTACTGGCGAATATATTATTACCATGGATGCTGATCTTCAAGATGATCCTGCTGAAATCCCTAACCTAATATCAAAATTATCTGATGGGTGGGATCTCGTCTCCGGTTGGAAAAAAACGCGCCTTGATCCACTAAATAAAACTCTCCCATCGAAAGTATTTAATTTTGTAACAAGATTGATGACAGGTGTGAAGATCCACGATTTCAATTGTGGATTAAAAGGATATAAGCAAGCTGTGGTAAAATCGATAGAAGTGTATGGAGGTCGCCATCGTTACATCCCCGCTTTAGCAGGACAACAGAAATTCAAAATTACTGAAATTGTAGTCAATCATCGTGCAAGACAATTTGGTGAAACCAAGTATGGTGGATCTCGAATGTTTCATGGATTTTTTGATTTAATCACAATCTTATTTTTAAATCGCTATACACAACAGCCGCTACATCTGTTTGGCATGTTTGGGATCGGATTTCTGAAAGTTGGATTTATTGTCGAATGTTTTGTTCTGTATTTCAAATATTCTTTGGGGGAACCTTTTTCTAAACATATTGCGCTTTTGATGTTTGGCGTTATGCTCATCATTATTGGTATTCAATTTTTCTCCATAGGTTTATTGGGCGAATTAATGACCAGATCCACACAAGGACAGGAAAACCGAATCCGCCGATTCATTTCGAGAGATTAACTTTCAAACATGGCTGGGCTTCCACCGATCATCAGCATTATCACGCCTTCCTACAATCGTGTTGATGAACTCAAATACTTATATAATTCGCTTCAGGAACAATCTGTTGATCTGAAGCTACTTGAATTTATTGTGTCCGATGATGGCTCAACCGATTCAACTCAAGAGACTGTAAAACACTGGCAGGCAGAATCAATCTTCCCAATCAAATTTATCAGCCAAGAAAATCAGGGTCCCGGTGCAGCTAGAAACCATGGCTTAGAAAACAGTGAAGGTGAATTGATCTTATTTATTGATTCCGATTGTGAAGCTCACCCCGATTGGATCCAAACGATTTATGAAGAATACCTAAATGATTCATTTGATGCCTGCGGTGGTCCAGATGGTGCAAAGGATGATTTCACGACTTTACAAAAAGCTATTGATTTTGCCATGACCTCTTTTATTACCACTGGAGGTATGCGCGGACACAGCGAAAAAATGATGGCCAAGTTTTTCCCTCGTACACATAATATGGGAATAAAAAGATCAGTATATGAGAAAGTGGGTGGGTTTGGGGATCTTCGTCATGGACAAGATATTGAATTAAGCAATCGAATTAGAAAATCGGGTGCAAGAATCAAATTCCTAATCGATGCTGTGGTCTACCACCGTAGAAGAACATCCATTAAACAGTTTTTTAAACAAGTGTTTAACTGGGGGGTAGCTCGAATTAATTTGGGGAAAATTGACCCATCCATGTTGGAACCAATCCATTTTCTACCTTCATTGGCTACTTTATTTGGATTCAGCATTGTGGGAACTGCATTATACCTCAATTTTCCATTAAACCAATTATTATTACTTATTTTTATTCCATTGGTATTATTATCTTTATTTGGAGCTGCCAAAAAAAAGGATTTGAGAATATTTCCCTATTTATTGGTTGTGATTCCATCTCAGATCATTGGGTATGGATTAGGTTTCATTCTAAATTTTATAAAACGATATATTTTAAACCAGGGTTCTTGGATCGGATTTAAAAAACGATACTACGCTTAATGAAAAAAGTTTTAATTATAACATATTATTGGCCACCCAGTGGTGGTCCCGGGGTGCAACGAGTGTTAAAATTTTGCAAATATCTTCCTAAATATGGATGGCAACCTGTTATTCTAACTGTGAAGGATGGTGAATATCCTGCTCGAGATGAAACATTATTATCAGAATCGATTGATATGGAAACTCATTTTTCGGATGCATTTTCAATTTATTCATTTTTTAATTGGATCACAGGAAATAATTCTGTTCCGACACACCAGCTCAGTAAAAGTAACGAAGATACCCTATTCACAAAATTTGCTCGTTGGATACGTTACAATTTGGTTATCCCTGATGGCAGAATTGGATGGTACTCAGGTGCAGTAAAAAAGGGAAAGGAACTGTTAGACATTCAAAACTTTGATTTGATTTTTTCTTCAGGGCCTCCTCATTCAGTCCATTTGATTGGGCGAAAATTGGCAAAAGTATCACATTTAAAATGGGTTGCAGATTTTAGAGACCCTTGGACAGATCGATTTTATTATTTGGAAAATCCCAGGAATAATCTGACAACATGGTTCGATGGTTTGCTAGAAAAAAAAGTCTTAAACGATTGTAATGGGCTTATTACTGTAAGTACAGGGTTTGAATCTTTATTAAATGACAGATTACCTATCAAATGGAAATCTACAGTTATCTACAATGGTTTCGATCAGGAGGATTTTTCCCAGAAACTAAAAGAAAGAAAAAGTCGAGATCAAATTGTTATAAGCCATACCGGGTCATTATCCATGTCACAGAATCCCCTGGGATTATTCGAATCCGTAAAGAATCATAATGATTCCTCCAGTGGGTCAAAGATCACAATTCAACTGGTGGGGTCTGTTCATCCGAATATTCTTGACACAATTCAAAAATTAAACATACAGCAATATGTGTCCATTCTTTCCTATCAGCCTCATCAAAAGGCTATTCAAATTTTAGTGGACAGCGATTTTATATTTCTGGTGATCCCCAATCAAGAGAAGAATAAAGGTATCATTCCAGGCAAAATATTCGAATATTTTAAGTGCCAGTCTGAGATCATATTGATTGGGAATAAAAGATCAGAGGCAGCATTACTGACAAAAGAACTCGGGTACCAAAATGTATTCGAGATCAATGAAAAATTTAATTTCAATAATTTGACAATAAACCAAAGTCTGGATCAGGAAAGTACATCTAAATTTGAACGTGAGAATTTAACTGCTTCTTTAGCCCAAGTATTTGATGAGATAAATGCGTAAGAAAAATAAAAATCTATCGGAAATTACTTTTCGAGATGTAAAAGCTTATTTTCAAAATCAGCGGTATAAGATAAAAAAGAATGTATCTGATTTTTCATCGTTGCCTGAAAAAATATTTCAAGAAATGGAACCAGTTTTCGTTGTTTCTACGGGGAGAACTGGTAGTGAATTATTGGTCAGGCTTATGAAAAAAGCAAACATGGGTTCAATTTTTCATGAACCGCATCCTAGAATGTTTCTAGGGTCCAAACTTGCATATAAATTAGGCCCAGGACAAATTGATGCAAAAATAATGGCTTTTTTAAACGCGCGATATTTCCTATTAAAAAATGCATACCTGCAAGAGCAACGGTTTATCGAAACAAATAACAGGATAACATTTTTTATGGATGCAATTTCGGAAATTTTTCCCAAAGCAAAATTTATTCATATGATTAGGCATCCGGGTGCATTTGTCAGAAGTGGCCTTCGTCGAAATTATTATACAGGAAATGAAAATGATGATGGACGATTGATACCAAACAAACAAAATCCTGTTTCATTTGAATGGGAAGGCATCACCCAGATGGAAAAAATTGCTTGGCTGTGGAATGAAACCAATGAGTTTATAGAAGAAAAAAAGGTTTCTTTAGATTCTAACAGAGTATTAACAGTTCACGCCAATGATTTATTTACACATCCCCAAAAATTTCAAGCTATTTGTAATTTTCTTAATCATCCAGAAATAAATAGAGAATTAATTGAGTCTATGATTGCAAAACCTGTCAATAAACAAAAACAAGGGCAGGTGGGGAAGTGGGAAACTTGGCCAGCGGGTGAAATAGAGTTATTAAAAAAATGGACCCCAATTGGCAAAAGATATGGTTTTTGGTCCGACTCTGAATGATAAACCAAATTCGAAATATTATTTTCAAAAGTGATTTTAACAAAAATGTAGCCAAACTCATTTCTGGGACAGCCTTGGCCAGCATTATAAATTTTTTATCTTTACCAGTTTTGGCACGAATTTATTCGGTGGAAGATTTTGGGCATTTTCAATTACTATTTTCGCTGATAACCATCTTTGGTGTGATTTCATGCTTGAAATATGAAATGACACTTACCTTGCCGGAAGATAAAGCAAGGTCCGATAATTTATTTTTTGTTTCAATCCTGGTTCTGACAGGCTTTACTGGTATCCTGTACATTATTTTCACTGGATATGGTAAAGAAGTTTTATCACTTTATAAGGCAGAACACTTGATTGCATCAGGAAAATGGATCGCTCCTGCCGTATTTAGCCTTGGCTTGTATGAACTCATGAATTATGTTTTTATGAGAAACAAAGCTTTTGGGAAAATGGCCAAATACAGGGTTATGCAAGTGACCTTAATACAAGCATCTGCTATTATTATGGGACTCTATTCACCAGGTTTTGAAAAATTAATCTTCAGTTTCATTATCGGGAATATGGTGATATCATTATTAATGATTATTCAATCAAATCTTTCATTATCAAATATAAGTTTGTCATCCATGTCTGCTGTTTCCTTTTCATTTCGAAAATTTCCCATGATTAATACGCCCATGGCTTTGGTGAATACCTTTTCCATGCAATTACCTGTTTTTATGCTTTCGGTTTATTTTTCATCAGAAATTGTTGGGTGTTATATGATGGCAAGTCGAATTCTAACGGCGCCGATGCAACTAATCAGCAGATCAGTTGGACGTGTTTACTATAAAGAAGCTGCAGATTCTATTCGAGTAAGTAAACAAAAAATTATGCATACTTTTAAAAACACTGTTAGTCGAATTGCCAAATTAGGATTGATTCCATCTGTTTTAATGATAGTATTTGCACCCATTTTAATAAAATGGTTTTTAGGTGATGAATGGACTGTAGCAGGAACTTTTATGCAAATTATGATGCCCTGGATATTTTTTCAATTTGTGAATATGCCAGTCAGTACAACATTCTCGGTTGTAAACCGTCAGGGAATAGGTTTTTTACTGATCGTAATATCTGTTTTAGTCAGGTATGCTGTTATGTATTACTGGCACGAAACTGCAATCATTCAAATTACTGCCTTGTCGATTGTTGCTTCATTGTTTTACATCACCTATACGGTTTCATCGTACATAGCAATTAAGGAAATCAAATGAGAGCAATTTTTGGTTGGTTCATCTATTACTTCGAAAGGGTTAAAAAAAACTTTCTCAATCGTTATCTCCAAAAGCGATACATCCAACGTGCAAAGACGGTTGGTGTTAACGTACGCTTTAATGGAATCTGCAAAATAACTGGGTTGGAAAATCTTGAAATTGGAGAAAATGTGCATATTGGTGATAATGCATTATTTCGAGCCGAGGGGGGACTAAAAATTGGGGATAATACACATTTTGCAAGGAATGTAATAATTTACACGCACAGTCATAATTATGAGGGGCAATATTTACCATATGATGATTCTTTCATTAACAAAGAAGTTGAAATTGGGAAAAATGTTTGGGTTGGGATCAACACAACTATTTTACCAGGTACCATCATTGGAGACGGAGCGATCATTGGTGCGGGATCAACGGTTGTGGGTGATATACCTGCAGGTGCTATTTTTGGTGCGGCAAAAGCAAGTGAAATAAAAAGTAGGAATGAACAACACTACTATGATCTTGAATCAAAGAGTCAATATGGTGGAGTGAATGGGAAGAAATATGAAAAATAAACTTTGGGGTATCATCCCATTCGTCACTTTTATTTTCTTGGTTAAAATGATATTATATAGTGAAATGCCCATGGCTAATGACCTAGTGGCTCATAAACCTATTGCAAAATGGACCGAAACAGTCAATGAATCATCAGATGTATTTCCCCAGTGGTTTCCAAACCTTTTTTCCGGAATGCCATCCTATGGTGGCTATATCTATACCCCAGGGGACCCCACTAAAACCATTTTAAATCTTTTATTTTTTAATCGAGGTATCAAGATCTGGTTTTATTTGACTTTGGGCGGACTGGGGCTATTTTATTTTTTAAGACAATTGAATGTTTCAATTATGGCATCGATTTTTTCTAGTATGGTTTCCTGTTTAACGCCTTATGCATTTGGATTGATCAATGCTGGACACATGAATAAGATCTATGCCATGGCTTTTATTCCCTGGGTGCTATTGGGTGCATTCCGGGTGATTCGAAAACCAACCTTAAAATCTATCCTATTTTTATCCTTAGTCACGGCATTCCAATTATGGGTGAATCATCCACAAATAGTCTATTACACCTGGATGGTCATTGGCTTTTACTTTGTCTGGACATTGGGATTTTCTGTGAAAGAAAAATCATTTTCAGCCAAGATTAGTGGGAAACAAATCAGCGGTATTTTAGCAGGACTTTTTCTTGCGTTATTAATGGTTTCTGATCCATATATAGATATTTATGAGTTTCAGAAACATTCCACCCGCGGTGCAAAATCCATTCTTGATCAAACAGGCCAAACAGAGTCCGGGACGGATTGGAATTATGCCACACAATGGTCGTTTCATCCGAAGGAAACTATTTCTTTCCTGTTTCCTTATCATTATGGATTGCAGAATTTTTCCACTCGAGATTTGAAATCAGGAGCTTATTGGGGCTTCATGCCTTTCACGCAATCCACACATTATCTCGGATTGGTAGCCATTATTTTTGCTATTTTAGGTGCTTTACTTAAAAAGCCTGATAAAGTTAGTTTATTTTTCTGGATCACAACTATTTTGGTCTTGATTACAGGATTTGGATCATTTTTCCCAATATTATTTAAGCCATTTTTCTCTATTTTCCCTTTTTTCTCTAAATTCAGAATTCCATCAATGATCTATGTTTTATTGGCGGTAACTATCCCAATCATTGCTGCATTTGGATTTGATTCATTAATGGAGAAACTCGAGGAAAAGGATTCTTTTACAAAGGTACTTTACGTAACAGGCGGCATAGCAGGTTTGTCCATTTTATTCCTGATGATAGGAGAATCTGTTTTTTCTTTTAGCGTAGCAAAAGATACTAGATATAACCCCGCTATCCTTTCACAATTGCAAAAAGTTAGAATTGAACTTTTCCAAAAAGGGTTATTATTAGCTTTAGCAGTGAGTTTAGGTTCTCTCGGACTGATTTGGGGAATTATTCAGAAAA
This sequence comes from uncultured bacterium, assembly GCA_964648395.1. Classification (GTDB taxonomy): domain Bacteria; phylum Fidelibacterota; class Marinisomatia; order Marinisomatales; family UBA1611. The sequence goes on along the minus strand of CAZYLQ010000008.1, from coordinate 3,505 downwards.
AAATAAATAAAGAAATTTTTAGTTTCCTGATAATTGGTTTGGCAGCATTCGATCTCTGGATTGTCAATGTTGAATTCCTGCATTTGAAACCATCAAAAAATATGGATATTTTATTTCAAGAAGATTTGATTGTGAAATATCTTAAGAATGATAAAGATCATTTCAGGATCTTTCCTGCTGATGAATTGAATTCCAATAAATACAGTTATTGGAATATTGAAAGCATTGGCGGTTATAGACCAATTAAACTTAGAAATTACCAAGACCTTATGGATGCAAAAGGATTCAGCCGCCCACAAATTTTGGATATGCTGAATGTGAAATACGTCCTAACCCGCAAAAAGATAAACAATCCTAACTTTGTCGCTTTGAAAGATGTACCCGGAGTTTTTCAGAATTTAAATGTTCTTCCTAAAGCATGGATCGTGGGAAATGTAAAATCAGTTGAAACGCAGCGAGAGTCCTTAATGGAAACTCTATTAAATGGGTTTGACCCTTCCAATACTGCAATAATTTATAAATATCAGGGTGAGTCATTGAAAGGCATGGCGTCCGGCCAGGTTGATGTCATTTCAAGGGCAGAGAATAAAATAAATATTATATCTCAATCTGAAACAGAAGGACTGCTTGTTCTGTCCGAGATCTATTATAAACCAGGTTGGCGTGCATATGTGAACGGAGAAGAAACACCTGTTTATCAAACAAATCATATATTGAGATCTATTTACGTTCCTTCCGGTGAAAATCAAGTTGAATTTCGGTATGATGATTCATCCTGGAAACAGACACGTATCCTCTCCAGAGTTTCTTTTCTGGCTATTCTCTTTGGATTTGGGTTCATTTTATGGAAAGAAAAAGAAAATTGAAAATTACTTCACTAGAAAATTTTTTAAATGAATCTTTATAAATATACAGGGAATATAAAAGCAGGACTTTTTATTCTTGGGATTGCACTAATCATTGGTCTCCTTACTTATACCCAATCTCTAGTTAATGAACTGCGGAATGACAATCGCCAGATCGTCCGACTGTATGCGGAAATCATAGCAAATATTGTCCAGGATGATAATGATGCGAATTTGGATTTTGTATTTGAAAATATTATCCAAAAAGTAAAATTTCCACTGATCCAGACAGATCCAGAGCATCACCCGCAAATGTGGAAAAATTTGCCTAAGTCGGTCAATACCCCGAGTAAAAGGAACCGGTTAATGAAAACAATGGACAAATTAAATGAGCCAATCCCTTTGATATACAGTGATGCTAATATTGGAGAAATTACATTTGGATATCTCCATTATGGTGATTCTTCTATCGTCCAGAAATTGAAATGGTGGACCTATTTTGAGCTTATTGCTATAGCAATATTCATATTCCTGGGGTTTACAGGTTTTTCTTTTATTAGGAATAATGAGAAACGGCATATTTGGGTTGGGATGGCACGGGAAACTGCACATCAATTAGGGACGCCCGTATCAGCTCTTATGGGTTGGGTGGATTGGTTGAAAGAGCATCCAGAGAAAACGGAAGAATTGATCCCTGAAATGGAAGCAGATTTATTGCGCTTGGAACAAATTGGACGACGTTTTAGCAAGATGGGTTCGAAACCTGAGATGGAAGTATTTGATCTTTCCGAACGTGTGGAGCGTGTAGTCAATTACCTGATGAAACGAATGCCTTCACTCGGAAAAAAAGTGGAACTCATTAATGATATTCAAACGGGTATTTCTATCAAAGCAAATGGCTCTCTTTTAGCCTGGTCTATTGAAAATATCATTCGAAACGGGATTGATGCTATTGATAGGAAAGACGGTAAAGTGACAGTTTCACTCAGGAAAGATGAAGATGCGATTAAGATTCGAATTCAAGATAACGGTAAAGGAATTCCGAAAAAAGATTGGCGAAATATTTTTCGGCCTGGATTTAGTACAAAACAGGCAGGTTGGGGGTTGGGCTTGTCCCTTTCAACCAGAATTGTAGAAGAGATTCACTCAGGTCGACTCCACGTTATTGAATCATCTCCTGAGAGTGGAACGATTATTGAAATATCATTTTAGCAAAATATCAAATTCACACAAGCTACTGGATAGCTCTTTATTTCTCATGAGGGGTTCCGCATGAAGCATTTAACTAAAGTTTATTAGCTAACAATAATGGATACTCAAATTTTAAATAAAGGGCTGGCAACACTTCAGTCCAATAAAGAAACCTGGGCAAGGCTGCCCATGGTAGAAAAAATTGACTACTTGGATCATACAATCAACCAATCAGTTGAATATGCAGAAGAATGGGTATTGTCAAGCATAAATGCCAAAGGATTAAATCCTAAATCACCCTTGACAAATGAAGAATGGATCGGTGGCCCATATGCATTCCTGAACTGGATGCAATATATGAAAAAAACCCTTAATAAATTGATAAATGGAAAAAGCTCGATTGATAAATTAAGAATAACCGAAATGCCAAATGGTCAAACGGTGGCAAGAGTCTATCCCAACAATTTTCTTGAAAAGCTTATTTTGAGTAATTATTACATTGATGTTTGGATGAAAGATAGTGTCACGCCAAAAAATTTAGAAGATTCAGTGGCTTTATTTTATAAGCAGCACAATCCAAATGGTAGAGTTTCACTAGTGTTGGGCGCCGGAAATGTATCATCCATCGTTCCCCTGGATATATTCTATAAACTGTATGCTGAAGGTGAAGTTGTTATGATAAAAATGAATCCAATTAATGATTACTTGGGTCCCATCTTTGAAAAAATATTTGCACCTTTTATCGAAAATGGTTTTATCAAATTTGCCTATGGTGGTGGAGATGTAGGTACCTATTTAACTCACCATGATGATGTGGAGACTATTCATATCACCGGTAGCGGCCGAACCCATGATGTGATTGTATTCGGGGACGGAGAAGAAGGCCAAAGGCGGAAAAGTGAAAATAGACCTATTTTGACTAAATCCATTTCATCAGAGCTAGGCGGTATTTCACCGACAATTGTGGTTCCGGGACCCTGGTCAAAAGCAGATTTTAAATTCCAGGCAGAAAATATTGCAACTCAAAAACTTCAAAATGCTGGTCATAACTGCATTGCCACACAGGTACTTATCATGCCAAAAGAATGGATTGGCACAGAAAAATTACTCCATGAAGTGGAAAAAACAATTACCAATGCTGAAAGTCGTCCTGCTTACTACCCTGGAGCAGAAGATCATCAAAATGCCGCAAGACTGCATCCAAAAGCAAAAGCTCTGGATAGTGGCGTGGGTCGTACCATCATTTATGATGTGGACACCCATTTAGATGAACCTTGTTTTACGGATGAATATTTTAGTCCAGTACTTACAACTGTATCTATTCCGGGAAAGAATCTGGCAGCATTTCTATTAGAAGCAGTCAAGTTTGCCAATGAGAAATTGGATGGTACATTAGGTGCTAATATTATTATCCATCCAAAAACCATCAAGGCTCATAAAGCTACTTTGGATTCGGCAATTGCTGATCT
>CAZYLQ010000007.1:19679-27738 GCA_964648395.1 uncultured bacterium | reverse complement strand
TGAAATCCGTTTTACCCAATCAAATTAAACGGCTATCAATTGCGATTCAGGAGGTTTAACCATGTCGCAAGTTGTGGTGGGGACTGCAGGTCATATTGACCACGGTAAAACATCTCTGGTTAAAGCCTTAACCGGGACCAATACAGACCGGCTCGTAGAAGAGAAAAAACGGGGAATGACCATTGATCTTGGCTTTGCTTATCTTACTGAAAACATCACCATTATTGATGTTCCTGGCCACGAAAAATTTATCAGAAATATGGCTGCAGGTGCAGCAAACATCCATTTTGGTTTGTTGGTAATTGCAGCAGATGATAGTGTGATGCCCCAAACCCGTGAGCACCTGAATATCCTCACACTTCTTGGTGTGAATAAAGGGATCGTTGCCCTGACTAAAACAGATCTGGTGAAAGATGGTGAATGGCTGGATCTGGTTGAATTGGATATTACTGAATTATTGGATGACATTGGTTTTGATTCTATCTCTATTCACCGAATTAATAATCTAACCGGAGATGGAGTTGAAGGTCTGAAATCTGATATTTTATCCTTGGCTGAAAATTATCAATCAAAGTCTTCTTCTTTGCAATTTCGACTGAATGTGGATCGCGTTTTTTCAAAAACCGGATTTGGTACAGTTGTAACCGGTACGGTTCAGAATGGTTCTGCCCAGAATGGAGATGATATTGAGATACTACCACTAGGTATTAAGACTAAAATTCGTGGTATCCAAACCCATGGCGGTGCAACCGAAACCGTTTTAACAGGAGATCGTGCTGCGCTGAACCTTTCCCATGTAAAATCGTCAGAACTAACTCGTGGGACCGTTCTTGCTACCCCGGATTGTTTGCAGCCATCCAATCGAATCCTTGCAAATATTTCTATGACGAATTCAACAGATTGGATTATTAAGAATAAACAGCGGTTACGTTTCCATATGGGAACTTCTGAGATCCTAGGGCGAGTTTCTGGGAAAAAACTAGAAAAAGGTCAATCCGGGAATGTTATCATTGATCTTGAATCGCCTGTTGCTTTAGCTATGGATGACCGGTTTGTAGTTCGATCTTATTCTCCCATGGATACGATTGCAGGGGGATTGGTGATAGATCCTAAACCAGTTGGAAAATGGTCAGTATTACGGTACCGCACCGATAGTCTTCCCATTGATCCGAAGGAACGGTTTGGTTATTTGATCGATGAAGATTGGAAAACACCCAAATCGAGAGAAAAATGGCAGATGTTATTTTTTATTTCTAAAGAAATTTTACAGAGTTGGATGGTTGAAATACATGTATTGGAATCCGAGAGTGGAATTCTATACTCTGAGTCCGGATTGGAAAAGGGAAAGAAAGATTTAAAATCTTATTTTGATGATACTTATGAAAAGAATCCATTCCGATCTGTCCTGAGCTCCGATGGAATAATAAACCAACTTAAATGGTCGGAAGACTGGTTTGAGATTGTCATGAAAATCCTATTAGAAAATGGCGTTATTTCAGAAGAAAAAGGTGGCTTTTCTCTTGTAGGTTATAAGCCTGAGTTTTCTCAAAAGGATTTGGAAGAATTGGGAAAAATTGAATCCATTTTAACTCAATCCGGATTTGAGCCGATTCTACTCAAAGAGATCACAGAAGCGTCCGGATTCAAGCCCAAACGGGTGGGGGATCTGATTCACTTGTTATTTGCCCAGGGAAAGGTGGAAAATATCGGAAATAACTTTTGGCTAAACCGTTCCAATCTTGATAATGTTATTCATGACATTCATGATTTTTTCAAGTCGAAGGAGCAACTGGCTGTGGCAGATTTTAAAGAAATAACGGGACTCTCACGTAAAACGGCGATTCCGCTGTTGGAATATCTCGATAAGAAACATTTTACTATTCGACATGGAAATGTGCGCTTGAAAGGAAGTTCTTTGAATGGGTAAGGATGTCATCGCACAAACACCGGTCATGAAGCAATTTCTGGAAGTGAAATCACAATATGAAGATACGCTGGTGTTATTCAGGATGGGTGATTTCTATGAGACTTTTCTGGAAGATGCGGAAATTACTGCCAAGGTTCTTGGAATTGTTTTGACAAAACGAGCTAATGGAAAAGCATCCGATGTAGCATTGGCCGGTTTTCCGTATCATGCCTTAGATAATTATCTACCAAAATTGGTCAAGGCAGGACATCGTGTGGCCATTTGTGAACAGGTGGAGGATCCGAAATTAGCTAAGGGGATAGTGAAACGGGAAGTGATCGAAGTTGTAACACCCGGGACACTTATAAGCGACCAGGCATTGAGTAAAAAATCCAACCGTTATATTGGTTCTATAACCTTTCAAAAGAATTTTGCCGGATTTGCTTTCCTGGATCCATCAACAGGAGAATTCCATATTGGTGAATGTCCTGTGGACCAATTAAAAGATAATTTGTTAAAATTCTCTCCCAGTGAAATGATCTTGGATGAAAGTGTGGTTTATTCTACCACAGAATGGTACCGTGAATTTCGTCCATTTATTACGCAGATCGAAAATTGGATCTTTGATCAGGATTCATCATACAGAGCACTGACCCGACATTTTAATCTTAAATCCTTAAAAGGATTCGGGTGTGATGAATTGAAATTAGCTATCTCAGCTGGTGGTGCTTTGTTGCATCATATTAAATCCAATTTGAGTTCAGCTCTGGATCATGTATCTAAAATAGTTCCAGTTTTTAACGAAGGTTTTATGGGGTTAGATGGATTTACAATTCGGAATTTGGAAGTATTCCAAAGTTTGGCCACACAAGGGACGCATGGAACATTGGTGGATTGTATTGACGAAACCCAAACTGCTGGCGGAGGCCGACTTTTCCGACGATGGCTCCATTATCCACTGACTGATATTAAAAGAATCAATGCAAGGCTGGATGTGGTTGATGCTTTTTCCAAAAATGTTAGACTCATGAAATCAATACGAGAATCGTTAGGTAAAACAGCTGACTTGGAGCGTATTCTTGGAAAAGTGAACCATGGGAAAGCGTCGCCCCGAGATGTGATAGGGATCGCACTTACTTTGCAAAAAATTCCCGATTGGCAAAAAGAATTAATATCAGCAGACAATCAAAACCTGGCATTACTGGCAAAATCATTTATTGATACAAACTTGATCACTGAAAAGATCTTATCCCTGATCAATCAAGATACACCGATACAGGTCAAAATGGGGAATATAATTTGTAAAGGTGTGGATAGTGATCTTGATGAATTACGAACTTTGCTTAATTCCGGGAAAGAGTGGATAGATAATTTTCAGAGTTCATTGCGAGAAGAATTGGATATTCCAAAGCTAAAGGTGGGATTTAACAGGGTTTTTGGTTATTATATCGAAGTAACCAAAGTCCATCAGGGTAAAGTCCCAGAAACATTTATTAGGAAACAAACCCTCGTTAATTCCGAACGATATATCACCGAAGAATTAAAAGAATATGAAGATAAAATTCTCAATGCAGAAGAAAAAATATTCACATTAGAATCCAATATTTTCTCTGAATTGTGCCAATTCTTATTGGGCACCATTTCTGATATTCACACCAATGCCAAAGCTATCAATCGGATGGATCTTTTGGTTGGATTTTCTACAACTTCATTGAATCAGAATTTTGTTCGCCCGGAATTGACAAATAATCCGGAATTGGAGATTAACCAAGGGCGCCATCCTGTCGTTGAACAGTTGCTGCCATCTACCGAAAAATTTATCCCAAACAATCTCTCTATAGATTCTACGATCAACCAGATCCACTTAATTACGGGACCCAATATGGCAGGAAAATCCACTTATTTAAGACAAGTTGGACTCATTGTACTAATGGCTCAGATTGGAAGTTTTGTCCCGGCTAATTCAGCAAAAATTGGAGTAGCAGATAAATTGTTTACTCGAGTAGGAGCCAGTGATAATCTTGCTGGTGGTGAAAGTACCTTTTTGGTGGAAATGAACGAGGCCGCCAATATTTTGAATAATGCTACGAATAGGAGTTTGATCTTGCTAGATGAGATTGGTCGAGGGACAGCCACATTTGATGGCCTTTCTCTGGCGTGGGCTATAACAGAATTTCTTCACAACACAGAAGGTGTTTTGGCTCGTACTTTATTTGCAACCCATTACCACGAATTAACAGACCTAGAATCACTTTTGGAACGAGTTGAGAATCACCATGTGGAAGTGAAAGAATTTGGAGATAAAATAGTATTTCTTCGCTCTATAGCAAAAGGTTCAGTTGATAAAAGTTATGGGATTCATGTGGCACAAATGGCAGGATTACCAAAATCAGTGATTCATCGTGCAACGGAGATACTGAACCATCATATCCAGCAATCTGTGGAAAAAGGTGGAACTTCTACGCCGCCAGAACCGTCCAATCAGATAACACTGTTCCAGGAACAAGAATTAAAATTACGCAAAAAACTGAATGAATTGGATGTGAATTCAATGACGCCCCTGGAAGCACTTAAAACTTTAGATGAGATCAAAAAAGAACATGGATTGTAGGAAATGCCGCAAAGTCGCAAAGAAACAATGCTTTATTCGAGACTTCGTATCTAAATGGCAAATCTCATTATTTTCTTACTTTTTTATTGTGAGTATTGGGTTTTCCAATGGTTTTTTGGTGAATTATGGTTGGGAACTCTTTGAGCATGTAACTGATGCCCGTACTGCATCCTTAGGGAAAGCAACCACCGCTTATTATTTTGGTTCGCCTACATCATCATTAATAAATCCTATATTTTCGCTAGCGCCGACCTCAAACGTCAATGTGACTCATCAATCCCGGTTTTCCGGGATATTGAATAATGATCTAGCGGGATTTCAGTTTCAAAGAAAAGGAAATCCTATTCAAGTCAATATGTTATATGAAGGTATCGGTCAAATCCCGGATACACGAGATATGCTATTGGATTGGGGGAATGATGGGCAATTCGGGACCAATGATGAAGGTGAAGGGAATGGGATTTTGGATGAAGGTGAACGCTTGGATGTAGATCAACTTCAATTTTTCAGTCAACATCAAATTGGTATCCATGGTGCATTTAATCATTCGTTTAGAGATTTGCCAATAGGCATTGGCGTAAAAGTTTTATCCTATTCACTGGATAATCAGTTTGCTTTGGGTGTTGGCATAGATCTTGGAATCGTAAAAAAAATCTATGAAACAAATATTGGCATTGTTGCTCGGAATCTCCCAGCTTCCGGACTTATTTGGGAAAATGGGACTGTGGAAGGAACAACACCAACCGTTTCTGTTGGAATCCATCAACCGTTGAAATTGACAAAGATCCCTGTGAATCTTCATTCTATGTTCAACCTGGATATTTCTACATCCAATCGTCATTTGGATTCACAATTGGGATTTGGTTCCTTTTCTGTGGATGGATCATTCGGAATAGAAGGGATCTATAAAGATAAACTATTTATCCGATTAGGACGAAACTCTGTTAATAATTCAACAGGTGGATTGGGTGTGAAATGGGAAGGATTCGGGATCGATTATGCTTTTTTATCATCGAGTTCTGCCGATGGATTAGGGAACCATCATCTCATATCTTTGAATTTTTCATTGGAATGGGTTAAATCAAAACTTCTTGATTAATAGTTTGGCTATTCTTTTATTCTTAAGATATTGGGTTTAAACTCTGGTTTTTATAGCCCAATATTTATCCTATTCCGGCCATCATCTTTCTTGGATAATATTCTCTAAAGTCCGTAGTTTAATAGGCTATACCCTTATAGGAAATTATGATTAAAAGTATGACAGGATTTGGCCGCGGTTCAGCCGGCAAAGGCCCAAATAAGATCGATGTAGAAATACGGACGGTTAACTCCAGGTTTCTGGAGACAAAAATTCGTGGGTTCAATTTGGATCCCATCCTGGAAATAAAGGTTCGAAATACACTTGAAACATCTCTTCAGCGGGGTAATGTTCAGGTTCGGTTTGAATTAAAGTCAGGTCAGGACTCACAAAAACTGAGTTTCAATCGGAAACGATTTGAAATTCTACAAGATGTGATAAAAAAAATACATGTGGACTATGGTCAGAGAATGAATTTGAGTGATATAATTTCAACCAATGATCTTCTTTCCGCAGATGAACCGGAAAACTTAAAACCCGGGATCATCTTAAAAGCAGTGGAACTTGCTTTAAACCAGGTAAATGAAATGCGTGAAAAAGAAGGGCATCAGATACAAACAGATATATTGAATCGAATGGAACTCCTTCAAACCAGAATTGATGAAGTAGGAGAAATTTCTGGAAAGTTTAGTCTTGAGAAACAGGTTCAAATGCGGGAAAAGATTTCGGAATTGTTAGATGGAGAAGCATTAGATGAAACTCGTCTCATCCAGGAAGTTGCTTTTTTATCTGAACGGGCGGACGTTACAGAAGAAATTGTTCGCTGTAAAAGTCATTTTACACAATTGTCATCATATATGAACCAAGAAGAACCTGTTGGGAAGCGAATCAATTTCCTGATTCAAGAGATTGGTCGGGAAGTGAATACGATTGGTTCTAAAAGTCCCCAACCTGCTGTGACAAATCATGTTATAGAAATAAAAGGCGAATTAGAAAAAATCCGGGAACAAGTTCAGAATATCCTCTAATGATTAATTTGATTACCATATCAGCACCATCCGGTTCTGGGAAAACGACTCTTTGTAAAGCCTTGCAAAAGGTCATGCCGGAAATTGAATGGTCAACATCTTATACTACACGGAAGCAAAGAAGTATTGAATGTGATGGTGATGATTATAATTTTATTTCTCATGATGAATTTGAGGATCTGATCCTGAACAAAGATTTAGCTGAATGGGAAAATGTTCACGGTTTTTACTATGGTACACCAGAATCAACTTTGAAAAATGCCATTATTCAGAATAAAATAGTTTTATTGGAACTGGATGTAAAAGGTGCTATTCGAATTAAAGAATTGTATCCGAACAATTCCTTTTCAATTTTTATTATTCCCCCAAGCATTACACATTTGAGGGAACGATTAAAAAAACGCGGCACCGATTCGGAAAAACGAATTAAAGTCCGCCTCCAGAGATTCCAGCAAGAAATGGAATATAAAGATCGGTTTGACCATGTGATGATCAACGAAGATCTCAATGTGGCAACCCAAGAACTAATAACCATAGTCAATGACTTAAAAGAAGGAGTCCTAAATGGGTCTTAAAACTATCCCTTTTCGTGAAATAGAAGAACGTGCAGAAAATATGTACGAAGCTGTCGCAGCAATGTTCGGGCAGGCTCGAAATGAACTACACGAGCGTATCTTGAGCAGAACCATCCTTGAACACCAAAATGATGATCTGGATGTTTTTGATGAAGTGGAAGAGACAACACCTGAAACTTATGAAGAGAAAGATAAGGTCACCACAGTGGCGATTGATAAATTTATTGAAGGTGAAGTAACTTGGAGAAAAACCAAACCTGGTTAAACAATAACAATGAAAGGGGCGCTTCACCAATATCTCAAACAACAAAAAGCATTGTATGGGAATGAATTGTACCTTTCCAACGAACCTGCCCCTTTGTCAGAACCTAAGCCTGAGAAAAATGGTCCCATAGAAAACGGCAAATTGGATGCATATAATCAGTCCATATGCACCTGTCTGGAATGTCCCTTGGGAAAGACCAGAACCAATTTTGTTTTTGGGGTTGGTGATCCTAACGCCGATTTACTTCTAGTAGGAGAAGCGCCTGGTGAGCAGGAAGACTTGAAGGGGGAACCTTTTGTGGGACGCGCTGGTAAAATGCTGGATAAGATTCTTTATGCCATAGACTTGAAACGTGGCGCTGGAGTGTATATTGCGAACGTTATAAAATGCCGCCCACCTAATAATCGGGATCCCTTGCCATCCGAAGTAAAGAAATGTGAACCTTATTTAATCGAACAAATAAGTCAAATTCAACCAAAATTGATAGTAGCACTGGGCCGTATTGCCGGTAAAACATTATTGAAGATGGATGTCCCTTTAAAAGAAATGCGGGATAAAACCCATGATTACAATGGGACACCGCTTCGTGTTACCTT
>CAZYLQ010000007.1:0-19579 GCA_964648395.1 uncultured bacterium | reverse complement strand
GGATTTAAGCACATTGATCCGATACTCGTTGAAGCATTTGAAAAATTAGAGCATATAAATGCTCAACCAGGTAATGTAATCGGCGTACCATCTGGGTTACTTGATTTAGATGATATAACATCTGGATTCCAAAATGGTGATCTTATTATTGTTGCGGGTCGACCGGGTATGGGGAAAACAGCTTTGGCTTTATCCATCCTAAGGAATGCGGCATTAGAAGGTGGTGTTGGGGTGGGAATGTTCAGTCTTGAAATGGCAAATCATCAATTGGCTATGCGTCTCCTTTGTGCGGAAGCCCGAGTGGATAGTCATTTTGTACGGACAGGCAACCTCCCCAAAACTCATTGGAAAAATTTAAGTATTGCCGTTGGATCTTTGGCTGTAGCACCCATTTATTTGGATGATACACCTGCTCTCACAGTATTAGAATTACGAGCGAAAGCGCGGCGATTGAAAGCTGAACACAATATCGGAATGATCGTCGTGGATTATCTACAATTGATGCAGGGACCAAAGGGTGTTGAAAGTCGCCAGCAGGAAATTTCAGTGATTTCAAGGTCATTAAAGGCTTTGGCAAAAGAATTAGATATTCCTGTTGTTGCCTTGTCACAATTATCTCGTGCTGTTGAACAACGGGCAGATAAACAACCCCAATTATCTGATCTTCGTGAAAGTGGGGCTATTGAACAAGACGCAGATGTGGTCATTTTCCTGTACCGTCAGTGGTTGTATACTCAAGATGATGAGGATGAAGGTAAAGCAAAAATTATTGTTGCGAAACAGAGAAATGGTCCTACGGGTGTTGTGGATGCTTCTTTTATTAGCAAATATGCGCGTTATGAAAATTTATCTCCTTCTGAACCATTTTAATGGATAACCCTCTCTCAAGATTAGCACCCCAATTATTTGGAGAATATCCAAAACCATTTATGAACTTGGTTAATGAAGTTTCATTAGGACCAGATGAGGAAAAGGATGAAATAAAATCCCTTCTTTGGAAGGCTTACGAATATGGAGATTATCATCATGAAGGACAAAAACGCCGCTCAGGTGAAAATTATTTTACCCATTGTGTTGCTGTGGCCCAAAAACTGGCATCATGGAAAATGGATACTACCACGATTATAGCTGGATTGCTCCATGATACGGTTGAAGATACAGATGTTTCCGTCGATGGACTTAGACAAGAATTTGGGGATGATTTAGCAAATCTTGTGGAAGGCGTTACAAAGATAGGAGGTATCCACTTTTCAACTCGAAAAGAGAAACAGGCAGGAAACTTTATGAAAATGCTCCTGTCGGTTGCTAAAGACCTTAGAGTCATCATTATCAAATTTGCTGATCGACTTCACAATATGGAAACGATTAAGCACATGTCCAAAATAAAACAACATCGAATAGCTGTGGAAACCCGTGATGTCTATGTTCCCTTAGCGCATCGTTTGGGAATGTCTTCGGTAAAATCTCAATTGGAGGATAGTGTATTTCGTGTTTTGGATCCTTCTGGGTATAAGAATTTGGACTCAAAAATAAAATCATCTAAAAGACAAAGAGATAAATTTATTAAAGAGATTATTGGGCCGGTGAAGGATGAATTAAAAATTTACGAAATTATTCCTAAAGTCTATGGCAGATCTAAATCCTATTCTTCCATTCATGGAAAAATGATGTCCCGGGACAAATCCTTTGAAGAAATTTATGATCTTTATGCTATTCGAATCATTGTGGAAAAAATTGAGCAATGTTATTTAGCCTTAGGAATCGTTCATGGTCTTTACAAACCAATTCAGGAACGATTCAAAGATTTTATTGCTAATCCTAAATCAAATGGGTACCAGTCAGTGCATACGACTGTTGTTGGACGGAAAGGTCGATTAGTAGAAATCCAGATCCGGACAGGAGATATGGAAGACACTGCAGAGATTGGCGTGGCTGCACACTGGGTTTATAAAGATGGAAAATCATCGGGAATTGATAAAAATGTAAAATGGCTTCGTGAATTATTGGAAATTCTTCAAAATGAATCTGCTGATCCAAAGGAATTTATGGAACTTCTGAAGATCGATTTATACAATGAAGAAATTTTTGTGTTCACACCTGTTGGTGACCTGATTCAGTTACCTGTAGGGGCAACGCCTGTAGATTTTGCGTTTCAGGTTCATACCCAGGTTGGGATGCATTGCATGGGTGCCAAAATCAATCATTCTGTTGTGCCCTTAAATACGAAATTAACCAATGGGGATATGGTTGAAATCATCACCAGTAAAAGTCAAATGCCTAGCTATGGTTGGCAAAAGTTTATTGTAACTACCAAAGCGCGAAATCAGGTCAATAAATATCTTAAAATTGTTCAAGATAAAGAAAGTATTAAAATCGGTGAAGAATTGCTTGAGAAGACCCTTCGTAGAATGAAAATGTTGAAAGATATAAAAGAATTCAGGGAAAGTTTCAGCAAATTTGGTTATTCTGACTCTGGGGCATTATTAAAAGCTATTGGATCGGGAATGATTACCGTTCGAGACATGTTCCGAAAACTAAGACCGCAGGAAGATGAGATCGAAGAAAGGAATGAAGAAGACGAATCTTCAAGATTTTTTAATTTTGCAAGATCTCAAACGAAAGGTATTATCCTGGATGGCATTGATAATCTCATGGTGAATTTTGGAAAATGCTGTAACCCGATTCCTGGAGATGAATTGATTGGATTTGTTACTCGTGGACGCGGTATTACAGTTCATCAAAATGCATGTAAAAGCCTCCCCTTACTGAGCCATGAATCAGATCGGTTAATCCCTGTGGAATGGAATGTGAAATCATCAGACCATTTCAATGTTCGCATAAGGGTTGTAGTTCAGGACTATAAGGGGGCATTAAAGGATATGTCTGAGTGTATTTCGAAGCAAAATGTAAATATTGCCAGTGTGGACATTAAAGTTAAGGAATCAATTGGGATTGCTCATTTTATTGTTCAAGTTAATAATAATCGTCAATTAAATCGTCTCATGAAAAAAATGACTAAATTAAAAAATGTTGATTACGTAGAAAGAGCAGGCCGATAATGGAAACAAAAACTTATACTAAAATAGATATTGCCACCCAATTGGCTGAACGAAATGGAGTCAGTGTTCGGGCATCCAAGAAAATTGTGGATGATTTTTTCACTATTATGAGGGGTTTTCTCACTGAAGATCATCCCTATATTAGGATAGAGATAAGGAATTTTGGTGTATTTGAATCCAAGCCTACGAAAGCAAAACCTCGTGCACGGAATCCTAAAACCAATGAAGAGATCTATGTTCCTGCCCATAAGAAAACTCAATTCAAGCCTGGGAAGATACTGAAAGCACACCTACGTAAACCTCTCTAATCTATGGGGCGAGTTCTTGGGGTCGACTATGGGGATAGTCGAATCGGATTAGCCATGTCTGATCCGATTAAAATTATCGCTTCTCCATTTAAAACTATTCTAAATGAAGGGAATGAAAAATGCCTTCAAGTATTTCAATCTCTAATAAAAGAAAAAGATGTGGAAGCCATAGTAGTTGGGCTTCCTATTGGGTTGAAAGGGCAGGAAACAGTCCAGACTAAAAAGGTCAGGGAATTTGCTAACTTATTATACGCTCTCAAATTACCCATTCATTTAGAAGATGAACGGCTTTCTTCTGTCAGTGCAGAAAAATCTATGATCCAACAGAATATCAAAACAGGACATAATAAAGGATTGATTGATCAACGGGCTGCAGCGATCATTCTCCAACAGTTTTTGGATAAGCGAAACCGATGACCCCCTTCTTTGATCGACCTGCTTGGCAATTGGCTATTTTTGGTGGGATTATTACAGGTATCGCCTATCAGCCTTGGCATTTGGGGTTTTTAGCGTGGATTGGACTTATACCCCTTCTCCATATTTGGCTGTATCATGATGCGAATGAAAATGCGAGATATGGGTATGTATTTGGCATGACCCATAATTTCATAGCGTTTTACTGGATCGGTGTTAATTCAGGCGCCAGTTTTTGGGTAGTATTACTTTCCCTCATTGCAGCTGTTCTGCATTTAGGAATCTATTGGGCTGTTGCTGGTTGGGTTTTTGGTAGAGTTAAAGTCTATGGTAACGGATTAGTATTATTCCCGTTTCTCATTGTTTCTATGGAGTGGGTACGGAGTTTTGGTGCTTTGGGGTTTCCATGGGGGAATATGGTTTTATCTCAATTAGATTTCCTGCCAATGATCCAGATAATGGAAGTGACAGGAACTTATGGAGTAACATTATGGATCACATTACTTAATGTTATACTTTATATATTGATTCAGAATTTTGAACCCAATAAAAAATTGGGATATTTTTTAGGGATTTTATTGTTTGGCCTCTGGTTTTCCGGCAATTCAAGAATGAAAGGATTCAACGATTCACTTACAAATATGGGTGTAGCAGTCCTTCAACCAAATATTGATCCAAATGCTAAATGGGATTATAAAAAAAGAGAAATAACCATCACATATATGGATTCCCTTCACTCTCTTGCTATAAACCTTAATCCTGATTTGATTTTGTTTCCTGAAACTGCTCTCCCTGCATACTTAAGATTGGACCGACACGTTCGAGATCAAATTCAATCAAAAGTTGATTCATCAGGAATTCCTGTGTTAACTGGGACCGTGGATAGAACCAAATCACCTGATGGGCAGAAACAGTATTTCAATAGTAGTATGTTTTTGACGCCAAACCATAAATATATTCTTTATAATAAACTTCATCTAGTTCCATTCGCAGAATATATTCCATTGTCAGATCAATTTCCTTTCCTCAATATGTTGAATTTTGGTCAGGGGAACTTTACCCATGGATCCGAGTACACCGTTTTTGAATGGAAGGACATAAAATTTTCCAATTTGATCTGTTATGAATCCAGTATCCCTGAGGTTACTCGTGAATTTATTCAGCAGGGTGCTGATATGTTAACCATCCAAACAAATGACGGTTGGTTAGGGAAATCAGCAGGTCCCTATCAGCATTATGATGTGGCACGGATCCGCGCTATAGAAAACCGCGTTCCTGTTGTACGCTCTGCCAATACAGGAATTTCAGGGCTCATCCTTGCAAGTGGAATATCCATTAAAGAACAGGGTTTGGGTGAAATGGCAGTTTTTAAAGTGACTGTTCCCTTAGGTACCACTGGAAGTTTTTATAGCCAATATGGTGATATTTTTGCTATGATCTGTTTTGTAATTTTTCTCCTTCTCGGACCAATCCCATGTATAAGAAGACGATTTTAATACTTTTACTCTTTTCTAGTTTACTTTACGGTGAATCGGCAAACCTCCACCCCATGGTGAAGTCTGCCATCCTACCGGGATGGGGAGAGGAGGCTTTGCAAAAATCTAAAAGAGCGCGAATATTTCGACTCACTGAAGTTTCCCTGGTATCAGCATGCATCACTGCATATACATTTTCCGGACATCAGGCAAATCAGTATAAGTCTTTTGCAGTTGAGTATGCCGGTGTGGATTCTCGTGGAAAAAACCATGAATATTGGGTAGATCTCGGGAATTATACTGATATGGCAAATTACAATGATGAACATCTTCGGTTTCGTGATATGAAAAATCTTTATCCAGAAAATGAAGGCTGGGATTGGAGCTGGGACTCCAAAGAAAATAAAAAATCATTTGAAAAAATGAGAATACGGAGTGATTTGTTGGCTTTGACGGGAAAATTCATCTTAGGAGGCATTGTGGTGAATCACATTGTGTCAGCGATTGACGCACTCTACTTGACAAGGTTAGAAAAGATTGAATCTATCTCTTTGATGCCAACCATTTCACCTAACGGAATGGGATCCCTTTCTCTTAAGGTCGAATTTCACTTGTAAAAATGAATCCCTTCACCCGACTATTCCTATATATGGCATTTTCGGTTTCCGTTCTTTTCTCCATGGAAATCGGAATTCTAACTCTTCATATTTTGATAGCAATTTCACTTCTTATTTTTGAAAGGGATCAATGGTCTGAATGGAAAAATCGTACCCGTCCATTCTGGAAATATTTCCCCTTAACTGGGCTCATTTTTTTTGTCATTTCATTCCTGGTCTCAGATCGTCCCATTTCCACCATTATTATGGGTGTAACTCTTGCAACGCTTAGGTTGATTGTTATGGTAAGTGTTATGACAATTTATACTCTTAAATCCAGCTCACAGGATGTTATAACTGCATTTCGGAGTATATGGTTCAAGATGAATCTGAATTATCGATGGGTGGAAGATTTATTACTCTTTTTTGACATGACGGTCCGTTTTTTCCCCACATTTAAAGAAGAGTGGCGACAGTTGGAAAGATCCCAAAAAGCATTATCAATTTCAATATCCGAATCCTATCTAAAAAAAGTGATTCAAGTTGCTCAATTTGTTCCGGATTTTATCATTCTAAATCTTAATAAATCAGAATCAATCACTCGAGTTATGAAAATGCGTGGTTATGGAGAATCTATTCCTCGAAGTGTATTTCCTTTCATCAAATTTACTTTTTTTGATCTGACTTTGGTTTTACTCATCCCAATTATATTGATAGGAGTTCATACGATTGGGTAGATATAAATTAACGATCCAATACGATGGGTCTGCATTTTTTGGGTGGCAGCTTCAAGTTAAAGAAAGAACTGTCCAGGGTGTGTTAGAATTGGCGGTTCAAAAGATATCCGGATCTAAAGACAGAATCCCGGTTCATGGCGCGGGTCGCACAGATACTGGGGTGCATGCATTGGGCCAGGTAGCTCATGTGGATGTTGAAACAAGATTGAATGAAGATGACCTGAAAAGTGCGTTGAATGGAAATTTGCCCCCTGAATGCCGAGTGATGGATATAGAAAAGGTAAATAAAGATTTTCAGGCAAGATTCGATGCAACCAAACGCTATTACCAATATCAATGTTTTACCGGTGATTCGATCTTGTATAAAAACCAATCGTGGCATTTGCAAAAATTGGATCTACGGAGACTCAATCAATTAGCAATTCATTTGGTTGGTGACCACGATTTCCTTTCTCTAAGCAAATTTCGAGAAGATATGGCTCATACCCGCTGCATCATTTATAAATCAGAATGGAAGTCAGATGGAAAAATGGTAATTTTACATATCACTGGAAACCGATTCTTGCACCACATGGTTAGATATCTCGTTGGAACAATGATTGCAGTTGTAGAAAAACGGTTTTCGGAAGAAGACTTTTTATCCTTAATAATGAATCCACAAAAAGATGCACGAATTTTTAAAGCACCTGCAGAAGGGTTAATCCTGATCCAAGTTGATTATGAATAAACCATTTACCCTGTTCGTACTATTTTTCTTCTTGAACTTTCTCACGGGTAATGAGATTTCAGGATCTAGAGAGACGGCTATTACTCGTGCCATTGAAAAAGTTGGCCCAGCTGTAGCCAGTATTAACGTGGAGCAGCACATCTCATCTGTCTCTTTTGACCCATTCTTCGGGTTCATGTATCCCCGGGAAATTTATCCCATGAAAAGTTCAGGAAGCGGGGTGGTAATTAGTCCAGATGGATTTGTAATGACAAATCATCATGTGATTGAAAATGCGGATAAAATTTCTGTTACTTTATCCGGAGGATCAGAATACGAAGCAGAGATTGTTGGCGCGGATATAACATCTGACCTTGCTCTTTTAAAATTGGATGGGTCTGATTTTCCCTATGCTGAATTGGGAAGTTCAGAAGATCTCCTCATTGGCGAATGGGTTATAGCTTTGGGAAATCCATTTCAGCTTTTTTCTATCAGCAATAAACCATCTGCAAGTGTAGGTATTATTTCTGCAACCAACATGGATTTTGGACGGTTAAAAAGTGGAAAGGTATTCCAAGATATGATCCAAACAGATGCAGCCATTAATCATGGAAACTCAGGTGGTCCGTTGGTCAATGCTTTGGGGGAAGTCATTGGGATTAATACATTTATTTATACAGGATCAGATCAGGTCCAAGGATCCGTAGGAATTGGATTTGCCATACCCATAAATTCTGCAAAACGGGTCGCAAAAGAATTAAGAACCACTGGACATGTGGATCGAGGTTATTCCACCGGATTGGTTGTTCAATCCGTGACTCAAAGTATTTCACGTTATTTGAATATTCCATTTTCAAAAGGTGTTATCATTGTTGAAGTAACCGATGGGAGTGCTGCGGAAGGTTCAGGATTGGAACCGGGGGATGTTATTCTTACAGTCAATCGAGAGCCGGTCAATAAGCCCAGTGATATTAGATCGGTTATTATAGATAATGACCTTCGTTCCGGTGATAAAGTCACATTGAAGATATTCCGTGATGGAAACTATAAAAAAGTAAAAATGAGATTGGGAAAATATAAAGGAAATTCCTATAAATGAAACTTGCCCCCGAGGGTAGAATTATTGTTCTCCCACTTTTTGTATTTACAGCTATTTCTATATGGCAATCTGATACATTAGGTATTTCTATGACCATTCCATGGATCCTTTTTGGATTATTGGTTTTTTGTTTCAATTTTTTCAGGGATCCTGTCCGAAATATGCCGGAAGGAGAAAACATGATTTTAGCCCCGGCAGATGGTAAAATTGTAAAGATAACAGATGTGAATGATCCTGATGTGGGAGTTGCTCAGTTAGTTTCTATATTCCTGAATGTATTCAATGTCCATGCCAATCGAATGCCAATTGATGGAACTTTCACTGATATTAAATACAAAAAAGGAAAATTTTTGGCAGCTTTTGATCACAAAGCATCAGACGAGAATGAACAAACAGAAATAACGATTACCTCGAATGTGGGGTCCATAAAAGTAAAACAAATTGCGGGGCTGATTGCCAGGCGAATAATATGTTATGCGAAGAAGGACGAAAACATGGAAATAGGAGGTAGATTGGGGTTTATTCGTTTTGGAAGCAGAACTGATTTGATCCTCCCAAAACATGTAAATTTATGCGTAAAATTAGGGCAGAAAGTAACTGGGAGTAAAACAATAATAGGTACTTTTGAATGAAAATGAATCTAAAAAAGAAAAGAAGACCGCCCAGGCATTTTATCCCGAATATTTTAACATTGTTTAATATGTTTCTCGGGTTTCTTGCCATTGGACTTATATTGAATAACCATCCAATAAAAGCGGGCGTTTTTATCATCATAGCCGGGCTCTTTGACGTTTTTGATGGGAAAATCGCCAGAATATTAGGTATTTCATCCCGATTTGGAATGGAGTTTGATTCTATGGCAGATACTGTCTCATTTTGTGTGGTGCCATCCATTTTAGTATATTCGCTTTACGTGGATGGATTACCACCACTTTTAGGTGGATTTATTAGTTTTATACCTCTGATGTTTGGTACGATTCGATTGGCTAAATTCAATCGGGACGAGGAGCCGGGAAAACCAAAATCATATACAATCGGGTTAACGACTCCTATTGCAACCATCACTTTATTTTCATACTTATTTTTTAATCATCAAATCGATGGTGATTTTGGCGATCCGAGAACGGCATTGATGCTGGTTGCCGGCCTTAGCTTTCTCATGATCAGTCCGATTCACTTTGCAAAATTTCCATTATTTTCATTTAAATCCGGGCGGACGAATACCATTCTTTTGTTAGCGTTCATTTTTTCAATGATTATTCTAGCGATCTGGCAAGGATTCATTCTAATGCCACTGATTGCAGTTTATATTGGATGGAATATTATCAATTGGCTCATTAACCCAAGACGGAATGATGCACCATCAGAGGCGGATATATAAACCATGACTAAAAGGAATGTTTCTTTAATAGTTGTCGGTTTATTTATAGGCGCAGCTATTGGTGGTGTGTTAGGGAATATACTGGGATGGGGATTACCTGATGGTGTGGTAAAAGACTTTTTTCTTACCAGCATTTCACTGGATCTAGGTGGCTTCTCGGGGAATGAAATGGGTGTCATTGTCTTAGATCTGAAGATTATCACTTTGAAATTTGGATTGGCTATGAATTTCAATTTCACTAGTATTATTGGGCTAACATCCGCCTATTACATCTTAAGATATTTTCGTTAAAAATTGGGAGGTTTCATGTCAAATGTTGATGTAAACTACGCTATGTTCAATCTTGGAACTGGCGAACTCGTTCTCATCTTTTTGGTGATATTATTACTTTTTGGTGCCAAGCGATTGCCAGAACTGGCACGTGGTCTTGGTAAAGGAATCAATGAATTCAAGGATGCTGTTGAAACAAGCAAAAAAGAAATTATGGATGCTAAGGAAAGTGCAGAGGCACCCGTAGAGAATAAGGACGAGGGCGAAGGTTAACGTATCCCGGATGTGGTATATTTACCACATCGCCAATTTTTCCGAAACATTTTTCTGGTTCAATCGTATCGAAATCAGATAAGAATCGGTCAAAAATAACTTATTTAATTAGATGGACTTTCAGCATCCCTGGTATCTCATTTTACTTCTAATCCTTCTCTTAGCGATGGGTTGGTATCGTGCGTCCGGACGAAATAAAGAAGGCACATTGCGAATTTCATCTTCCATTTTTATTTCTGAAGAATTCAAGATAATTGGCAATAGAAAGCATTTGTTTCTACGGACAATGTATTTATTGGTCCTTTTTTTGATTATCTTGGGACTTGCCCGCCCAAGGTTAATCGATAATCTGCAAGAGACATCTGTCAGTGTCATCGATATGCTTCTGGTTTTAGACATCAGTTCTAGTATGTTGGCAGATGATTTTCCACCGAATAGATTAGAAGCAGTCAAAAAAACAGCAAGTAATTTTATTGAAAATCGGAAAAATGACAGAATCGGGATTCTTGTTTTTGCCGGTGAATCCTTTATTCAATGTCCGCTCACCGTCGATAAGAAAGTACTACAATCTTTAATCAAAGAAATAACGGTTGCTTCCAAGGAAAATGATGGTACTGCGATTGGCATGGCCATCGCAAATGGAACAAATCGACTCCGAAACAGTGATGTTGAGAGCCGAGTCATGATCTTGTTATCTGATGGGAGTAATAATGCTGGGGAGATTGATCCAAAAACTGCTGCAGTACTAGCTGCAGAATACGACATCAAAATTTATACTATTGGCGCTGGGACGAATCAATCCTACACAAGAATCCCCGGACGTGGGCTTATTCGAAATGAAATAGATGAAGAAACATTACAACATATTGCCGATATTACAGGGGGAAAATTCTTTCGAGCCACGGATGTGGAAGCTTTAGCATCCATTTATGCAGAGATTGATCTTTTGGAGCGTTCTGAGATCGAAGTAAAAGAATTCACACAATACAAAGAATTGTATGGCTGGTTTTTGATTCCTGCTTTTCTCATGGGGCTGGGAATGGAAACTACACGACGTTCTATTTTTAGGAGCAGGACCTGATGGCATTCCGTTTTAGTTGGGTATTAGCCTTTTTGGTAATTCAGGTTTTTTTCTGGATTCTTTGGCAATTGAAAGAGCGTAGGCGTGACTTGATATTTCCAAATGCATCTGAGAAAGTGAGAGCCGTTTCCAGATTAAACCTTGATAAAAATAGAATAATCTGGCGAAATCGTTTGATCCTCATTGGACTAGCGCTGTTGGCACTGGCAGCGTCAGGTCCACAAATAGGGATGCGTGTCAGGCCAATTGAAAGAAAAGGCGTGGATTTAGTCATTGCTCTGGATACATCTACCAGTATGGATGCAGAAGATGTAACCCCATCCCGCCTTTCAAAGGCTAAATTTGAATTGGGAAGACTAATCCGAAAATTGAAAGGAGATCGTGTCGCCATCATTGTATTTGCTGGATCCAGCCATTTGTATCTACCACTCACTACAGATTATGAAGCTGCTTTACTATTTCTGAACGAAATTGATACAGATATGATTCCAACCCAGGGAACAGCCTTGAGTTCTGCCATGAATACAGCCATGAATGCATTCACGGAAGAAACCGATAAATTTAAAGTAATGCTCATGGTGACAGATGGGGAAGATCATGAAGGACAAGCGGTAGAATTGGCAACGCAAGCGGCTAAATCCGGACTGATGATCAATACAGTTGGTGTTGGGTCAGAAATGGGAAGTCTGATTCCATTGAAAGGAAAAGACAGCAATACAAACGAATATAAAAGAGATCGAAATGGAAAACTCATTACATCCACTTTGAATGAACGAATCTTAATTGATATAGCTTCTGCGGGAAATGGGTCTTTTTTTTGGTTTGATAATAATCGAGACACCCACGAAGATATAGCGTTGGCGATTGAAAACATGGAAAAGAAAACTATCTCTACCCACGAATTTTCCGAGTATGAAGATAGATACCAGTCTTTCGGATTGCTGGCTTTTGGTTTTTTGGTTTGGGGATTTGTTATGCCCACCCGACCGAGGGGAAAGTCATGATTAGGTTATTAGCATTCCTTTTTTATCTGGCTGTCTTATTTGGCCAGGACAAGGGGAAGAAAGCCTACGAAGAAGGTCATTATGATGAAGCTCGTGTTTATTATGAACATGTTTTGAAAAACCGAAAAAAGGATGACGGGGCTCAATTTGGATTGGGTGTAACTGCGTATCAACAAAAGGATATGGAGACAGCAGCTCGTGCATTAAATAATGCTATGAATTCCGATGATAAATCATTGGCATCCAAAGCCATGTATAACTTAGGGAATATGTTCCGAGATCAACAAAAAATGGAAGAAAGTCTTGCCTTATATCGAAAAGCAATAGAATTAGATCCAACAGATGAAGATGCAAAAGTGAATTATGAACTTCTAAAACAGGTTTTACAGCAACAGGAACAACAGCAGCAGCAGGAAAAACAAAATCAGGAAAAACAGGATCAACAGAAGCAAAATCAGGATAACCAGGAAAAAGGCGAGGATCAACAGAAACAACAGGAGGATCAACAAAAATCTCAATCAGAAAAGGAAGAAAAAAAAGAGCAACAGCAATCCCAAGCTAAACAAGACGAGACGCAAGACCAAAAAACTGATAAACAGATGCAGGCTGAGGCTATACTGAACGCCTTGAAAGATCAGGAAAAGATCAACCAGAAACGACAAATCGCAAAATCCAAATCCCGAAAGTTGGAAAAGGATTGGTAATGAGAATACTTTTAATGATTCTGGCCTTGTCTTTCACATATGGTCAAACCATACAGATCTCTGTTGACCGAAACCAGTTGACAGAAGATGACTTGGTCACGTTATCCATAGAAGTGACAGAGAGCAAAGGTTTTCCACAAGTAGATATGAATCAGGTAAGTAAAGATTTTGAAATCGCCAGCGGTCCCGGGCAACAGACTAATATACAATGGATTAATGGTAAAATGACCAGCACCAAAACTCTCACATGGACCCTTTCACCAAAACAGGGCGGAATGCTGGTTATTCCTGCTCTTTCAGGAACAGTTGATGGAAAATCTTTTCGTGGAAAGCCTATTCAGATCCAGGTAAAGAAAACTACGGATTCTTCGGACAATTCTGTTTTCATTGTAGCAGAGATTGATAAAGAAAAGGCCTATCTTGGAGAGCAAATAACGTTAACCTATAAATTGTATAAAAATGCCAATATTTCCATTGAACCATTTGAAATGCCAGATTTTCCCGGATTTTGGGTAGAAGATTTATACACACCTAAACGAGTTCAATATCGGAATGTGACAATTCAGGGAGTGAAATACCAAGTGGCAAATCTTGGGCAAAAAGCATTGTTTCCAATCCCATCTGAAAAACATGTTATTCCACAATTAAAAGTAAAAGTTCTAATTGAATCAAAGAAAAAGAAACGTCGTCGTGACCCATTCTTCGATCCATTTTTTGATTCATTTTTTACAGAAACAAAAACGAAGGTATTGAGATCAAAAGAAAAGAAAATCTTTGTCCAGTCCTTTCCTGAACCACGACCTTTTGATTTCACAGGTGCTGTTGGTTCCTATAAAATATCCTCGCATACAGACCGGGATACTGCGAAAGTTAATGAAGGATTTACTTTTTCAATTTCGATGAAAGGGACTGGAAACTTAGGTCTATTTTCCATTCCGGAGATAAAATTTCCCGCAGAACTTGAGGCATTCCCACCCACAGATAAATTTGAGAAAGACACTTTTCGGGATGATCTTACAGGTACTCAATCATGGGAATATATTTTAATTCCAAGATCTGCCGGGAATCTAACCATCCCACGAGTCCAAATGTCCTATTTTGATCCGAAAGGTGGGAATTGGCAACGAACCCAAACTGATCCAATTGATATTCCAATTTTACCCAGCGATGCAGCACGACCCAATGGGTCCGGGCTTACCAAACGGGAAGTGGAATTAATCGGACAGGACATACGGTTTATTCATACAGGACCAGTGGACTTCAGTTCATCAACCAAAGGGAGGTCGAATACAGCAATTTTCATTTATCTATGTTCTATCCTGATATTTGTTTCGCCCACCTTAATTTCGAAATTCACAGGTTATCGTTTATCAACGGCAGAAGGTAGACAAATTCGTGGTGCACTTAGAACTGGGTTGAAAGAAATGAAAAAAGGGAATGGTGATCCATTTGAAATGGCCAGTAGAGCCTTTTACATTTACCTTGAGAATAAACTTATTTTGTCCACTCACAACCTGGATCCTTCCAGTGTTAAAAATTATCTCGGTGACCAAATTCCCAGCGAATCACTGAGAAATATATTAGACTTATTAAAAGCCTGTGATGCTGGGAAATATGCTCCCGGCGGAATGGAGAGAGAAGCTACAATTCTAAAGGACATGGCAACTGTGATGAAACAAATTGATCAGAACTTGGCATGAGACACATTTTATTTATCTTGATGTTTTCGTCCATTGGATTTGCAGATATCCCCAACGATTTATTAATACAGGGGAACGATGCCATGATTTACGAAAAATATGAGGATGCAATCCAAACCTATGAATCCATTTTGGAATTGGGGCATGAGCATGCTGATTTATACTATAATTTGGGGAATGCATATTACCGACTCCATTACATTGGGCAAGCTATCTGGGCCTATTCGAATGGAATAAAAATTTTACCCAGGGATACGGATTCTCATCATAATCTTTCGGTAGCAAAAGCGCGGCGAATTGATCGCATTGACATGCCGGAACCATTTTTCCTATTACAAATATATCGGGACATCAAATCAAATTTAACCTTACAGGAATGGATCGTGTTTGGAAGTTTAGTATTGCTATTTCAGGCATTGTGGGTATTCGGGCTCCAGTTTGGGTGGATACGAGGGAGTTTGAGCCAATCTATTTTAACAGGACTCATTGTGGTGACGCTGGGTATCCACGTAGTTGCTGCGGATAAATATTTTCAGGATAATCGTACAAATACCGGTGTTGTGATTGCTAACGGTGTAGATGCATATTCGGGTCCGTTTTATGGTGAAAACACGTTACTATTCCGGATTAATGAAGGCAGCTTTGCAGATATCCATCAAACCCAGAAGGATTGGGTGGAAATTATTCTCATTGATGGGAAAAAAGGATGGATTCCAACTGAATCAATTCGGACATTAAAATGAGACCATTGCTTTTTTTGTTACTCTTCACAGGATGTCTGTTAGCGCAGGATTCACTATTTTGGTTTGATATGAATTCTGTTCGAGACCCGGTACCTAAAACACCAAAAATTCTGGATAAGATATTTGGAACATCACAATTTGGTTTGTTAGATTCATTAAAAAATATTCGAATTACAACCCAAGAAGGATATCGACTGCAGATTTTCGAATCATCTTCAGTAGAAGAAACAAATCGGACTCTGCGAAAATTTGAAAGAAGTTTGAAAGATTCGGTTTACATGGTTTTTGAAGCACCGCTTTATAAGCTCAGGTTAGGAAATTTTGTAACAAAAAAAGAAGCGGAAAAGCAAAAGGCAAATCTAAATAAAAAAGGATATAAGAATATTTGGATTGTCCGTAGCAGGATTGAGCAAAGCAGCAAAAATTTAGAATAAATTATAATTTAATTTTTATTTAAAATAACTGTTCTTATCGAATCAAGTTCTAATAAAGCAATTCACTAATTGATATTTTAATCCAGTTGCCCTTTTTGCATTTTGTGATTGTTTAAAAATTCGCCTTTTATCTCCTTTGGAGCCATTTGTCAAGTTCTGTAATTTTGAAGTCTGAAACTTAGGATAATCATGGCAGGACATAGTAAGTGGGCCAACATCAAACACCGAAAAGGTGCTCAAGACGCCAAGCGCGGAAAAATATTCACTAAGATCATTAAAGAAATCACTGTAGCAGCTCGATTGGGAGGCGGCGATGTTGATGCAAATCCACGGTTGCGAAAAGCAGTCTCAAATGGAAAATCCAATAATCTTCCGATAGATAATATAACACGTGCCATAAAAAAAGGGACAGGTGAACTGGAAGGTGTTTCATATGAAGAAGTGACTTACGAAGGGTATGGTCCCGGTGGTGTGGCCATCATGATGGATATTATTACGGATAACAAGAACCGAACTGTGGCAGAAATACGACACTTACTTTCAAAATATGGAGGAAATTTGGGTGAGAATGGGAGTGTAGCATGGGTTTTCGATAAAAAAGGCCAAATTATTATCAATAGTCATTCCGGGGACAATGATTTGATTTTAGAAGCAGCTCTCGAAGCAGGTGCTGATGATTTTGAAGCTGATGATGAATTTTTTACAATCACAACCGATCCAGTTTATCTTATGGATGTGAGAGACGCGTTAGAAAATTCTGGATACGAGATCAGATCAGCGGAGATAGAAATGGTGCCAAAGACACTGCAAAAATTAGAAGGGAAAGAAGCTCAATCTGCTCTTAAACTCATGGATGCTTTAGAAGATAATGACGACATCAGTAAACTCTTTTCCAATTTTGATGTGGATGAAGAAACGCTTCTCCAGGATTGATTCATGCGTGTCTTAGGTGTGGATCCGGGGTTGGGCATTACAGGATTTAGTATTATGGATACAAAACGGAATCAAACACATCTTTCCGCCTATGGCACAATAAAGCCCAAGCCCAAAGATAGTTTACCAAAAAGATTAAATTATTTATTTGAAGAAATGAACAAAATACTGGATCAATTTTCTCCTGATGTGATGGCCATAGAAGATGCATTTTACAGCAAGAATGTTAAATCAGCTATGACTCTAGGACAGGCCCGCGGTTCTTTGATTTTAGCTGCTGCCCAGGCGGATATTTCCGTCCATGAATTTGCACCCAGAAAAGTAAAAATGTCAGTCTGTGGTAATGGTGCAGCATCCAAGGAACAAGTGTCCTATATGGTCACCCAAATTTTAAAATTAAAAGAACCTCCAAAACCGCTGGATGTGTCAGATGCCATGGCAGTGGGACTTTGTTATATCAACCAGGCTAAATTCGTATGATTGATCAATTAAAAGGAATTGTAGAACAAAAAACACTCACCTATGCAGTGCTATTTGTGAACGGTGTGGGCTATAAATTAACTATGTCCATCAACGGATTGGAATCACTTCCATCAAAAGGAAAAGAAGCCCATATATTGACGTATCTCCATGTTAGGGAAGATATATTAAATTTATTTGGTTTTGCAGATGAAAAAGAACGCAATGTATTTCAGTTATTGATTTCAATTAGTGGAATCGGGCCCAAACTGGCATTAACGATACTGTCCGGCATTGAACCATCCAGATTGAAAGACCGTGTTATTGCAGGTGATGTAGTTGCATTGACAGCTGTTCCTGGTGTTGGAGCCAAAACGGCCAAACGAATCATTGTAGAATTGAAAGAAAAATTCATGAAAACAAGTGATGATTCACTGGGTTTTGAAGAGGGAGGAGAATCTGTATCACAATTATTTAGAGATGTGGTGAATGCTCTCATTTCATTGGGATATAAGCCTAACCATGCGAAAAAAGCATGCACAGATTTGGAGAAAAATGGCGAATTATCCGGAGAACTGGAATCTGTCATTAAAAAGGCACTCAAACAACTTATGTCTTAAGTAATTGCCACAAAAGTAACAGACACGAAGAATACTTATAAATAAATTTTGGATTGAAAGATAATCATGCAGGAGAAAAATACACCATTATTAGATCGACACATTGAACTGGGTGGGAATATGGTCAGTTTTGGTGGCTATTTGCTTCCAACACATTATTCAGGCATTAACCTGGAACATTTGGCTGTTCGATCAAAGGCGGGATTATTTGATGTGAGCCATATGGGAGAATACATTATTTCTGGTTCTGATGCTGAATCATTCCTGCAAAAAGTAACTGTGAATGATGTGGCTTCTCTTTCAGTTGGACAAGCGCAATATTCTGCTATGTGTTTTGCAAATGGTGGAATTATTGATGATATTCTAGTTTATAAAAAGAAAAATGAATTTATGCTGGTAGTTAATGCTGCTAATAATGAAAAAGATCTAGATTGGCTGAACTCGCATGCTCAAGGAGATATAAGAATTGAAAATATGAGTGATGACATTGGTTTAGTTGCAATACAAGGTCCTAGATCTCGGAACATTCTTCAAACATTGACAGATTCCAACTTAACCAATATCCAATTTTATCATTTTGTAGAAGGTCGTTTGAATAGAAAGAAAGCCATTATTTCTCGGACCGGATATACTGGTGAACTTGGGTTTGAAATATATGCAAATTCGGATGATATTGGTGAAATTTGGGATGCGATCATGATAGCAGGGCAAGATAAAGGATTGGAACCTGCTGGATTGGGTTGTCGGGACACACTTAGAATGGAAATGAAGTTTTCATTGTATGGAAATGATATTGATGATACAACGAATCCCATTGAAGCAGGATTGGGGTGGATCACCAGATTAGGGAAAACTGACTTCATGGGTAAAAAGGCTTTACTGGAAGCAAAACCCAATGTAACACGTCGATTGGTTTGTCTCGAAATGACAGAACGAGCAATCCCTCGGCAAGGTTGCCCAATCTTGATGAATGATGAAAGTGTGGGAATTATAACCAGTGGGACCATGAGTCCTTCACTTGAAACTGGGATTGGTATCGGGTATGTAAATAGGCCATTCGATCAATCCGGAACAGAATTGCTTGTCGATATTCGGGGTAGAATGAAATCAGCAGTTGTGGTTAAACCGCCATTTTATAAGAATGGATCTTTGATGGATTAAAGTACCGCGACTATCTTTGGTCGTGGATTCATAAATTTAGGTCACACAATCGTAATGGTAAAACAGTTAATCCTCACTATCATTGGTCCCACAGCCAGTGGTAAAACATCCTTAACCATTGAGTTAGCAAAGCGTACCAATGGTGAGATCATAGGCTTAGATTCCCGGCAGATTTACGAGGGAATGCCCATAGGCACAGCCCAGCCCACAGGTGATGAGATGGAGGGAATTCCCCATCATTTATTTGGATTCAGGAATCCAGCTAAACCGATCTCATCTGGTGAATATGCCAAAATGGTGAAAGAGAAGGTTGTTGAGATTCGTGCTTTTGGTAAAACCCCAATTATTTGTGGCGGCGCCGGGCTTTATTACCGCGCATTGAAAACAGGAATCTTTGAGGGTAGTGTTTCGGATTTACCAAC
>CAZYLQ010000006.1:0-34382 GCA_964648395.1 uncultured bacterium | reverse complement strand
AAGCATCAGAAAAACATGAGGAAGTCTATGCAGTTGTAAAAGAAGCCCAGCAACGCGGGTGCAATACAGCCAAGTCAGGTGTTGCTTGTAATGTGGTGGATGCTTCAACCCGAGACTATATTAAAGAAATGGGCTATGGTGAATATTATACCCATGGCACAGGTCATGGACTGGGATTGGAGATTCACACATCTCCAAGGTTTAGTCCGCAAAGTGAATCCATTCTGGAAGTAAATAATGTCATGACCATCGAACCCGGAATATATATTGCAGGATGGGGTGGTGTTCGTATAGAAGATGACGTGATCATCAACGAAGATGATTGTGAGATTTTGAATAAGACCACCAAAGATCTAGTTGTCCTGAATTAGAAGTTGTATTTCTGTATAATGTGAATTCTGTGCCTTTTGTGGCATTGAAACCAAGGTAGTGTATCACGATGGTTGATATTTATACAAAACCGGATCTTTATGATGCTATTCACCAAAATTACAGTGATGATAAAGATCTAATTACCACCCTTGCGGAAAAAACCGGGGGACCCGTTTTAGAATTAGCTGCCGGAACTGGTAGATTAGCAAAGTTTATTTTAGACCTTGGGCTAGAGTATACTGGAATTGATACTAGTGATTCATTCTTGAATAGAGCCATTCATAAATATGGAGATCAAGCTACATTTCTTCATCATGACATGCGGCAATTCCATTTAGAACAGTCCTTCAATTTCATCTTTATTGGATTTAATTCATTTCTACATAACTTGACGAATGAGGATGCGAGTCAGTGTCTACAGTCGGTCCATAATCACTTAACTGACAATGGTACTTTTTTGGTCTCCATTTTTATTCCTGATCCATCTTTTTTGTATCGTGAAGAAGGAAGGTTATTTCCTGCAACACCTTACTTTAACTTTGATGGAAATCGATGCAGAATCATGGAATCAAATGAATTTGATCAAAAGACTCAAGTCAATTCCTTAACATGGAGATTGGAACGGGATGGTGAATTAGACTTGGACAAATACAAACACAGCATGCGTATGTTCTATCCGCATTTTATGGATATTTTAATAAGTAATGCTGGCCTGGTGATAAAAGAGAAATTTGGTGATTACGATGGGTCTTCCATGGATGAAGAAAGCGGAATGCAAATATATGTCTGCAAAAAAGCCTGAAGGATTTCCAATTCAAAAAGCGGTAAACGCTTTAAGAGAATTGGACCCAGAACTGGGACCGCTTTTGGATGCATTTCAGATAGAAGACCTAACACCCGAAACAGATTATTACCGTTCCCTGACTCGCGCCATTATTTATCAACAGTTAAGTGGAAAGGCTGCTAAAACCATTTCGGATAGATTTATTGCATTGTATCACGGAAAGAATTATCCTTCCCCGGATGATGTATTAAAAACAGACCATGAAATTCTTCGCTCTGTTGGACTTTCAAACGCCAAAGCAAACTACATCAAGAATATATCCCAAGCTTTCTTAGACGGGTCTATTGATTATAAAAACTTGGGCAATCTTTCTAATGATAATATTATGGAACAATTAGTTGCTATCAAAGGTGTAGGTCCATGGACAGCACAAATGTTCCTCATGTTTACTTTAAATCGACCAGATGTTTTCCCTTCCGGCGACCTGGGTGTTCAAAAAGGGTTTCAACAGTATTTTAAATTAAAAGAATTACCTACACCAAAAACCATGAAAGAAAGAGCTGAAAAGTGGAAACCTTTTCGAACTATTGCATCACTTTATTTCTGGAAAGTGGTGGATGGTCCATTCGAGTGGTGAAAGAATTATAATAAGCTCATAACCAATGTGTACGGCTATTTATCCATGTAGCGTTTAGGGTGAAATCGATTTTTTCCTTCAAAAAGTTTTGTACCATTGACGTAGCTGTAATATTTCCTGCACTCGCAGGATAAATATTCAATATCAATAGGTTGAAATGCCCTTTTAGCTTCCGGCCAGTATTCTTTTTGCAGCGTAATCATTCGGTCGCACGTTTGCCGATGATCCTTTAAACCAAAATGTATTTGCAGCAGATTAAGGTAAGCTACAGCA
Source organism: uncultured bacterium (assembly GCA_964648395.1). Classification (GTDB taxonomy): domain Bacteria; phylum Fidelibacterota; class Marinisomatia; order Marinisomatales; family UBA1611. The sequence continues at coordinate 32,316 of CAZYLQ010000006.1, read as the reverse complement.
CCAATTCCTGTAGGGACATGACTTGCCGGGTCAATCACATCAGGACGAAACCAGGCCAAATCAATAACGGCCATAAAAATCGGGAAGTCATTTTGCATTCTAAATAGAGCATTTACCGATTTGGTAGCTTCGATAACGTCACCTTGAGCGCCGGTGATAGCATCAGCTAGCGCTTCTTTAATGTTTCCAAAAAGTGTTGTGGCTGCATCGAACCGTGAGTATTGTTTGCCTTCCCAATGTATCGGCTCAACAGGGTAAGCTGTAACATTACACCAAGGGTCGAGTGTACCAAGTTTTTTAATTAATTCTTTGGGTTGAGATATAATTTTTGATGAAAGTTTATCGAGAGTATCTTGTCTATTACACCAGCGTGCAAAAAATAGAGCATGAATTAAATTGGGTTTATCTTTTTCTAAGTTTCTGGCAAAGTGTAGTATGGCTTTGCTCCCTCGGTCGTCTTCACGGAATACGTTCAGGAAGCGTCCCTTTTGAAAAATAGGATCCTCTGTCCATGGAGCCGGAGTTCCGCTTTCTCTTACTAAACGGATATTTTCTCTTTCTCGACAAAAATCAAAAAAAGCAGAGACGGGATCATCCAATACTAATCCATCAAGTGCTGTGGCATAAGGATTGTGAAAATTATTCATTCAAGTCTCAATTTTAAAACAATTAGCAAATTTAAAATAGAAGAAGATGCCTGTGTAAATAACCATGTGGGTAGATATTTGTAAATTGTATTGATTAAATAATTAGGAAATACATAATGATATGTGTGTTAGAAAACAAAAATTTTAGCTTAAAGGATGTAAAACAGACATCTTACATTTCATCTTGGGATCCGAAAGAAGTAGCAGATTTCCATGAAACAATAGGTAACAAAAAAACTCCCCTAGTCAAACTACCTGGATTAGCTAAACGTTTAGGTATAGGGAGCTTAATATTAAAAGATGAAAGCCATAGATTTGGACTTAATGCATTTAAAGCCTTAGGTGCTTCATATGCAATGTCTAGGCAAATAGAAAAAAATCCGCAAATAAAGACATTTTGTACCGCCACTGATGGTAATCATGGTAGAGCAGTAGCATGGATGGCTAGAAAACTAGGGCGAAAAGCTCTTATTTATATACCTCAAGGAACCGTTTCTGATAGAGTCAGAGCAATAGAACAAGAAGGGGCAGATGTATTTGTGATAGATCAAGCCTATGATATTGCTGTAAAGATGGCGAGCACACGTGTGGAAGAAGCTAATAAAAAATCGGGAAATCATTTTTGGTCTTTGATACAAGATACAGCTTGGGATGGGTATGAAGAGGTGCCAATAGATATCATGAAAGGGTATTGTACTCAAATACATGAAATAACGAAGCAAATTGGAAAAGACACAATTGATGTATTGTTTCTCCAAGCGGGTGTAGGAAGCTGGGCAGCGTCAATCATTGGTTATATAATGAAAGAATGGCAGAATCCTCCTGCCTGTATTAGTGTAGAACCACACTCTGCTAACTGTTTATTTGAATCAATAAAAACTGGACATCGAGTTTCAGTTGAAAACAACGAAACAACAACCATGGCAGGACTAAATTGTGGTTCAGTATCAACCTTGGCTTGGAATATATTGAAGAATGGTCTGGTAGGATCTATAACGATTTCAGATAAATTATCAGAAGAAGCAATGACAACATTGGCTTATCCCGTGTCCGGAGATCCAGTAATTATATCAGGTGAATCAGGAGCAAGTGGTCTAGCAGCGTTAATAGGGCTTTGCAAGACGCATGAGTTTAATAACTTCAATGAGAAAATTTGTTTAAACAAAACATCATCTGTTTTGGTGATTAATAGTGAGGGAGATACTGACCAATCAAATTATAAACGAGTTATGGCAGGAAATATAGAAAACAATTTTCAATTCCAGGAATAAGTAGAATAGATTTGGATATGGCTACATAAATGCTGGACTCTAGCAGAGATATCCTACTCTTGGATGGGGATTGTGGTCTATGCCACCAGTTAGCATTTTTCATGGATCCGAGGCTGGCATCAGGTGTTGATATTGCATATAGGCCAATAGAGTCAGAAGATGCTCAAAAACTAATTCAAACATTCCCTGAATGGCAACAAAGGTCTGATACAGTTTACCTATTGAGGAATGGTCGTTCTTATATTAGATCTGCAGCGGCAATACGGTGTCTGCTTTACTTGAGGTGGAACTGGAAGATATGGTTTTTTATTTTTTGGCTTATTCCACTGCCAATACGTGATATGATCTACCGATTTGTAGCTAAATACAGGTATTGGATTTTTAAGAAACAAGAAATTTGCACATTCAGAATTGATTGAGCCTGGAAAGTTCAGGCAGACGAAGAAGATGATATTGCTTAAATAATTCTGGTCTTTTGGCACAATTAACCCCCACATTCGTGGGGTTTTTTATTGTAATAATTCACTCTGAATAAAATGATTACAACAATATTTTTTGATATTGGTGGTGTTCTGGTAGATATCCATCCGGAAAGAACACTACAATATTTAAGCGATTGTACGGATGTCTCTATGGAAGATGTTCGTAAATGTTTTCCAACGGAAGCTCATGATCAATACGAAAAAGGGCATCTCACAGACAAGGAATGGTTTCTGGCTATAAAGGAATCCTTGCCCCAGCCATGCTGTCTGAAAGAATCAGATTTTTGGCATGCTTGGAAATTATTATTGGGAGATGAGAGAGATACCGTAAATTTTCTGCAGAAATTATCAGACAATTATTCTATTTGGTTATTGTCAAACACCAATCCAAAACATATTAGAGATGAGATTGAAAAGCGGTATACATTTCCAAATTTAGTATCTGGGGCTGTATATTCTTTTAATGTGGGATTACGTAAACCACATAAAGAGATTTATTTAAGCGCAGCCGAACTGGCTGGTACACAACCTGCTAATTCCATTTTTATTGATGACATAGCTGAAAATATTGATGCTGCAACTGAAGTCGGATTTACGGGCATCCAATATTTTACAACAGAACAATTAATTGAAGACCTGATACAATTAGGTATTATTCAAAAAGAAAAGGTTATTTTATGAAATATTTTACAACCGTGTTGATTTTAGCAACAAGTTTACTTCATGGCACTGGTGCCTGGATGATGAGTGGTAGGACCCATCCTGAATTAAATTGGCACACCATAGAAACGGACCATTTTGATGTGCATTACCATGAGGAGATTCGGGACATTGCAGTTCAGGGTGCATCCATCGCTGAACAGGTACGCTCCATATTAATGGAACAAATGGGCCTGGACACACTCCGCAGGTTGGATATTGTTTTTACCACCGAAGATGAAGTGCTGAATGGATTCGCCATGCCCAGTAACCACACTGTCATTTGGGTAGATCAAAATGATGCAGCTTTGTGGTCGGGAGATGAAAAATGGATGCGGACGGTATTAGCCCATGAACTTCAGCATTTGGTCTTTTTCAATACGGTCAAAACATGGCTACCAGAACCTATGAATGCAATTTACGCTGGTGTCCCCGGTTGGGTGGTGGAGGGTTTGGCGGAATATTATACAGAAAAATGGAGGCCATTTCGGTATGATATTTCTCATAAAGGACATGTGATTGGAAATACGGTACACAAGATTCAAGATCCTCATAATGATGGTTTTTCTAAAAGCCTCTATCTTGCTGACCGTTTTGGGGACTCCACCATTGTTAAAATTCTAAGTGATCGGAATAATGCAAAATTGCTGGATTTTAAAAAATCCTTTAAGAAACATACCGGCCTGAAACTGAAACAATTCAATGAAGATTGGCGCAGGCACATGAATACATTTTTCTTTGGCCAGCGCGCCCAAAAAGAACGGGTAGAAGATGTAGGTAAAGTACACAAACTACCTTTGAAAAGAATGGCAGCGTTTGATTATTTCAATGATTCACTGCGTGTGGCTATGGTTGGGCAACTTTCAAAAGGCCAGGGAGATCTATCCTTAGTGGTGGCCACACGGGACACTGCCAAAGAAAATAAAGAATGGAAAAAGAGAGTTGAAAAAGCAGAAAAAAAAGGTGAAAAACCAAAAAAAGTAAAACCCAAATGGAAAATAAAAGAATTTGACCATGGCATATTTGGCGAATTGATACAAAACCTGGATGTTGCCCCAGATGGAGAATCCATCCTATATCCTAAATATAGATTTGGTCAACACCAATCTCTCCAGTTTGGAATTTGGAAGTTAGATATCGAATCCAAGAAAAAGACATTACTTACCCCGAACATGCGTGCGAATTATCCCCAATACTCCCCTGACGGCAGCAAGATAGTTTTTGTCGCCCACGAGAACTCAACAACCCAACTTTATACCATGAATGCAGACGGTAGTGATATTAAACCTTTATCATTGAATCAAGGAGATACCCAGATCATTACACCCATGTGGCGCCCAGATGGGAAGGCCATTGCCTTTGCTCAGTCGGATCCTGATGGATTGATGGATCTTCATATTATGGATCTTGAAACAGGACGTGTAAGCCAGATTACGGATAGCCATGAAGGAGATTATGCTCCGATTTGGCACCCGGATGGAAAAAAAATATCTTATACAGGTCTTTATGATTACACACCTAATCTATACACCCATGATCTTGAAACAGGTGAAACAATCCAGAATACAGATATTGGAGACGTTGTCATTGGTGCAGTTTGGAACCATGAAACTTCAAGCATCACCGGCCTTACGTTAAGGACAACAGACTCTTCTCGTGTGGTAGATATTGATCCGTCCCGGTTAGCCGACAAAAGGGAAGTGAAAATGAATCCTGCATTTTCTTCATGGCGAACAAAGGCACCGGATCATCCTATGGAGAATATTAATTCTAAATTAGATGTTAAAATTCACAGTGAAACGCCCTATAAATTTTATAAACATATATCCCATGTGGGGTCAGTGGTATTACCAGACGTCCAAAGCCTATTTTTAGAATCAGCATTTACAGATGGCATGGGCCGGCATGTGTTAGGCGGACTATTTATTACGGACTATGATTCCTTATTTGGAACTTTAATCCAATATATTAATAATACGGGGTTCCCTTTCGGCGGATCTTGGGGAGTGAATTATTACAAAGATTTGTTTTTCACATTCCAGTTCTATAATCGGGATCAGGTGCCTCTCCTTGAATTATTTAATGGAACATCTTTTTGGTGGATGATGCCTTACAACTTTGGTAATTCCAGAGCGGCAAATCATTCTATCGGTATTGCATTGGGGCTAATGGATCGACAGGCATTTGATCAGACGGGAGAACCATTCGAAGATTCTTCAGATGTATTTCACACACCTGAAAGTGGAAAGGAAGGGATGCTATCACTGAATTACATATTCAAAAATCAACGAATTCACAGGCGGAATATGTTTGCCCCGAACCATGGCTATGGATTTAGTGTGAATCATGATATGGTAACGTCAGCCATTTGGGGCGATAAGGATTATAATAAGACAGAAATAGATTTATTTGGACATCTAAAAGCAGGCCCCTTATCTTTCTATGCTCGCGGTCGTTATGAAAAATTATCTGGCAAACCACTTGCACAAGATACATTGGGAATTTTTGATATCCCTAATTATTACATTGCAGGAAGTTTTGTCCCAGGACGTGAATATATGAGCCCTCGTGGTTTTTCCGGAGCAAGATATGGAGATCAGGCATTTATGGGGACGGTTGAATTGCGAGCCCCTGCAGCACCGTTTCAATTTGTTGAAATATTAAAGATAATCCAATTGGGTAATCCAACAGTTGCGCTCATTTCCGATTTTGGAAATGCCTGGAATAATGACGGAGATAAGAAAGACCTGATTTGGACAACTGGTTTAGAATTTCGGTTTGCATTATCCTTGGCAAAATTGCCTTTGTTTATTTTTAGTTATGGCTGGGCACAAGAGAATAATAAATGGTCCGATGGTTCTCCTGATCCTTATTTCCAAATGACGCTTATTAATCCGTTTTAGGTATGAAAAATACAATTATTTGGTTTGAGATCAATGTAGTCGATTTGGACCGAGCCAAAAAATTCTACGACCACGTTTTACAAACGAATATCCGCAAAGAAGAGGTGGAAGGATATCCTCCTATGGGCATTATTCCTGATGAAGGAGTGAATGGTGCTTTAGTAGAAGATGAAGAATACGAAGCGCCGGAACATAGTGGCGTCATGCTTTATTTTGATGGGAGTTCCGGAATTAATCCTTACTTAGAACGTGTAGAAGAAGCCAGGGGAGAAGTGCTTGTTCCCAGATCGTTTGTGAATGAGTCTGTTGGGCACTGGGCGGCGTTTTCAGATTTGGATGGGAATCTGCTAGCCTTTTACGAACCTCCCCAATAAAATGTAATAAAGTCATTAAATATTTACGTTTAATTTTTAAAACCAATAACGTCTCAATGAAACTGAAAAGATTAATCCTGTAGGATTAATCGTGGGAGCGCTTCCATTCCAAATAGCATCTACCCGCTCAGTCTCATCATTTCCATTATCATCTTTTTCACCTGTTTTAACTGAATAAGTCCAATCCTGGTCATTGGTATGCAGAATATTTTTCATTGATAAAACAAGATCCCAATGTTTTCCAACTTGAACACCCAAATTCAATCTAGCTGCTGGCATCACTAATCCGCTATTAACAGAATGGTTTTTATCATCTTTTGTAAACGTCAGGCAAAAAGGTATATCAAGAGACGTTGAAATAGTTGAGCCAAATCCCGAGAATAAATTGAAATCCAATGAACCACCCATCCCCAAATAACTATCCATTTTATCTCTGGAATCCTGTATGAAACCAAAATGCCCGTTCAGACTCCCAGATATAAACCCGAGGGGATTAATCAATAATTTCCCTGTTAAATCATAATGAGGCAAGGGGCCATAAGATAAACTCAAATCCGCAATATATGGGTTTGTCAACATTTCATACGCTTTATGTCCTTCTTTCACTTTTCGCCATTTTCTTACAATTTTTGCTTTACTTGCGTCAGGCCCCACCTCCGTAATACGAGCTAGCCCCCTGGTTTTCCCTGGTAAAGTAATGGTTCTCCCTTTATAAGTTTTTTGTTTATCTTTAGAAGCAATCTCAAAAAAATCTCCTTTTTCAAGCCCCAGGTTTTCACCAGACAAAATAGAAATGGTTTTACCATCCACTTCCATGACTTCGCTGGTAATCATGTAAAGTTCTTTCAATTTACTGCGAACTTGAAGGGTGAGATTAGATAGCGTTTTCTCCAGTGAAGCATCCCGGTTGCCACCCGTGTGACTTGCACCCAATTTAAAGGATTTTTCTGAAACCCCCGTTTCCACATTCACCAATCGCACATTCGCGTTAATAATTGTATGAATATTGTTTTCTAATTCAAGTCGTCTTTTTTCTTTTGCGCTTTTGGTATTGTCAACCGCCGCCGTAACCGTTTTTTTGACCACCCAGGAAAATAATGTTTCATCTTTGTCATCATCATCTTTGTCATCATCATCTCCCTTTTTTGGTTTAGGAACACCTTTTTGCCCGAAATGAACAATATTGATAATGAGAGCTTCTTCTGCTGCAGCCATCTCACCGAATTCCACCACTTGTTCATCTGAGACTATGCCGGACATTTGGAATGCCTGCTCCTCCAGGATTTCATCCACAAGGTTGCGGTCAATCACTTCAAACCGCCCTACCGATGTAGCGGCATCAGCAATAATGGAAGTAACTTTATCTGCTACAGGTCCATGCTTTTCCTGGGATGCAGGCAAAATCATGAGCCATTTTTTTTCTAAAGTAATGTCTTCATCCAGTTCCTGGGGGAAACCCATAGAAAAAATGAATATAAAAATGAGAAATATATTTTTCATCAAAATGTCCAATTCAATGGTCGTTTAAAAGCAAAAGTTAAGAAAACTGAAGGGGTATTAATGTTAAAGGATTCATCCTTTAACAAATCTTCTGTAAATCCAATAATAAAGGCTACTCCTTTTTTTATAGACCACTGGGCTTCAGCGACTAATTGTATCCTGGAAAGATCAGTATTATCTACCAGTTTGCTGACTTGATGAAAATAATCCACTTCAATTTTTGTTTCATAGTTTCCCATCTTTTTATCAGCTGTGAACCCGCCCTGGGCATAGGATGTTTTTTGTTTTGTGTTTAAATAATCTGAATTATCGAAGGCAATCCCCAATTCGGCTGTCATATTTCCCAATGCAGAATTTCTGATGAGCCAACCCAGTCCTTGATTAAAATGGTATCGAAGATTTACATCAATGAAAGTATTCTTTTCATAAATAAGGGTGTTGAATGAATATAACCAGTCAAACGACATGAAGCGTCGACTGGTTTTTTGGCGGACTCGAATTTCCTGATTGTCTTTAAAAAAATGGCCATAAAACCGGACATCCTGAAAGATGTATGGGGTGGTTCGATTCAGGCGTATGTAGCTGGCAAGGCCGGGAGAAGATGCTTCGGTCTGAACAGCACCAAGGCGGAAATATTGTTTCCAATTCGGAAGTTCTGCATTAGGATTATGGCCAAAAACCAATGAAAGAAAAATGACAGAGATAAAACATCTCATCACTGTTTGATTTTTTTTCCACTTTGCATAAGAAGAATTGCGCTTGTTGTAAATATGGCTGTCAGGAACAAGGCCATCCAAAAACTGACAATGAAAGAAGAATCACTGACTCCCAAGATTGTATACCTAATTCCATTGATCATATAATAAATGGGATTGATAAAACTTATACTTTGCGCCCATTCCGGGAGCATCTTGATAGAATAAAAGATACCTCCCAGAAAACTTAGAGGTGTGAGAAAAAAATTCTGCATCATCGCCAATTGATCCCAGTTTTCTGCTATTTGTCCTAAAATAAGTCCCATGCTGGCAAATGCCCAGGATACGAGAAAAATAAAAACAATAGTTCCCAGGGGATTAACTACTGGAAGATCAGTAAGAAGTACACCTAAGATTAAAACTAGAATACCATTCACAACACCTCGAACCGTTCCACCAATAATGTATGCTAATGAGATCTCTAAGCCAGATAGTGGTGCGGTTAATAGATCAGGTAATTGTTGGAGTAATTTCATTTGCAGCATAGATGATGATGTGTTGGCCGTAGCATTGGTGAGCGTGTTCATCATGATGAGACCTGGTAAAATAAATAAGGTATATGGGACGCCTTGAATCTCGGAAATTCGTTGTTCAAGAGTGAACCCAAATATAACAATGTATAGTCCGGATGAAATGAGCCCCGGCAAAACAGTTTGGCGATATACAGAGAAGAATCGTCCCACTTCGCGTTTGATCAAAGTGCCAAGGCCAATCCAATTCATTCGTTGATTCCTTTACCTGTCAGATTCAAAAATACATCTTCCAAAGATGAAACTTTAGACTCAATACTTTGGATATGTACATCAGCTTTCGATAATTGCCTAATAATCTCTGGCATAGCGGAATCGGGGTCTTTCACGGAAAAGTGAAATCGGTTTTCGTCTTGGGTGAATGTGAATTCATTTAAATAGGACTCCATACCATTTACTACATCTCCCAATTGGACTGTGATACCTGCTTTCCCTAACTCCCGAGTTAACTCTTTAGGTGATCCTTCTTTCAGGATTTTCCCTTCATGAATAATGGCTACATTTTCGCAGAGCAACTCGGCTTCTTCTATATAATGAGTGGTCAGAAGTATTGTTTTACCCTGGGAGTGGAGGTCTCGGAGGTACTGCCATAGTTCCCGTCGTAGTTCCACATCCACGCCAGCGGTTGGCTCATCCAAAATGATTATATCCGGATCATGCACCAGTGCCTTTGCTATCTGGAACCGACGTTTCATTCCTCCGGAAAGTTGTCGCAATCGGGATTCTCGTTTTTTAGATAATCCTAATCGTTCAAATAAGTCATCAATTTTGGGTTTTGCCTGCTCTTTGGTGAACCCATAATACCCGGCCTGATAGTATAGCAACTTTTCAATGGGAAAAAACCAATCGACCGATAACTCTTGTGCAGCGATCCCGATCTTAGATCGCGTAAATCTGAAATCTTTCACGGTATCTTTTCCGAAGACCTCCGTACTGCCTTCATCTCGAAATACAAGACCCGTAACAATATTGATTGTCGTGGTTTTTCCAGCACCATTGGGACCAAGCAATCCAAAAAACTCCCCTTGTTCAATGGTCATATCTACTCCGCGGAGGGCATGAACATCCCCAAAGGATTTTGTTAATCCTTTTATTTGAATGGCGGGTGCGGACACTGGGATTATTCGAATCCGATATGTTGGTCGAAGGGGCTGGGAAAATCAAATCCTTCTGCGCCTGGAAAATGGGCGATGGATACGATAAATGCCCACGGAATCAAGATAGATGCTTCCACTTTTTTAGTTTTAGTTTTGCCTTTTCCTGTAACATTTGGAACAGAAAACTTAGGATGACTGATCCACATGCCATGTTCATCGTATCCATTTACATACACGAATATTTTATCCTGTTCGATACCAATTTTCTTTAAGGGTTCATGGCCTTCAAGAACGATCAAAATTAAATCGCCCACAACTTCTTTTATTTGCATCATAGTTATATCCAATCGTTAATAGGGGACAAATTTATAGATAGCACCCAAATAATCCACCACATAGAGTTCACCAGAATTATCTTCGCCAAAGGATGAAATGAATAAAGGCACATCTTTACTTGTCTTTTTCAATTTTTTCCTAAGATTTTGAAAATTGATTCCTTTATTCTCTTTTAATTGAAAAGACCATATCCGTCCTGTACAGTAATCTCCAAATATATAAGTTCCATCAAGTTCAGGAATATTGGCGCCACGGTAAACATACCCTCCCGTCACGGAACAGCCTGTAGCTTCTGCTTCATCCATGCCCATAAGGATCTTCATATAAGCTGCATTATTAGGATATTCATGAACCGGTTTCACAAGGCCCGTAGTATCGCAGAAATCTTCCGGATTGTAACAATGATCCGCTTCCATGATTCGCCAACCATAATTGGCTCCTTTGGAATCTTCCCATGAATTCCAATTCACTTCTTCCCAGAGATTTTGCCCAACGTCGCCAATAATAAGATCATTGTTTTTCCGATCGAAAGAAAACCGCCATGGATTGCGCAGACCATAACACCAAATTTCTGCTTTTTTATTTTTTTGGCTAACAAAAGGATTATCAGATGGAATGCTATATGGATCACCTTTATCAACATCAATTCGAAGAATGGTTCCAAGAAGCGTATTCTGGTTTTGAGCATTGTTATATGGATCTCCCCATTTTCCACCATCACCAAATCCAATATATAACATGCCGTCATTAGTGTTAAATGCAAGATGTCCGCCATTATGATTGCCATATGGTTGTGCCAACTCTAATAATACTTTCTCAGATTCTTCATCTGCGATTTCAGGGTCATTTGTGACAGAAAACCGAGATACAATAGATGTATCATTCTTATTAACATAATTAACATAAAAGAATCCATTAGTAAAATAATCAGGATGGAAAGCAAGTCCGAGTAGTCCTTCTTCACTTCCAGGAGTTAAAGAGCCATGAACTCGATCTGAAATATCAAGGAATGGTTTACTAAGTGTTTCTTCATTTTTGATAATATGGATCAGGCCTTTTTGGTTTACAATAAATAATCTAGAATCATCTCCCACTGGTTGAGTAAGGTAGAGAGCTTTTGCTGGAACAGTAGCAACTTTTATAACAGCAAAGTTTTGGCTGAAGGATACGGAGATCAGAATTATAAAATACAGAATCCTCGGATATAGGCTACGAATTAAAAATGAAACAATCTTCATGGTTTTTTGCATTCTTTGTGTTTTAAGCATTTTTAACTTTATCAAAAAACTCTTCTTCAGTTAATATACTTATTCCTAAGTCACTCGCTTTTTTTAATTTGGATCCAGCACCGGATCCCGCAATAACAAAATCTGTTTTTTTACTCACAGAACCGGATGCTTTGCCACCCAGATTTTCTAATATGTCTTTAGCCTCTTTGCGAGTCAACTGTTGGAGAGACCCTGTAAAGACAAAAGTTTGTCCAGCAAAAGGCTGGTGCAAGTTTACTTCAACATCTGCAAATCTTACACCATAGTCCAAACAATTTTGAACCATTTTTTTATTTGAATCATCAGACCAGAATTGGATTACAGTTTTAGCAACAATAGGACCGATCTCATCAATGGCTTCTAAATCTTCAACGGTCGTATTCTGGAACTCTGTTAAATTCCCAGAATATTGTTTCTCCAGTACTTTTGCAATGTGTTCGCCCACATTCCGTATTCCCAATGCATAGATAAACCGAGCGAAAGTTGTATCCTTAGAATTTGAAATAGCTTCAACCAAATTTTTAGCAGATTTTTCTCCTAAACGATCCAGTTTTTCTAATGTGCCCTGTTTTAAAACAAAAAGGGCATCAATGGATTGGATGAGATCTTCATTTACCAATTGGTCCACAATATTTTCTCCGAGCCCATCAATATCCAAAGCCAGTTTAGATGCAAAATGCTGGATCCTACCTTTAATTTGTCTCGGACATGAAATATTGCCACACCGCATTATCACCTCACCTTCAGATCGGTGAGTTTCGTGTTGACAAACAGGACATGCACTTGGGATCTGGAATGGTTCTGCCCAGTTTGGTCGTTTTTTTTTAATCACCTTCATAACCTTTGGAATGACATCGCCAGCCCGCTCTATCAATACTGTGTCTCCAATCCGAATATCTTTCCGAACAATCTCATCTTGATTATGTAGTGTTGCATTAGTGACAGTCACACCGGCTATATAAACAGGTTCCAATTTAGCCACGGGCGTTAAAGCGCCAGTTCGACCAACCTGAATATCAATATCATAAATGACAGTTGTGGCCTGTTGTGCTTTGAATTTTCCGGCTATTGCCCATCGAGGAGATCGGCTTCGTGTCCCTAGGTCCTCCCGTTTGTTATAATTATTCACTTTAAAGACCGTACCATCAATTTCGTATGGAAGTTCATTCCGCCGGTCTTCCAATTCCTGGTGAAATTGTGTTAACCCTTTCGAACCGGTAACAATTTGAATAAAAGGATTCACTGGTAATCCCCATTTTTTTAGAGAATCTAAAAAAGATGCATGATCAATAAACTCTACACCATTGATCATACCTGCTTCATAACAATAAATTGACAATGGACGTTCTGCCGTAATGGTTGGATCTAATTGTCGTAGACTCCCTGCAGCTGCATTTCTTGGATTTGCAAAAGCTGATTTCTCATTTAATTCTTGTGTTTTATTTAAATCCTTGAAATCATTTTTCCTTATAAATACTTCCCCACGTATTTCTAAAAGCGGTGGTGAAGGAAGATCATTCGTTCGAAGGCATAATGGAATCCCTCGAATAGTTTTCAAATTATGGGTTATATCTTCGCCCGTAAATCCATCACCGCGAGTAGAACCATGAATAAATGTCCCATTTTTATAAACCAGTTCTACACCAAGTCCATCCAATTTTGGTTCTGCCATATAGGTGACGGATTCTTGATCCAACCCTTTCTGCATTCGTTCATCAAATGCAACCAATTCTGCTTCATTCATGGCATTTGCCAGGGATAACATAGGAATGCGGTGTTTGATGGTTCCAAACTCAGAAACAGGATGTGACCCAACCCGTTGGGTAGGAGAATCTGAGGTAACTAAATTTGGATTTTCTCTTTCAAGGGATTGTAATTCACGGAGGATGAAATCATATTCACCATCGGCAATAGTGGGATCATCCATAACATAATATCGGTAATTATGATCTTGTAGGATTCCACGGAGTTCAGCAATACGTTTTTCCGGGTTCATTGGTTCAAACGAGACCGTTGTTTGAAATATTGGACAGGATCAATCAATAATTTATTCACCGGTGTCAGTTCTCCTTTATCATTAATTGGTATACCGTGAATATTGGTTTTTGATTTAATTACAAAATAATATTGAAGGCGTGTCCCAGGATATAGATCTGGATCATATTTGAAATTATAATGACCGTGCCGGCCTTCAAGAGGGAATTCTTGATAGTGTTGCATAGAATCAGTTTTAAAAAAGATGGCTGCTGATTCCACAGAGTCTTTAGGAATGTTTGTGATGAAATCAAGCATATGAGTGCGACTCATAAATAATGGTTTTGGCGGTGCGTGATAAATTCGCCGATTTGTAAACAGGGATGGGTCATCATCCCTAACTTGTTTTTCGATTTGGGCGATTAATAAAAAAGGTATTAAATAAAGAATTTTTAACACAATTCACCTGTATTGTTGGAGTATGTCAAAAGATTGTTCCAATTATTGTGCACCGATCGTTAAACAATTTTTACGCCATTGATCTTCATTTATAATACTATCAATAAAGAATTCCTTTGAACAAGATAAATCAGTTTTAGCCACAGTAGGCAAAGAATTATCACCAAAATGCATCACAAGGACAGATTGGGTAAACTTGGTCTTGGAAATATTAGCAATCTGGCTCATGGCCTTAAAACTAAATAACAGCGCATCATTCACATATTTAATATCAGGTTCAATCTCAATTTGAAGAACAGTTTCTCCTCTGCTAATATAAAACCGGTGACCGATCAACGCAGGTGCTAATTTGGAAGTAAGAAAATATTCATCCATCATAATGGCAATCTGCTCATTCCCAAATTTTGGAGAATCACCAAAAATGATCTGTAAAAATATCAATGAATAAATTAGTTTTTTCATAGAGGTCAGTAACGTCTTTTTATCAAAATAGTCATTAAAATGATGAACAGAATTCCGACTGAAATTAAGGTTTTTTGATACCGATCTGTAGTATAGATAACTGATTTTCCACTCAATGTATAAGCATCTGAGAGGAGAGAGTCCAACCCAAAATTCCAGATAAGTGTATCATGTATAACTTTATTTGCATTCGTAAATATTGGTTGTCCCGGCATAATTACTTTGAGTTCAAATGAATCATCATTTAGATCTAATGTTGATTTAAGTATTTTTTCATGTTTTTCCATAGCAAAGGCTAGGGTACTTGGTAAATCAGGATCAATCTTAAAAGGTTTAAAAAGGTTTGTCAAAAATAGTTCACGATCCTTTTGAATATTTTTCAGATCATCCATGGATGTAAATTTTGCAAATGAGTTTTGTAAATGATTTACCAGTCTTTGATTCCAAATATTTTGTTTTAGAGATAAGGAGTCCCTAGAAATATCGTCCAAACCTTTTTTCATCAAAACTGTAAGTGCTTCCGGGAGCCAATAAAGTGAATCTGGTTTTTCAGATAAAATGGCTTCATATAATTTTGGATAGTTTTCCTTTATTCGTCTCCCTGAGAAGGTGAGAGAAAATGTATGTTCAATACTGAACCATTTTTTAGATATAGACCGGTTAAATGCATATCCCAATGGAAGCCCATCTCCATGAAAAAATAAGATTGATGTATCCAAAAGAATTCCTTCTGTGGTCATGACCAAATTGTTATCATCATCGTGTTTAATGATCTTGACCGATGATGACCAACCGTTCAAATAACTTGGATGTAAATAATCATTGTCTAATACATCAGTAGAATCTCCATGGCTTTCAAACCTGAAATACGATTGACCATCAGGATGAATTTGGATAAAAATTCGATTTTCTACACAAGAAAAAAGGATAAGGATTATGGGTAAAAAATGATATTTAAATCTCGGTACCATACCGGGGAAATTACTGAATGAATTTGTCTTTGGGGAGTTGCACTACAACAGTCAAATATGTTAGTTTCAGTCACATCAAGAAGTGGTTCTATGATCAATTATCTACTTACATACATAATTCTTATTGGTAGTCTTCTTGCTTCCGATTCTCCTAGATCTTCTGTGCTACGGACAGAGTACGGTTTTATAGATTATGCGAACCGCGTTATCGTTTCCCGCGGAATGGCTAATATTTCGCAGAAAAATTCATCATCAGATGAGTTGCAGGTGATTGAAAAAAATCTAAAATTTTCCAAAGGTGAAGCTAGATCTCGTGCCAGGGAAAACCTCTTGGACCTAATCAAATTAGTCCATTTTGACAGTCGGACAGTTGGTGAAATCATGGTGAGCGACCAGTTGATTGAAAGCCGGATTGAAACTCTGGTGGGTAGTGCATACCAACAAGGAGAAATTGAATATCTTGAGCGAAATGAAGTGGCAATTGCCTTGGCGATAAATATGTCTGGCTTGGCAGAAATCCTCATTGATGCCAGCGGATACATGAGCGAAGGGGTTGCACAGTCAGCCTATTTAATGACACGAGCAGCAACACCCAAAAGTGAAAGAACTTCCGGAATTGTCATTGATGCCAGAAATATTTATCATATTCCAGCTATGGTGCCAAAAGTATTTAACGAAGATGAAAAGCTTGTTTATGGTCCAAGGTATTATACACGGTCACGATCAGTCAATCGCGGTCCAATGGGCTATGCCCATTCCATGGAAGATGGAAATGTTCGTCGAAGAGTGGGCAATAATCCTCTTTTGGTAGAAGCTGTCGCCAGCAATGATGACATAAATTTGACTATCTCTAATTTGGATGCAGAACGCATCCGTGCCGCAGAAAAAAAGTTCGGACTTCTCACTAATTGCAAAGTTCTTGTTTTACTTAAATAAATTTGTAATCATGCCTGATCAGGACTTGGATTTAAAATCCTTATGAAATTTTTATATGGAAATTTCTAAAACGGTCGTTCTTTTATTACAGGACGGCCGTTTTTTTTATGGGGAACAATTTGGATCTGATGGGGAAACAATAGGTGAAGTCTGTTTCAATACTGGGATGACTGGTTATCAGGAAATACTGACTGACCCATCGTATTGTCAACAGATTGTTACCATGACGGTCCCCCATATTGGAAACTATGGTGTGAATCCCGATGATTATGAATCAGATCGTATTCAAGTCGCCGGGTTTGTCATTAAGGAAGAAACAGCCATACCATCTAACTGGCGTTCGACACAATCTCTTGGCGATTATTTAAAAGATCATAACATTGTTGGAATCCAAAAAATAGATACTCGCGCACTAACACGCCATATCCGAGATAATGGCGCTATGAATGGAATTATTTCTACTATTGACTCCAATCTCGAAAGTCTTAAGAAAAAATTATCTCAAGTGCCAAACATGACAGGATTAGATTTAGCTCAAAAAGTAACATGTAAAGATTCCTATTTATGGTCAACAATACAAAATGGTCAATACAAAGTAGCTGCAATTGATTTTGGAATAAAACATAACATTCTTCGATTACTAGAAAGTCATGGATGTAATGTCACTGTTTTTCCTGCCCATGTGACGTCTAAAGAAATATTGGACTTCAATCCGGATGGTGTGTTTTTAAGTAACGGACCAGGAGATCCGGAAGCAGTGACATATGGAATTGAAACAGTAAAGAAATTATTGGGAAAAAAACCTATTTTTGGTATTTGCCTTGGGCATCAAATATTGGCCCTAGCCTTAGGAGGAAAAACATTCAAGCTAAAATTCGGGCATCGAGGATGCAACCATCCTGTTAAAAACTTAGAGTCTGGTAAAGTAGAAATAACCAGCCAAAACCATGGTTTTGCAGTGGGATTAGATTCGCTCCCGTCCAATATTGAGCAAACTCATATCAATTTAAATGATAATACATCAGAAGGAATTCGCTATAAAGAATTGTCTGCGTTTTCAGTTCAATACCATCCGGAATCCAGTCCAGGCCCCCATGATAGTCGCTATATATTTGACCAGTTTATTGAAATGATGAAAAATGAGTAGTCACGAAGGTTCTATGTCACGAAGAAATATTATAAGTATTTCACATATTTATAACTTGGTGGTAGGATAAGTTTTGCCTAAACGCACTGACATAAATTCTATTTTAATTATTGGTGCCGGTCCCATCGTGATTGGGCAAGCCTGCGAGTTTGATTATTCTGGTACACAAGCCACTCGTGCTTTAAAAGAAGAAGGATATCGTGTTATACTGGTGAATTCTAATCCTGCTACTATCATGACAGATCCTGAATTGGCAGATGCAACTTATATTGAGCCTATTACACCAGCGTATGTTGAAGCGATTATTCAAAAAGAAAGGCCCGATGCCATTCTCCCAACGGTGGGAGGGCAAACGGCACTCAATCTTACCATGGACCTTCACAAACTGGGCATTTTAGAAAAATATAATGTACAACTGATTGGCGCCCAAGTGGATGCCATCGATAAAGCAGAAGACCGCGAACGATTTAAGGAAGCGATGGATACTATTGGAATTGAAACTGCTCAGGGTGGGTTTGTCCATTCTTGGCAGGAAGCGGAATCGCAATTGCAAGACTTGCAATTTCCCATTATTATTCGTCCATCCTTTACTATGGGAGGAACCGGGGGATCAGTTGCTTATAATTATGATGAATTTCAAGAATTGATCGAAAACGGATTAAATGCCAGTCCTATTACGGAAGTTTTAATGGAAGAATCCTTGTTAGGTTGGAAAGAGTTTGAATTGGAAGTGGTTCGGGATACCGCAGATAATGCTATCATTATTTGTTCCATAGAAAATATTGATCCTATGGGAATTCACACGGGCGATTCAGTTACAGTAGCACCAGCCATGACCTTATCAGATAAGGAATACCAGAAAATGCGGAATTGGGCTATCCAATGTTTGCGCACCATTGGCGTTGAAACAGGCGGGTCCAATGTCCAATTTGCTGTAAACCCTGAAAACGGTAGAATGATTGTAATTGAAATGAATCCTCGGGTAAGTCGATCATCGGCTTTGGCATCCAAAGCCACCGGATTTCCTATTGCAAAAGTGGCTGCAAAATTGGCAGTAGGTTTTATTCTGGATGAGCTCCCCAATGAAATCACAGGGGAAACATTAGCAGCCTTCGAGCCGACTATCGATTACATCGTTACAAAAGTTCCTCGTTTCAATTTTGAAAAGTTTCCATCTGCATCCGGGCATTTGGGGGTGCAAATGCAAAGCGTAGGTGAGGTTATGTCTATTGGGCGAACATTCCGGGAATCGTTGCAAAAAGCATTCCGATCTCTGGAAGTAGGCTTAGATGGTTTGGAGCCCAACCCTCCCGCAGAAGGAGACCCTGATGTGAATCGTGCACGTTCATTGGATATGTCAACATTACGGTATGCGACATCTTTCAGATTATTAAAAGTCCGTCAAGCGTTTTTGGAAGGTCAAACTGTGCAAAGTGTGAATAAAGTAACCGGGATTGATCCTTGGTTCTTGTATCAGATACAATTATTGGTAGAGACACGCCATACCGTTTCTTTACGGGAATTAAAACAAAATGGTTATTCCGATAAACAAATTGGGAGACTGTGGAAAAATTCTGAGTTAGAAATCCGTAACTTACGGAAAAAAGAAAATATTTTACCGTCCTATAAAATAGTAGATACCTGTGCAGCTGAATTTGAAGCTCAGACCCCTTATTGCTATTCTACTTATGATGAAGAAAATGAGATCAAACCCTTAAAAGGGAAAAAGGTAATTATTCTTGGAGGAGGTCCCAATCGAATCGGTCAGGGAATCGAGTTTGACTATTGCTGTGTTCAGGCCGTGTTTGGATTGAAAGATCAGGGCTATAAAACAATCATGGTGAATTGTAATCCGGAAACAGTGAGTACCGATTTTGATTTGGTAGATCGGTTGTATTTTGAGCCGGTGACCTTTGAAGATGTGTTAAATATTGTTGAATTTGAAAAGCCTAATGGTGTTCTGGTTCAGTTTGGTGGACAAACACCACTGAAGATTGCCAATGCATTAGAAAGTGCCGGGGTTCCCATCATGGGGACTTCACCTGAAAATATTGATCTGGCTGAAGATCGGGAAAAATTTGCAAATATTCTGAAAAAACTCAAAGTTGTTTGCCTTGAATATGGGACGGGTCGCACTTTAGATGAGGTTGTGACGGTTGCTGACCGGATTGGATTTCCTGTATTAGCCAGACCAAGTTATGTGTTGGGCGGCCGCGCTATGGAAATTGTTTATGGCAAGGAACAATTGATTAACTATATTGCGCGGAATGCGGATGTGACAGAAGGTCATCCGATTTTGATCGATGAATTTTTAGAAGATGCTTTTGAATTCGATGTGGATGCATTGTGCGATGGTCATTCTGTTCATATCGGTGCTGTCATGCAACATATTGAGGAGGCCGGTATTCATTCCGGAGATTCTGCCTGCGTTTTGCCACCGTATAGAATCACAACAGAAGCTATGGAAGAAATTATCCGAATCACCACAGCACTTGCACTTGAATTAAAAGTAATCGGATTAATTAATCTGCAGTTCGCCTATAAGGATGGGCAAGTTTATGTTTTGGAAGTGAATCCAAGAGCCAGCCGAACAGTCCCGTTTGTTAGCAAAGCTACAAATATGCCATTGGCTCGGATTGCCTCTCAGCTCTCTACAGGAGCGCACCTGTCTGAATTTGAGTTAAAAGCTTGGGATTGTAACCATCATGTGGCAGTAAAAGAAGCGGTACTTCCGTTTAATAAATTTCCGGAAGAATCCATTTTTCTAAGTCCGGAAATGAAATCAACCGGTGAAGTAATGGGTATATCGAATACACTGGGAGAATCCTTTCGTCGAGCATCCATCAGTGCGGGGAATAACATCCCAAATTCAGGAACAGTCTTTCTTTCTGTCAATGATTCCGATAAGTTGAATGTGATTCCTATTGCCCGAGATCTCCATGAAATTGGTTTCAAATTGGTGGCAACTTCAGGAACTGCAAAGGAATTGATGCAAAATGGACTCCAAGTAGAATCTATTTTTAAAGTAGGCGAAGGTCGACCCAACGTGGTTGACTGGATAAAGAATGATGAAATTGACTTAGTAATCAATACTCCCATGGGTGCTCGAGCTCGATATGATGAAGAATCCATTGGTCGATCATGTATTCAAAAAAGTATTGTTGCGATAACAACTTTATCAGGCGCGGAAGCAGCCGTAAGGGCTATTCGGTTATCAAATAAAACGATTCATGTACATTCCATACAAGAATATCATTTCTAAACTTCCTGTTTGCTATTTCTAAAATAATTCGATAGTATTTTTGTTATTATCTGTTCGATTTAGGACAGGAGAACATAAAAAAGAATATATGAACGATAACGCATCACCTGATCAATTTCAAGACCCGGACGTTTCAACGACCGAATTGGACGAAGTGATTCATGCCAATAAGGAACTCTATGATAAACTAAATAAACTTCCAGAGATAGAGGCCTTAGAAGCAATTGCAATTGAAGAGGAAGAGGACCATCATAAGGATGACAAACCTCATCCATTCCTAGTTTCAGTAGAAAAATTAAAAGATTTCTATACTGAAAATGAACTTATACGATATGCTTCCTGGTCTATTTTACTCATATTGATATCGACCACGGCACTCACAATGATTGAATATGATATGTTTAAGGAAAGTGTGTCGGGTCAAGTTGGAAAGACATTTATTTTTGGTGGAGATGAACCGAATTGGCTGGATACATTTTTCCACACTTTCTGGTGGTCGATTGTTACGTTCACTACCGTAGGTTACGGTGATGTGAGTCCGGTAACCCATATAGGAAAATTTCTTACAATTATAATCATGCTTTTAAACTTTGGCGTCGTCACATTACTTGGCGGTGCTGTTGCATCCGTATTGGTTGCAAAACGACTAACAGGAGATGATACCTTGGACGAAAGTAAATTTAACGGCCATTTGGTCATTGCAGGATGGAATTCATATGTTCCATCGATTTTAAAACTAATTGATGCCAACGTTGATGCAACCGATATTGTTATATTGGTTAACGTAACAGACCGTGATATTATTCAACGTGCTACAACAGGATATGAAAGGCTCGATATCCACCACATCCCGGAAAACTTTACCCATGAATCTGTGTTACGGAAAGCGTTCTTGGAAAAAGCGGGTACTTTTATGATTCTACCGGATAATTCTGGCCTATTACCACATGAGGAACCCGACGAGGATAAAACGGTCTTAACATGTTTGACAGCGAAATCTATTTCTGAATCCTGTAATGTTATTGCTCATGTATTGGATACCGAAACTGTCTCTCACCTTGAGCGTGCCAATGCCAACGAAATTGTGATTCCCGATGATCATGTGCCTCATCTATTGGCTAAACATGTAACAGACCCAGGTGTCCCGCAATTTTTTGATAACTTGATTTTACAAGAAGAAAAGGACAAGGGCCTTCAGGAGGTTAAAATCCCAAGAAGTCTAAATAAACAGTCCCATAATAAGATATCTGCTTTTTATAAATTCAAATACAATTGGCTTCTTGTTGGATACGCTATCCGAAAGGCCGGTTTTAGTTTGGATGAACAAATGGGAGAAAGCGGTAGCCCTCTTATACGTAGCATGATCAAGGAACAGTTGGAAGGTGCTGGTGTTAATTTAACCAGTGATGAGCATGTGGTTGTGGAGATTAACCCACCAGATGACTATAAAGTTGATGAAAAACATAGCGCATTGGTCTTGAGGTAAATTATGAATCCTACAGCAGAACAAATTCAAAAGATTAATCATTTCAGTAAAGTGCCAAAAGGCATGTGCGAAAAGATTGCTTCTGTGGTTGAAATTCAGGAATGCCAGCCTAAAGACCAATTACTCACAGAAGGTGACACAGGCGATACCATGGTTCTAGTTTTCCAAGGGCAGGTTGAAGTTTCAAAAAATATGATGGTGAAAACTGCTAGTGGTATTACCACATCCAGGAAGCCTATTATAAGGCTGGAAACAACGGATCCGCCACCCGCTTCAGATCCGATTACAGAACCAACTGTATTTGTTGTTGAGGCTCCTGCATTTGGAATTGGTGAATTTTCGCTTGTCTTAGACGATGCAATTCGAACGGCTCATGTTCATGCAATGACTCCCGTAAAATATGGAATTCTCACACTAGAAGATTTTTCAAATATTGTCAAAGATAACCCAGAAATTGGTGGTTCTGTTTATTTTGAAGTTGCAAAATCAGCGGTGCAAAACCTGGCAACAGCCAGCGGGGATATATCTAACCTGACCCAAGCATTCTTTTTTGCCCTGACCCGTTAAAAAAATTATTGTTAATAGCTTTACTCGGTTAATACTATCGATTACAGGATAATTCTTATTTTTGGATTTCTAATCGATCACCTGATTTTGGTTTATTGATTTCCACACCTAATTCCCATATGGCTACTGCATTTTGTATAAGTAATAATTCATTTTCATGAATGAATTCATCTGCATTAGCAATTTCAACAAATGCATGGAGTAGTTGTAGCAATTGATCCGAATCAGTTTCTTCAGAATTTTTAATATTCATTAATGAATGTTCATACTGCTTTTGCCTTGATTCTTCATTTTCTAGTCCAATAAATTTTTCGGTTGCTAATCCAAAATCAGAGTTAAAACTTTCATTTGTCACATCTTTAACGAATTTCCCGAAACTTTCAAAAATAACCCCCTTTTCCGATTCATCAATTTCTTGATCAGCGAAAAAGGAAATGCAAAGAAGGGTATAAAGAATATCGTGATCCATTAGCCATTCTATCGGCTTTTCATCATCAGATTTTTCCCGGGCAGATATTTTACGCTGTAGATCTTCCATACGTTCTTTGTCTACATCATTCAAATAGCCATCTTGGCGTTGGCGTCTTTGCATTAGTTTGTCCACTTCAAGCGTTAAAAATTGGACATCACGTTCAAGGGCTTCTAACCGATTATCCATTAATTCAAAAAGGAGTTCCTTAAATGGATCTAACTGATCTTTTTCTGGTGCAAAATAGATATTGAGATTTCCCCGATCAGTGTCTTCCCAGAAAGTTGGCCCAAAAATCGATAATAAAAAACATTGCGTATTTGCGTTTGCTTTGAAGGATTTCTCGTCGAAATAAGCTAGGTCATCCAGATAATCTTCCGCAATAGCTATGGCGAAATCCTTTTTATCCACAGACAAATAAAACAGCGCTAATCCAATTTGGATTCTTCTTGTCCCGTTATTGCCACCTAAGATGCCTTTATCTACACTGTCTTTAGAATAACCAGGTGGTTTATCCAACTGAAGTATCATTTTCAAAAGATTCATTTGTTCGTCATCGCTCCATCCTTTTTCATGGATCAGAACCTGGCACTTTCTTAATTCAAACGTTAATGTGTCCACAATAAAATAAAGAGATGGGTTCCCTTCAGCATTCTTATAAATATCATTGGCGTAAAATTTAAATTTATCATAACAATACGTGGCCATATCTACCCGATCGGCTTTTACGTATTCCTGGATCATATTCGAATAATGAAAGGACAAATTGTATAAATTTCTTGGTTCATTATTCTTATAAGCATGTTTTATTGCAAACCTGAAAAGTGTATTAAATCGGATATTCACATTTTCCAAGATTGTATTATCATTCATTTCCAAACAGGTTTTGCCAATATCAACCAACTCGGCAGGAATTAGGGATGCAATATCAAAGCGGTCATTTTCAATCATTTTTATATAAGAATTACCCAAAAGCCTGAAGACTTTTACCTCATAAAAAGTCAATGAATTAGCCATTTCCTCGTACTGGGTTTTGGTATAGGTACGGAAAGTTGCATTGTCTTTTATCGTAGGAGTGAGATGAAAAAACTGAGCATTAAATTCTGGTTTATTGCGAATATAAGTTTGGATAATTGTACTGATTTCTCGAATAATTTCTGTTTGAGTCTCTTTGAATTGTGTAAATGCAAGTAGATCATCCAACTGATCTAAGGAACCCATGATCTCTTTTTGATATTCTTCAATAACTTCCATGCTATTATTCATTGCTGAATGGATAGATGGTTTTTTCAAATTAAATATAAATGATTTAATAATTCCTGAAATGGTTGTAACCACATTGCTTGTTTTGGAATAAAGTAGAATATAAAAAATGTACGGAAGTGTAAAAACAGACGCTAGAAATAAATAAACATAGGTATTAAGGACTATGCTGGAAACTCGATTTAGAGGTTCCACATAAAACATGATTACGGTTGCATGAAGAGATGATAGGATTAAAAACCAAACGTAGATTAAACTCAACCAGTCTTTCACAAATAGATCCATCAGTTTTGGGGATGACTCTGCGGCAATAGCAACCACAATAATTAATGTTCCTAATACCATAGCCAGAACACCACCCCATATTTCAGGTGCGAAACCTAGATCAATACTCTCGTGATCTGATAATACAATACTGAATTGACTTTCGAGAAAATTAACTATGGATGGAAAAAAGACGTTAAAGAGGACATCCGAAGCCAAAATAACGATTAGAACTATTGCAAAAGTTATTAAGGTTCGGTATTTGAACTGTAAACTATTGAGCTTTACGAGGGTAGTGTAGAATTTTTCCATAGAATAAATTTATTTTAATTGGGTTTATTTGATAAGCCGGCGGTTAGTAGAATATGGGTGCTATGATGAAAAATATGGTTCACTTTGTTTAATCCTTTGGTTAGAATAGAAAAGAAAAACTACAATGGAGAGTGAATTATAACAATAATCTATGTGAAAAATAAATTAAATGTTATTTTGCAGAAATCTTGACCTTTGAGATTACAAATCATAATTTTTCAGTATATCTAGTCCCATAATAACATATGTTTGTATTTAGAGGCTAGACAATAAACAATAACCATTACCCAAAACGAATAATATAAGAGGATTTTATGGCAAACTGGAGTCAACATCACGATTTAGTTTATGCATTCGTCTGTGTATCATTTTTAGCAGATGGAGAAGTGGACGAATCAGAAAAAGAAGCCATGCGTGGCAATGTCAAAGTGATGTTGCCGGATGTATCCGACGATGCGTACAACGCAATGGAAGCCGAAGTAATCGATAAATTTATCGATCTCGGTGATGAGTCAGCTCGTACTAACCAATATGGCGCATCTTTGGAAGCCCTCAAGGGGATGTTCTCATCCGATGAGGATCGTTTCAAAGTAGTCAAAAACCTTGCTTACATCGCACGCGCGGATGATTTCATTCACGATAACGAAATGGCAATGGTTGAAAAGGCGGTGAGTGCATTGGATATGACAGATAAGGTAAATCTCGTTAAAACAGATTCTACTCTTTTTGTCGATTTAATTGCTTAAATCATTCCCAGCATAACTTCATGATAACCCCGGTTTCATGCCGGGGTTATCTTTATAAGAATTGGAAATAATTGTGGCTGATAATAAACGTGATTCTGATGATCGCCGCGCTGATGATCAAAGAGAAGCAGTAAGACGAGAAGAAGAAGCTAGACGTACAAATAACCATCATGTCCAGCTTGACAAAAGAGACGATGATGAACGGAGAGATGAAGATCGTCGAGAAAATAGTCGTCGTTCTGCAAAAGAAAGAAGAGATTAATACAAGGGCAGTTTTACTGCACTTTTTGTTTATATATTGTGGTTATCATTTAGTTGAATAGGAGTAGTAACTTATGGAAGAACACAGAGAAAAAAGTGCAGCTTCAAGAAGTAGCAATGATCGAAGAGATGGTCACAGAAGGTCGGAACATCGAAGAAAGGGAAATAACGTCATAGTAGATACTGATAAACGAAAGACCATTGATCAAAGAAAAGGCTATCAGCGTAAAACTAACCGACGTAGTGGTCAGGAGCTAAAGCATTAATATTAAAAAAAGGCAGTTAACTGCCTTTTTTTAATTGAATTAATTATACTATTTTATTAAAACTCCTCAATATGAGTAGAAATTGTACCTAAAGGTGGTTTACTAAAGTTTTTACAGCTTCTAGATATCCCTGCTTTCCTAGGCCGGATATTTGTGAAATACATTCATCCTTGATGACGGACACTCTCCTGAATTCTTCTCTAGAATTAATATCACTTAAATGCACTTCAACAGTTGGAGTATTTACAGATGCAATCGCATCACGGATAGCAAAGGAATAATGTGTCAACGCACCGGGATTTATAATTATGCCATCAAATAAACTGATGGTTGATTGAATTTGATCAATAAGATCACCTTCATGATTAGATTGGAACCAGGTAATATCATGACCATTTGCGTCTGGTTGTCTATCTAGCCAATGCCTAATATCTTCTAAAGTTTCTATTCCATAAATATCTGGTTCCCGAATCCCCAATAAATTCAGATTGGGTCCATTAATCACTAGTATTTTCATTGGATTACTTTGAGTGACTCTTTGATAAGATTATCAGGAACAGAATCACATGTATTACCTTCCCCAAGTGTATTTAAAACTACGAAATGAAGAATGCCATTTCTCATCTTTTTATCTTTTTTTACATAAGAAAGAATTGTATTTGGATTCACTTTAGATACCTTTGGCAAGGAAAGTTTATCAATGGTATTATTCAGAGATTTATTTTCATCGAGACTCATAAAACCCATTTTATTAGAAACCCATCCAGCGCACTTCATACCAAGGGCAACGGCTTCTCCATGGCGAATCTTTCCATATCCTAAATGTGCTTCAAGTGCATGACCAACTGTATGACCAAAATTTAAAAGTTTGCGAAGCCCACCTTCGTGTTCATCTAATGAAACAATTTCTGCTTTTATTTCACAAGCACGTAACACAGCCCTTGCAAAGGGGAAAGCATCAATATCATCCAGCCATTCGGAAATATTATTTAAGAATTTCTCATCGCGAATTGCACCATACTTAATTACTTCACCCAGTCCCGCAATGACCTCTTCACGCGGGAGTGAATCCAAAATATCCGGATCAATTAACACGCCTTGTGGTTGATATATGGATCCTACTAGATTTTTCCCTTCAGCTATATTTATGCCAGTTTTTCCGCCAATGGAAGAATCAACCATGGCAAGAAGGGTTGTTGGGATCTGGTAATATTGAATTCCGCGCATGAAGGAAGATGCAACAAACCCACTTACATCACCTACTACACCACCACCCAAAGATAGAATGGTTGTAGAACGATCACATTTCATTTCAATTAGCTGACTGATGATACGACTGAATTCATTCATGCTTTTTGCCGCTTCGCCGACAGGAAGTGTGATATAATCACATTTAAATCCTGCTTTATTTAAGTCAGACATCAAATTGAATCCGATCAATTCCATCAAATTATATTGAGAAATAATGATCCATTTTTGTCCATGATTCTGATCAGAAAGAATGGATGGGAGCTTTCTTAATATGCTTGATTCTACATTGATAGAATAGGATCTTTCATCTAAATGTACTTGAATTGTTTTCATGAATTTATCTGTACTAAAATTTCTTCTGTTAATTGTTTGGGATTTTTCCCATCAGTTTCGATAGTGAAATCTGCTGTATTTAAATAATGCAGTTGTCGTTCCAACCAGAGCTTCGTCAATGCCTCTTCCGTATTATCATCGGCTAATAAAGGTCTGTTACCCGAATCTGATAATCGGTGCGATAATTCTTCCATTGAAGCTGTTAAAAGAATGGTAAACCCATTTTCATTAATAAACTCCCTGTTCTCATCTTTTAATACAATCCCTCCCCCACAAGCTACAATAGATTCAGAATATTGTTTTAATTGTTTGGTTTCCATTTTACGAAATTGCTCTTCTCCATCAATATCAAATATTTCTGAAATATTTTTCCCAGTTCCCTTTTCTATCTCTGAGTCTAAATCAATGAATGGTTTGTGCATTTTTTCAGATAAAGTTTTTCCAACCGTTGATTTGCCAGATCCCATCATACCTATTAAATAAATATTCATTAATATTTCGCTGTGGCTCTCATATGCGCCCTGAGTTGATCCATGGAATCACCACCAAATTTTTCCAGAAGTGCATCAGCAAGGACAAAACATAACATGCTTTCTGCAATGATGGATGCTGCAGGCACAGCACATGAATCGGTTCGTTCCTTGTGTGCATCTTTTGCTTCTTTGGAATGTATATCCACAGATCGAAGTGGTTTAATCAATGTGGGGATGGGCTTCATGGCCATTCGCAAAACAATGGGTTGGGCGTTGCTCATGCCCCCTTCTATTCCGCCGGCATTATTTGAATACCGAATAAATTTTTTGCCATCATGACCGATCTCATCATGGACTTCACTGCCAAATTTTTCCGCACCGCCAAATCCACCACCGATTTCAATTCCTTTGAATGCATTTACACTCATCATCATGGCAGAAATGCGGGTATGGAGTTTCCGGTCCCACTGGGTATGAGAGCCAAGACCGTAAGGCAACCCGGTGGCAATCACTTCAAAAATACCGCCAACCGAATCACCGTCTTTTTTGGCGTCATCAATAGTTTGCATCATAGCCGCTTCGCCATCTTTGTCCAAACAACGGACGGGAGATGCGTCTGCAATTTTACTTAATTGGTTTGGTGAAACGCCATCAGGGATTGGGTTTTCATCCTTAACGTCATGGATTTCAATCACGCGGCTGCCCACTTCAATTCCAACATCTTCTAATAATTTTCTGCAGATAGAACCAAGTGCAACACGCATGGTTGTTTCTCGGGCGCTGGACCGTTCCAATACATTGCGAATATCATCAAATCCATATTTTTGGACACCTGCCAAATCAGCATGTCCGGGGCGGGGGAGTGTCACATTTCGGATTTTATCATCCACAGGAGAGACGGACATTTTTTTTGTCCAGTTTTCCCAATCTTTATTTCGGACAAGAATACCCACCGGTGCACCAAGTGTTTTACCATGTCTAACACCACACCAAATTTCACCGAAATCTTTTTCAATTTTCATTCGGCCACCACGGCCGTGGCCCATTTGACGTCGTGCCAAGTGAACACCAATATATTCTTCGGATATTTCCAATCCCGCCGGCATGCCATCTAAAATACCTAAAAGGCCCTGGCCGTGTGATTCACCCGCTGTTAGAAATTTGAGTCGTGTTAACATAATTCTGATTTTAATACCTTTTTAATTGGTTCCAATTTAATTTTTTCTGATATTTTTTCACCAAACCAAATATCGGCTGATGCCAATCCTTGATTTATGAACATATCCAGACCGCCAATGGTCTTTGCACCCCTTCCCTCCCCGGTTTTCAGCCATTTTGTTTCCAGTGGATTGTAAATGGTGTCGGCTAGAATGTGTCCTTTTTTGATTTCCAAATCTGGCATGGATTCTGTATCTGGCCACATCCCTAATGGTGTGCAATTAATAATGACATCTGAATTTTCACTCGAATTATTATTTGGAAAGATGGAATTGATCCAATCTAACAATTGATCAGCTTTGGATTGCGTACGATTCTTAATTGAAATGGATTTAGCACCGAATTTCACCAATCCAAAAGCAATCGCTCGCGCCGCGCCACCGGATCCCAAGATTATATAATCTTTTCCATTTAATGAGATACCGTTTTGTTCCATAGCCTTGGTGAACCCGATCCAATCTGTATTGTATCCTTTTCCATCATGAACACAATTTACAGCACCGATGGTTTGTGCAGATTCATCCAATTCATCTAAAAATGGTATGATGGATTGTTTATAGGGGATGGTAACATTGAAGCCGTCCAATTCATTTATATTCATAAATGAGTGAAGCGCATTTGGCATCAGATGGATTTTTTCAAATGATGCATCTAGATCAAGTTGTCGATATACTTCTTGATGAAGAATAGGACTCAGGCTATGAGCAATGGGATCTCCGATGACAGCGAATTGTTTCACTGTTTTAAATTTTCCAATACATCATAAAATTCTGGGAAAGAGATAGATGCGCATTCAGAATGATCCAAAATAACATCACCATTAGTCACAAGTCCGGCAATAGTAAATGCCATGGCGATACGGTGGTCATGGAATGTTTCAATATCCGTACCTTTTAATGGTGTTGGGCCATTAATGATAAATCCATCTTGCAATTCTTGAATATCAGCACCCATTTTTTTTAGGTTTTTACACACCGCATGGATTCGGTCACATTCCTTAATACGTAATTCTTCGGCGCCACATACTTCTGTTCTTCCATTTGCTTGAGTAGCAAGAACTGCAATGATGGGTAA
Source organism: uncultured bacterium (assembly GCA_964648395.1). Taxonomy (GTDB): domain Bacteria; phylum Fidelibacterota; class Marinisomatia; order Marinisomatales; family UBA1611. Next base: position 1,260 of record CAZYLQ010000006.1, on the reverse strand, counting down.
TTCATCAATTAAACCTGGGACATCATTTTTATCAATTAAAATTCCTTTTAATGATTGGTGACATATTTTCAAATTGCCTATGAGTTCACCAGCTTCATCCCATAGATTTAAGCGCTCCATTGCAACACCCATTTTTTCTAATGCAGTAAAAAATCCTGTGCGGGTTGGATTAACTAAAATACGAGTTAAAACCAATTCAGAGTTAGGTACCAACGCTGCAGAAGCGGCAAAAAATGCGGCCGTGGATGGATCACCGGGAACAGCCAAATCAAAAGCCGAAAGGGGGGAAGTCATACTGGAAACGGTGGCGGCTAGTCCTTCGGTGGAAAGATTCGCTCCCAGCCCGGATAACATTTTTTCTGTGTGATTACGAGATAAAATTGGTTCGGTGATTGATGTTTCGCCACTTGCTCCAAGTCCCGCCAAAAGTACAGCGGATTTCACCTGGGCGCTTGCAACGGGAGACTTATATTGAATTCCATTCAATTCACTTTTACGAATAGTGATGGGCAATTTGCCATCATTACTTTCGGACTTCAACCCCATTTGGTAAAGTGGATCCATAATACGATTCATTGGACGAGAAGAAAGAGAATCATCTCCGATAAATGTGGCATTAATTCCTTGCCCTGCCATTAATCCTAAAAGTAGACGAGTTGTGGTACCGGAGTTGCCGCAATCCAAAGAATCTATTGGGTCGGATAATTTTCCACCATTCACAACCACTTCATTTCCTTCATCCCTTATTTCAATGCCACAGGCTTCTAAACATTTTCGAGTAGATTGTACATCAGCGCCGGTGGACAAATTGGATATCCGCGACTCTCCATCTGCCAATGCAGAAAACATAAGTGCACGATGGGATATCGATTTATCACCTGAGAATGTTAACGTTCCTTTAATGACCATTCTGCTTTAGTTCATCTGCGATTAAAAATGCCAGTTCAATGGCTTGGTTTGCATTCAGGCGTGGATCACAATGGGTGCGATATCGGTCAGTCAAATCTGCTTCTGAAATATCATCCAGGCCGCCTGTACATTCGGTCACATTTTGTCCCGTCATTTCTAAATGGATTCCGCCTATACGAGACCCTTCCGATTTGTGGATCTGGATATTTTGTTTTAATTCATCAATAATTTGATCAAACGGTCGAGTTTTGATACCATTGCTACTTTTCATTGTATTCCCATGCATCGGATCACAGGACCAAACAACTGTCCGATTTTCAGTCTGAATTTTTTGTATCAATCTTGGTAAAT
>CAZYLQ010000005.1:11435-35068 GCA_964648395.1 uncultured bacterium | reverse complement strand
AAAAAGGTGAATTGAATGCCAGAATTCATAAAGTAAATTCCGCCGCGTATTTTGACAATTTAACAGATATTATGGCGTCGTACCCAAGCGGTCTAAGGGGCCGGTTTGCAAAACCGTTATTCGCCGGTTCGAATCCGGCCGACGCCTCTTTTATTTAAGCCCGGGTGGTGGAATTGGTAGACACTATGGACTTAAAATCCATTGTCCGTAAGGACGTGCCGGTTCGAGTCCGGCTCCGGGTACCAACAGTCTTGAATAAAAGGAGAAAAGAAACATGAATATATTAAAAAACATATTTTTGCCGATTATGATTTGTGCCATAGTCTTGCTGAACCTAGCAGGTTGTGGAACGAAAGGTAAAAAGTCTGAAAAACAGGCCACGGAGCAGACATCTAACGAACATCCTGCGGATAAGAAAGAATCAAGTGAGCACCCTGAGCATCCTTCAGATAAAAAATCATCAAGTGAGCATCCTGAACATCCTACGGATAATAAATCATCAAGTGAACATCCATCTGATGACAATTAAATAATAATTTTCCACCATCAATATAATAACACATCGTTTCGATTGTGGTTAGAATCCTGGTTGAACCGTTTGTAATGACTTGGCGTAAAATAATCCTGGCAGCTTTCGTAGGCTGCACTGTATTTACTGCCTGTGAAAAAGCACAGAGTGCATCTGATGATGTACCGAATGTTGTAACCGCAGACATCCAGGTGGGCATTGAGAAACATATCGAGGAACAGACCAAGTTGGGTGACGGCTATTTCAAGATGTTATTTAATGATGAGATGCTCAATCTAAAACTGGTGCGTGTTCACACAGAATATCTTGCCAATCTAGGACCGCAACGACACTTTGCCTGCGTTGATCTTGCAAGTACAGATGGTTTTGTTTATGATGTAGATTTTTTCCTTTCTGGCAATCCTGGTGATATGACTATTACAGAAACCACTGTTCATAAGACCAATGGTCAGCCTCTATATTTGTGGGAACAGAAACAGGATAAAACCTGGCATCGTGTTCCTTCGGATAATGCTTCACCAGAACTTTTAGGAGTCATTAAAGATAAGGACCGATTCGAATTTACTTATCGAACTACTTTACCAGAGATTAACGAAACTAGCCGCGTGTGGATTCCATTACCAGTCTCCGATGAATATCAAACGGTAGAATTGAAATATTTTAAATCTCCAGTATCGTACGAAATACTCGAAGACAATGAATATGGTAATAAAATATATTTCATGGAATTAAATCCTGAAAATGGAGGAGAAATTATTGAAATATGTTATTTAGTGAATCGTCGAGAAAAAGGTGTTTACGAAGATAAATCCGTAGATCCAAAAAAATATTTACGTCCAAATCGTATGGTTCCATCCAGTAATGAATTTAGCCAAATTGCAAAAAATGTTGTAGAAGGTAAACTAGGTAACCTTGCTAAAGCTCGAGCTTTGTATGATCATACAATTGACCGCATGAAATATATAAAATATGGTGAAGGATGGGGCAAGGGCGATGCCGTTTATGCTTGTGATGTAAAGTCAGGCAATTGTACAGATTTTCATTCCTACTTTATTGCATTAGCTCGTTCCGTTGATATCCCTGCACGTTTTGCAATAGGTGCATCTATTCCTTCATCACGAAACGATGGTGGCATTGATGGATATCATTGTTGGGCAGAATTTTATACTGATGGAAATTGGTGGCCTATTGATATCAGTGAGGGCGACAAGTGTTCAGCGCTGTCTACATATTACTTTGGGCATAATCCAGCAAACCGCATAGAGTTTAGTCATGGACGCGATCTTGTGGTTGAACCTGGCCCAACTTCCGGTCCAATCAATTTTCTTGCATATCCTGTATTAGAGATTGGTGGAGAAATCGCAAAAGCCAAAGTCGAGTTCTCCTTCAATCGGATTCCATCTCCTGTATAATAAAATTCCTCTAAAATATTCAAAAAAATAAATCCCCAATTTTATTGGGGTTTTTTGTTTTAAGTTTCTCGTGCGAAAAAGATGTCACATTTCTTCTTAAGTTTTAATTACTAACTCTAATATCTTAATATTGAATATGAAAAATATAAAACTGTTTTTATTACCCTTATTTAATTTGACAATAATATTTGGCGGTACCACTCTACAATCACCATCTCAATTCCTGGGTTATGAATTAGGTGATAAATTCACCTTTCATCATGACGCTGTGGATTATTTTGAACATGTATCAACTGTTTCAAAAAATATTGAATTGATTACTTACGGTGAAACCTATGAAGGTCGTCCACTTATTGTCTCCGTAATCACGCACCCAAATAATAAAGAATCTGTGGAATCAATCAGGACGAATCATTTAATTACATCGGGATTAATGGAAGGTGAAAAAACGGATAATCCTTTATCTGTTGTTTGGTTGAGTTATTCGGTGCATGGGAATGAATCCAGTTCTATGGAAGCAGCCATCAAAACTCTACATACATTTGCTGACACGAACAATGTTGAGCAACTGAAATGGTTAGAGAAAGTCGTATTGATGATTGATCCTTGTATTAATCCTGATGGACGAGACCGCTATGCAAATTTTCACCGCATGACAGGGAACTTAATTCCCGATGTAGATGCCACAACAAGAGAACACCGAGAACCATGGCCTGGTGGACGGACCAACCATTATTATCATGACTTGAATCGGGATTGGGTATGGCAAAGCCAGCAGGAGTCTCAACAACGCCTTAAATTATATAATCAATGGTTGCCACACATTCATGTGGACTATCATGAGCAATCCTATAATGATCCTTATTATTTCGCCCCGGCTGTTGAACCGTATCATGAATTGATTACGCCTTGGCAAAGAGAATTTCAAGCTATTATTGGTGATAATAACGCAAAATATTTTGATGAACGTCAATTGCTTTACTTTCGGAACGAAGAATTTGATCTGTTGTACCCCGGTTATGGTGACACTTATCCCATATACAAAGGTGCCGTAGGTATGACCTATGAAAAAGGTGGCAGTGGCGCCGGCGGGGTTGCAGTAATAACATCCGATACAGACACACTCACCTTAAAAGAGAGATTAAATCATCATTATTGGACAGGGTTGGCTACAGTGGAAGCAACATATAACAACTCTGAAAAGGTCATACAGGAATTTCAGGATTTTTATAAGAAGGCAAATTCTGACCCTGATGGTGAGTATAAGAATTTTATTATCACTGCATCTGGAAATCACGAACATCGGAAACAGGAATTATTTAAAATGCTGGATGCGAATGGTATTGAATATTTCTACCCTTTCTCAACAGGAAAAATAGTTAATGACGCTTTCCATTATCAATCAAATAAAAATCAATCCTATACCATTGAACAGGATGATATCATTATTCCTTCAAAACAGAATTGCTCTGTTTTGGCCCAGACATTGTTCGAACCCAAAACTTTTTTATCAGACACCATGACCTATGATATTACTGCCTGGTCATTACCCTACGTTTTTGGTCTGAATGCTTTTGCAGTAAAAGATGAAATCAAAATAGGAAATCCGGCAAAAGTAGTGCAGCAAATATCCACAATATCTTTCAAAGAAGGTTATTATGGGATTATCGTGGAATGGGGAACTGTTAACTCCCTAAAATTTTTAGCTGAGATTATGAAACAGAAGGTTATCGTTCGTGTGGCAGAGAAACCATTTTCAATTGAGAGTCATTCATTTAAACCTGGTGCTTTGTTTATCTCTCCCCGCGGTAATGAGCATTTGGGTGACAAATTGTATCAGATAGTCCAAAAAGCTCAGAAGAGTCATAACCCATTTTCAGTCAGTACCCTATCCGGGAAAGCTGATAGCGGAAAAGATCTGGGATCATCCTATTTCCGTGTGGTTAAACCACCCAGGGTAGGGTTGTTGGCCGGTGATGGAGTTTCCAGCGGGAATTTTGGGGAAATTTGGCATTATTTTGAAAAGCAAATCGGCTATCCCGTTTCGATTTTCAAATCATCAGATTTTAAATCAATCCCTTTTGATAAACTGGACGTTTTGATATTACCCAGTGGGAGTTATGGATTTTTAAAAACAGAGGTCGCTGCCGATGAAAAATTAAAAAAAGAAACAAAAGCTTCGAGCCTGATCAAGAAATCACCACCATCGGAGTTAATTCAATGGGTGAACAGGGGTGGCCGGCTCGTTATCATTGGTTCCGCCATGGAAAAATTTGTAGATCAAAAAGGCTATGGACTTGTTAAATACGAATCTGAAGCGGCAAAAAAAGAAGCAAAGAAAAAAGATGAAAAAGAAAAATTGGGTGAGCGAGTTAAAAAGTATGGAAATAAATCGCGCGACAAGCTAATTGATAATTCTTACGGATCCATCGTCAAAATTGACATGGATAAAACTCACCCTTTGGCTTTTGGGTATGATGAACAGTATTTTGCACTCAGATTGGAGAAAACACTTTATCCTTTATTACCTAAAGGGTGGAATGTGGGAATATTAAAAGATCCTGATTCACATATTGCTGGATTCATGGGTAACCGCATCAAGAAGAAAATAAAGAATAATCTCATGTTTGGTGTGTATGAAGCGAATAGCGGTAGGATAATTTATATCGCAGATAATCCTTTATTCCGATCTTTTTGGTACAATGGAAAACTCCTGTTCGGGAATGCAGTATTTATTGTCGGGAAATAGTCCAGAAAAAATACTAATCTATTTGTAAACTTGGCGGATGTATCGCTCACTACTTTTTTATTTTCTACTTTCTTGGCTAACAATTGTACAAGCCAATCATCGTGGTCGACCTTCTATTGAGTCTTTAGTAGATCCATTCAATCAAAACTATTCTGCCAGAATCGGGGATTATCCCTTTCCCACAAACCCAATGAATGACCGTGCAAAGGGCTATCTTATCCAAGGTAAAGCCCAAACTGCTCTGGCTAACTATGGGAATTACATTGACATTGAAGTTAATCCCAATGGTGCCTGGGGAGATTTTGCCTACCTTTATGAAGTTTCATTTCTGGCTGGTATTCCAGGACAATCTTACACATCAAACTATTCTTGGGGAATTACAGAAACCATTGTGGATGATGAAGGATTTCCTAAATACAGTATTTGGGAATCCCAAGATGGTTATGATGCTTGGTATTTTGAAGGAGATACAAATTTTGTTGGGATATTATTCGATGCTGATAATGACTTTGGGCGGTGGGAGCCGGACAGTATTTCAAGAAAATTGTCCAAGGATCAAATTACAGATTCCTATCAATGGTGCCTGGATGATGAACAAAAACAATTATACATAAGCACTTTTGGAGAAGTTGATCCAAATAGATCAAGTTCCAGGATTGGATTTATCTATCCTTGGGCATTGAGACCTGATCTTATCAGTCGAGAAGATCAATTTGATCTTTACGATTATGGCCCAGATCAGGAAGAATGGACAAAGGATGATCGTTATTTTTATTATGGCGCCAATACCGCGGAATCCTGTTTAACCTTTTATTCTCCTTCTTATAACACGGATTGGCAGCCCGTATCCATGGCAAGGATTAATTCTCATAATACGGATGTATCTGCTGGTGATTTATTTGGAAACACGTATGTGACCGACCCAGGGGATACATACCCATTGCTAGCTCACTCCGGATATTCCCAAACTTGGCCGAAAAAGGTAAATAATACTACGGGTAAATATGAACCTTATTGGCCGGGATGGTGGGCACAGGATTATAATATTAATCTACCCGGATGTTCAAATTCACGGAAAGATCCAAATTGTTGGGAGAAAGTGCCGGGTAGATTTGTATCTGATATGGATGTCTATATGGAATTTGATGATCGTTGGGCTCATCGTGGCAATCAGGTGAATACCAATAATGAATATAATCAAACTGGGTATCCCATGGGATTACGGGTCATGTCTACCGCACATTCTTATGGTGTTTCTTATGCAGAAGATATATTGTTTGTCACCGTAAAAGTACGTAACGAAAGTGGGGATTGGTGTGCTGAAGACGAATATGGAGAACCAATTTTGGATGATCAGGGAAACCAGAAATGTGGGGAAGGTATGATTATGCCGGATGGAACAAAACTGAATCGTGGTAAAGGTTTTAATTACAAAGGATTAACTCTAGGTTTTTGGATGGATGGAGTCATTTTGACTGGTGATAAATATGGAAATTACAGCTATTGGAGCAGCGCAGATGATTTTATGAAATATTATTGGGAGATCTTCGAGATCAACCATGAACGCTTATTAATCAGTATGGCCATGATTGGAGACTATGATGGTGTCTCTTCCGGTGCATATGGGTATGCCATGGATCCAAACACACCAAATCCAGGAAATGAATTTGGATTAGTTGCTACACAATTACTGGATTCTCCAAGGGCAACTGTGCCTGTAGATTTGGATAATGATGGCACAATTGACATTTTTCCAGGTGAACCATTAAAAATGACAGATTGGCACTGGTTGGATTGGTATGCCCGCCCTGGTGTGACCCACCCTGAAAGTCTCTCTGGAGATTGCTATGCGGGAACACCTGGATGTCCTCAAGCTAGGAATAAGGAAGAACTATTCTATAAACTCATGGTTGGAGATACAGCAAATTTGAGTGATAATGAAAACGCCTGGCATTTCCACACGGACCATCCTGGGACAGATTTGGGCTCTGAACTTAATCCGCACTTTGATTCCTTGGAAGGAATAGAGGAAGAGCCCCTATTTCAAAGACCACCTGATGGTGTTGATCCACTTATTCTTATGAACTGCGGCCCTTTTGATCTACCTGTGGGTCGTGAAGTTCCCTTTTCTTTTTGTATTATCTTTGGCCAGGATGAAGATGATTTAATCAGCAATGCCAAATTTGCGCAAGTCATGTATAATTCACGATACCAAGGGTTCACACCACCAACTCGCCCCACAGTGCATGCAGTACCCGAATACGAAAAAGTTAAGTTGTATTGGAATAATATTGCAGAATCTTCGATAGATGTTGTAACCAGTTATGCGGATTTTGAAGGATACAAAATATATAGGAGTTTGGATGGCGGAGAGACTTGGGGATCGGCAAATGATATGATCTACGATACGGATGGTATTTTTGTTGGGTGGCGTCCTTTTAAACAATTTGATCTTTCTGCAGAAATGGATTCTTTACATTGTATTTATCAAATAGATGAAAACTGTGAATCAGATGGGATTCGCGGGCATTCTATTAAAGGGCAAGATCCATACTTTCCATGGTTTAGCCTTGGAGAAGACACGGGTTTTGATATGATCCGCCTGAGCGAGCCCTATGTGGTTGAAAGCGACACATTTTGGTACATGTATGAAGATGATTCAGTGACTAACGGCGTGGAGTATACCTACTCTGTTGTGGCCTATGATATGGGCGTGGAGCCACCTTATAATATAACTTACAATCAAGTAGGTGTTGGTCAGTATGAAACTGTGATCGATACAAATTTTTCAAATCCAGATAAATGGGCAGACCCGGATGGTTATGCTTCTATCCAAAATTCAAAAGGGACAACTATTTTAGATCGAAATTTTGTCCAGACTTACCCTGGTGTTACACCTGAAACAAATTTGAATCATGTTGGTGTTGTACCAAATCCTTATTTCGTAAGATCAAAATTCCAAGAAACAAAACATTTAAGACAGATTCGCTTTACTAATTTGACGAAAAGTTGTACTATCAAAATATTCACCATTACCGGCGAACATGTAAGTACTATTGAACATGAAAGTGAAAGTTCCGGCAATGCATGGTGGGATATGAGAACTGTGAATAATCAGGAAGTGGCCCCAGGACTCTATATTTTTCATGTAATGGAAAAGGATGGTATTAGCCAAGATCCATTTATAGGAAAATTTGCCGTTGTTCGATGAAATATTTTTCAATTATACTTTTTTTCTCAAATATTGTCGTATCCCAATCTAAACCTATCCAAGGGAATGTTAATGATGAGAAGGGAGATCCTCTATTCAATGTGAATGTTGTGTCGAAACCATCTAATACTGGTACTCAAACGGATGATAAGGGTGAATTTACTTTTGAAATTCCCATCGGTGACCGACAAATAATGCTAGATCATATAGGATACGAACAGGAAACATTAGATGCCATTCTTTTCAAAAATGGCACAAGCGTGACTTTAACGCCAAAAGTTCTCGAAATGAAACCATTAGATGTCACAGGGGCAGGGCGAGAACAGTTTAGTCCATTTGAAACGAAAAATAGCGTCATTATCCTGGATACAGAAGAAATGGCTGTCAGAGGATTTGTTGATATTGGGGATGCATTATTCTCCGAGCAATCTATCATTATGAATGAAACGATGAATGGACAAAAGTCAATTTCAGTTCGTGCTTCAGCACATGAAGAAATGATCTATCTATACGACGGAATTCGCATAAATACCTTAGGCGACCCATTATTGGATCTGTCTATTTTTTCAACATCGGGGTTATCCGGTATAGAACTGGTAAAAGGTGGACATGAAAAAGCATTATCATCATCCGGTACTATTAATTTTATACCAAAATTAACTTATGGTTCTAGCGCATCATTTACCCAACAATTCGGAACATACAACTACGGTGGATTTGATGGGTTTGGGTCCATAGGCTCTTCACGAGTCTCATTGAATGGTGGCATAGGTGAAGGGCAATTTTCACAAATTTATGTTGATGCAGAGAAACCTGAAATAACAACGAGTCATCAGCGACAGTTTGGACATATTGGCATTAAGAATGGTCATAACCTTGAATTTCGATTTATGGGATTTAAGAATGGGAAACAATTCCAAAATGATCGAACCGGCAATTCTGTATCGATTGATATGGAAAACATTATCGGGAAAATGATTCATTCAAGTCCAATTGGGGGCGAGATCATTTTTTTTGGATTAATTCAAAATAATTTGGGCAGTGAGTCCACTAGCTCTGATACCATCAATAAGGAAGATTTGAATAATGGTTTAGGTTTTTCTTTTGAAAAACCCATTCGGAGTGCAATGTTCAAATTTAATGGAGAAACTAATTATTTATCGTCAAACTGGGTTATCGATAGTTTAACTTTTATTACAAAAAGAGTTAATTCCATTTTCACTGGATCATTTGAATTGGTTCAACCAGAAATATACCAAGGTATCCAATTGAAGGATGTAAAGATAGTTTTAAGCAAGCATCTTATTTCTGATACACCTGATTCGTCCGTAGATGAAATTATGGATACGGAGATCTGGGATGAATCAAGCTCAATGTTCACAGGGTCAATCGTTAGTAGCATATCTCAAAAGCGGATCATGCTTTATACAAATCTGGGTTATGTATTTCGCTTGCCAAGTTTAAATGAAAGATTTTCAAATCGCACCCGTTCTATCAATCTGAGTACTTTAGGGTTGGTACCGGAATATAAAAAGCTATATGAAATGGGGATCAAGATTGAGAATAAAAATGACCATGAAACACCATCCTATGCAATAAACATATCAGGATTTAATTACCAATATTCAAATAAGATAAAACAGATCCAATTGACTGGTGTCCCTATTCAGTTCCCAATAAATTTCGGTGAAGCAAGTCTGTCAGGTTTTGACTCAAATTTGTCATTTAGTTCCAAAACAAAATGGTTCAATTTTTCATCTTCCTACGCCTATTATTTTTTTTCTGATCCAATGGCATTCCAATTACAACCGGACAAAATGGTGCGAAATAAAATAACTTTAAAAATAAAGTGGTTTCAACTAGATCTTATCCATCGTTCAGAAAGTGCCCGCCAAGTCACCTCCATTGATTCAGAAGGGGAAATTCTTGATAATAGACTTGATGCGATTCAAAACTACGATGCCAATTTATCATTAAAATTAAAGTTTCGAAATTACAAAGGAACAATCAGTTTTTCGGGAAAAAACCTGAATAATGAATCACAGGAATTGAATGGAATTTCCCTTTTTGACCAAAGATATATTCTGAATCTTGGACTTTCATGGAAATAAAGAACAAAACAATGATTTTCTTGTTATTGTTGTTGTCCTCCTGTACATCCAATCCGTTTTGGGATGACTCCGGTACGATAGAAATGAAAATAACTGGGAAAGTACTAACCGAGAATAACCAAACCAATGTTCCCGTTTCAGTTTGGTTGGAAACATTGGATCTATATACAACTACGGATTCCGTCGGTTATTTTTCATTTTCCATCACAAATTCTCAAACACCAAACGGAAGTATGAATGGACCTGTAAATCTATATTTCTTTATTCATAATTACGAATTGGATTCGGTCACTGTTTATTTTACCAATGGCATGTTTTCAAAAGAGCAGACCGATTTTACAAAAGATGGAGAATTGCTAATCCCAGTGGAAATGAAAAAACTACTATCAGGAGAAGTTGAACTTCACTTTAACAAAAATTCAATTCAAACACGGGATACCTTAGGTGTATCTTTTAATCTTGAAACCCATTCAACCGTTTCAATAGATACCTACAAATACATTTTACAAGAGGACAGTTCTGATTTCCATTCGGGGTTATTTTTCAGGTCGCTGACAGATAATGAGACTGTTACTATTTATCGTTTCAGTGGAACTGATCAATTTGGAAATAGTGTGGAAGACCAATTACGAAATTTGACCTATGAAAAGAATGAATCTATTACATGGACATACTACCTGCTGAGTGATAGTTTAAATTTATCATCAGGTGATTATGAAGTATCGCCTTATTTATTGATCAGACACGATCAAATTCCCATTGGACTCATTGAAGCGCATGGAGGAGACTCAGCGCTTACTTTATCGGCACATTTTTTAGATTTGCCATTAGATATTTTACCTGACACACTTAAAATCAATTAATCAAAGAATATTCGAATATTTGTATTCCAGAGATTAAAAGAGATGTCATAAGTTACTGAGCTTATTTTTATTAATTATTGGAGGACTTATGTCTGAAAACGTACACAAATTTACCGATCAAAATTTTGATTCAGATGTCTCTCAATCAAATATTCCAGTTTTAATTGACTTTTGGGCCACTTGGTGTGGACCCTGTAAAGCTATTGCGCCTGTTATTGATGAAATTGCAGGAGAATATAATGGTAAAGTCAAAGTTGGAAAGGTTGATGTGGATCAAAACCAAAATACTGCCATGAAATATGGTGTAAGAAGTATTCCCACAATTCTTATAATGAAAGATGGGAAAGTTGTAAATCAAATTGTTGGTGCTGTCCCTAAAGGGAATATCACTACAATGTTAGACGAAATTATTTAATTAGGAAACGAAAAGGGAAATGAAGCGAAAGGTCATTATTATTGGCTCTGGACCTGCTGGACTCACTGCAGCTATTTATGCGGCGAGGGCAAACTTAGAGCCCCTAGTCTTCGAAGGCGCCCAACCCGGCGGCCAGCTCACGATTACAACGGATGTTGAAAATTATCCAGGATTTTCTAATGGAATCATGGGACCGGATATGATGGATGAATTCAGAAAACAAGCACAACGTTTTGGCGCTGAATGCTTATTTAAAACGGTGGATAAAGTTGATTTTTCTGAACGTCCATTTAAAGTATGGGCCGATGGTAATGAATATTCCGCAGAAGCGATCATAATTTCAACCGGCGCCACTGCTAGGCTTCTTGGACTCGAATCTGAATCTGAATTGATGGGACATGGTGTATCAGCCTGTGCAACTTGCGATGGTTTTTTCTTTCGCGATAAAAAAGTGCTCGTAGTGGGTGGCGGTGATTCAGCCATGGAAGAGGCCCTATTTTTAACCAAATTTGCATCAGAAGTTGCTTTAATTCATCGAAGAGACGAATTTCGTGCATCCAAGATCATGATTGATAGAGCTTTGGCAAATCCGAAGATATCGGTTGAGTACAATTCAATTGTAGAAGATATCATTGGTACGAAAGAAACAGGTGTTACAGCAGCCAGATTGAAAGATACAATTTCAGGTGCAAGCCGAGATGTCGTATGCGATGGAATCTTTATGGCAATTGGACATGTACCTAACACGGAATTGTTCAATGGATCCATCGAATTGGATAATGCAGGATATATCATCACAAACTCAAATACTACTTATACAAATTTAGAAGGGGTATTTGCGTGTGGTGATGTACAAGACCATGTTTATCGACAAGCTGTAACTGCTGCTGGGACAGGATGTATGGCTGCAATTGATGCAGAACGTTGGCTCGAACAGGAAACTGAGTAATCGCATAATATATTTTCCCTTTTCCTCATGGGCAACAGCCTAAAAAGGAAAAGATAATGGCACAAACAAAAAGATTGATATTTAATGTCAATAACCTGGAAAAATCCTATGGTTCATTCAAGGCATTGAAGATTGGAAAACTCGAAATTCATCCGGGAACAATCTATGGAATTATTGGAACTGTAGGTAGTGGGAAATCATCTCTTCTAAATATTCTTGCCGGTGTTGAAAAACAGTCAGCTGGTACTGTCCTTTATGATGATAAACCCTACCCGACAAACTGGTTAGGAAAAATCATTTCTAACGATGAAGTTTTCTATTCCAACAATTCTGAATTGGTTGCATCCAACCAAACTGTTTCAAACTATGTAGCACAAAAATTTGGAAAGAAAAAAAATGTGATAGAGAACAGATACTTTAATGGGGGAAGTTTCAGTAATCTATGGAGCCGAAAGATTGGAAAAATTTCCCAGGGTGAACGCCATTGGCTGGGTATGATCTTTGCCTGTGAAACAGATCCACGGATTTTATTGATTGATGACTATGGTATATTTTTCAACACGAATATGGAAAAGGAATTTCGAAATCAACTTACTAAAATGAATCGAACTCTTGGTACGACGCTTGTTTTGTCTTCACCGACTGATGTCCATTTGAAAAATTTTGCTTCCGTTTTGATCTATTTAGACAAGGGACATATTTCTAAAATTAGGCCCGGAATTTCCAGGAAACCGCAACGGAATCAAAATAATCGAAGTAACAGGAACACCCGCAATCGTAGTAAGAGCAAAAATAGAAAGAGACAGTAAAAATAGTTTTATCGTTCAATGATTTTTACTAACCTTCCAAGATTAAATTATTCATCAGATACTAATAATGAAGATAAATGTCACTTCACTCCTAAATTCATTTACTGATAAGCATATTCTCGTTATCGGGGATGTGATGTTAGATAAATATATATTGGGAAGCGTCGATCGAATTTCACCGGAAGCGCCGGTTCCGGTTGTACATATTGAAAAGACTGATCATCATTCTGGTGGTGCTGCCAATGTGGCTCGTAATATTCACGGACTGGGAGGAAAGGTAACTCTCATAGGATTGGTTGGGATGGATGACAGCGGGAAACAGCTTAAATCTATCCTGTCGAAGGACGAAGGAATCGCCTGTCAATTATTGGCCGAAGTTCAACGGAAGACCATTGTAAAAACCCGGATTATTGCCCAAGGGCAACAAGTGGTGAGGTTAGATCGGGAAAATATTACTGTACCGTCTGATGATACAGTAGAATCTCTAAAACAGGCTATATCAAATTCGCTCGAAGATATGGATGGTGTAATCCTACAAGATTACAATAAAGGTGTTTTTACAAAAGGTTTAATTGAATGGGTTATGGATCAAACTCGTGAGAGATCTATACCTGTTTATGTAGATCCAAAAAAGCATCATTTCTCATTTTATTCTGGTGCTCGCTTGTTTAAGCCAAATTTGTCAGAATTTTTTACCGGAATAGATAATGAAACCGATTTAGAAAAAGCAGGCGAATCTTTTCGCTCGAAACACGGATTTGATTTGCTAATGGTGACGCAAGGAGAAAAAGGAATGTCCCTTTTTTCGAAAGATAAATTTTACCAGATTTCTACGAAAGCCAGGGCAGCTCATGATGTGTCTGGTGCGGGAGATACGGTCATTGCTACTTTTGCTTTGAGTGATGTATGCGGTTGTCATCCAAATGACTCTGCCTGGCTTGCCAACTTAGCTGCTGGAAGAGTTTGTGAGGAAGTTGGTGTAGTTCCAATTGATACGAATTCTTTGATGGAAATTGTTAACCACCATCATGATTGAGTTTCAATTGAATGATGTTTCGTTTCCTATTCTTTTTTCTACTTTTTATTCAATTTTCTCAACTGATCGGGCAACCCGATTCTCGGTTTCGCCCATTTGATTGGGTTTTGTACAGAGGCGCTGGCTCTATATCATCTATAACGGAAGGATTCACCTTTGCTTATATTGGTACTGAAATGGGTGGATTAAAACGGTTCAATTTATATAGTAATAATTTTGAAGAGCCGATCACTACTGCTCAAGGACTTAAAGATAATCAAGTGACAGCCACTCATTTTGATTTGGGTACAGGACTGATTTGGGTTGCATCAGCGCATCACGTGCAATATTCATTCTCTAGAGAAGGTGATTGGTATGCCAAAGAACTTCAGAATTTAGGACTTTCACGAAATGATAGGATTAATCGCATTGGATCCAGTACTAATTATATTTGGCTTCAGGCAAGATCATCTTATGTAAAGCTGGATCATTCTTCAGGCATTTTAGTGGGGATTTATCCAACGCCGGATGAATTAGATATTCATTGGAGCAGTGGACAATATGTTGGACAATCTAATCTTCATGAAATATTCATGAATTATTCTGCTATGGATGGTTGGATTCTTAACGGAGATGAGTTTATTGACCCTTTAGGTCGTAGGATAGAAATTACCACCGGCTTGATAGCACGTCACGGTAATGTATTTGCTGGCGGTGGAGATGGAACCTTTTTCCATGGTACAACAACAATGGAAACATTTTTCCCCATGAAACTGGATATTTCGAATACGGATGTAGTTGGTTTATTCGATGATGGAAATGCCTTATGGATTGGGAGTTCTGATTTCGTTTCGTCCAAGGGCATTTCATGGATAAACCCACAATCTAATGAATCCTTTCTTTATGAATTTGAAGGGACGATCAATATGAACCCAACTCCTGTATATTCTATACATGTCTCCGATGGTGAACTTTGGGCTGGTGGAAAGGAAATAATATTGGTATATGATATGAAAGATGATTATTGGCGCACTTTAGGAGAGGAGCGTGGCGTACCATCTGGGGTAATATGGGATGTACATGGTGATTCTAGTTATATCTGGATAGCTTCATCTGTTGGCCTTCGACGAATTGAACGAGATACTCGGCGAGAATCACCCATTGGGATTGAAAATCTTTTTTTTAATATCCCTATTTATGATATAGAAGGTGTGGATGATGATATTTGGATAGGTTCCAGATCAGGTGTATTTGTATTTAACCAACAGAATCCCCAGATTAGGCAGGCAAAGGATATTGGCAGAAAAGATTTCCCGGAATTATTGAACCGAATTACAGCAATAAAAGAGTTTGAACGTGTAGTCTATGTGGTGTGTGAAATGGGTATTGCTAAATTTGACTTGAAAGAACGTATTTGGGAACTTATTTTCCCGTCCAGTATATATCATGCAAAGACTGTCTATTCTCTTACTGTTAATCAAAAACATATTTTCCTAGGCACCGAAAATGGGTTGGTTCGGATCAATAAAAAAACAGGGTTTACACGTGAATATTCATTCCCTTTTATTGGACAGGTTAATGCAATGAATTTAGATGGGAAAACGCTTTGGCTGGGTTCATCTCAAGGTTTAGTAAAATTCAAATGGAAGAGAGATCTGTGATAAAAAATATTTTCATTATCATCATCGTAGTTGTGTTTAGCAGCAACTTGAATGGACAAAGTATTGGGCGATCAAAAAAAAACAAATCAAATGTTGAAAAATTTGTTTTGGTCCCATTTGCGGAGGCGATCCATTCAGATTCAATAAAAATTGTCACTTTTATTGAAATTCCCTTTCTTGCACTTCAGTTTGTTAAAGAAGGAGATGAATTCAAAAGTGGATATCAGGCATCCATTGGAATAAAAGGGAAAAAAAGTGAAGATTTAGGGCATCAAGTTTGGACAGATACCATCAAGGTCAGTAATTATTCCCACACAAAATCTGGTATAAAAAATCGAAAACATTATTCGACTTTTACCACTCCTGTAGGCGGAAAGTATGAAGTCATTGGAGAGTTGCAGGATAATGACACGCGGAAAAAGGGCATCCGAGTAAAGAAACTAGATTTTAAAGCATATTCTAAAATACCTGTTCTTATGCCGCCGATATTTTTATTGAATCTCAAAGGAGATTGGGGATTTGAAACAGGGAAAATTCCCACAAACGGATTTAGAGTCCGAGAAATAGGCGATGGTATAGATTTAAAGGTATCCGGTTTTGTTGATTCTGGTAAATTTGATGTGAATATTTATTTATCAAATGGAACTGCCATAGATTCACTTATGATGCAATTTTCAGGATATGGGGATTTAGGATATTTCAACGAAAATATATTTATCCCAGCCAATCAGTTAAAGTCTTTGAAAAATGATTTTAAAATAGTGCTCACTCAAAATGGCTCAACTGATATGAAAAAGACCGCATTTTCAACCTATAAACCAGGCATATCTAATTATGTTTATAATATTGATATGGCAATAAGGCAAATGAAGTATGTGATGACTAATGATGAACGGCTTCAATTAAAAAAGAAATCAAAAAAGGACAAGGAACAGCTATTTTATTCGTTTTGGAAGAGTAGAGATCCAACACCTGAAACAGAATATAATGAACTGATGGAAGAATATTATGGCCGTGTTTGGTATGCAAACGAACACTTTGATGCTTGGCAGCCGGGATGGGAAACGGATCGTGGAATGATCTATGTCCTTTTTGGTCCACCAGATGAAATCCAGCGAACACACTCATCAACGTCCACGTCTTCCTTGTATCAGACGTGGAGCTATTATAAAATCAGTAGACAATTCATTTTTAAAGATCTGAATGGTTTTGGTGATTTTCGATTGGAAACACCATTTTTAGGAGCAGGTCTGTGATCCTTGAGCGCTTTTCCCATAGCGGTATTCAGTCATTTAAAAAATGTCCGGCACAGTTCAAATTCCGGTATATTGATCAAATATATAAAAAGGATGAAGGAATTGAAGCATTTTTAGGAAAACGTGTCCATGAATCTATCGAATACCTATACGAACTGGTCAAATCAGGTGTGATTCCTGTGGTGGACGAAATACTCAAAGTCCATAAATCACTTTGGAAAGAAAAATGGCATAAACGCATTGCCATCGTTTATCAGAATAAAACCGCCCGAGATTATTTTTATCTTGGAGAAGAGTGCATTGCGCGCTTTTACAGGCTTAACCATCCTTTTGGTGAACCAGTGATTTCAAATGAGCACGAAATGATATTTTTGTTGGGCGATGATGAAAATTATAAAATAAAAGGTATTGTTGATCGGATTGATCATGATGGTAAAGGCAATTGGGAGATTCATGATTATAAGACAGGAAAACGTGCATTATCTCAAAAGGCTGCAGACAAAGACCATCAATTAGCATTATACCAAATTGGCCTTATGGCAGAGGTTGAAAATATAAAATCCGTGAAATTGGTTTGGCATTTTATTCAGCATGGGATAAAAGTAGAATCAAAAAGAACTAATGAAGATATAAGAAAAGTCATCAATGAAACTAAAAATTCTATCGATGAAATACGGGGAAAATTAAGTAATGGTGGGGAATTCCCTCCTAAAAAATCAATATTATGTAACTGGTGCTACTACTGGGAAGAATGTCCAACCCAATATGGCTCAAATCCCTATATCTAATCCTAAAATGACATCATTTACGAAAGATGAATACTTGGCAATTCAGGCAGCAATCCAGTCCAGAGATTTGGATGAATCTCACAAACAAGTATTGTCCAAATTGATTAAGACACCAGAAAAACATAATGGGGTAGCGGATCTTTATGTGGATGGTGCAGCTGACCTACATACTAAAACTGCTGGTATTGGTGGAGTCATTTCCATAAATGGCCAGGAAATTATTTCATTTTCAGAGCCTTTGATCGATAAAACCAACAATGAAGCCGAATATATGGCCATTATTAAAGGAGTTCATGTATCACTAGAATTAAATATAACAAATATTGATATATATTCGGATAGTGAATTAATTGTCAACCAAATAAATGGTAAGTATAAAGTAAAAAACGACCGGATGAAACAATTGCATTCAAGCGTTATGTTTGAACTAAATCAAATGGATCATTGGTCGGTAACCCATGTGAGACGAGAAAAAAACACTCGTGCTGATGCCCTTAGCAAAAATGGAATGCAGAAGGCACGGGAGAGTAAATAGTATAATTGTCCATTTATCTCGACGAGATTTTCACTGTAAATTAGACGTTCTGTTTTGATTCTTCTATTAGAAATTGTACGCCATGACAACCATTAGATTCCCAAATTTAATCAACTGGATTTCCGGTGATGTTGCCATTGATTTGGGTACCGCAAATACCTTAATCTGGTTAAAGGGTCGTGGCATTGTAGTGAACGAACCATCGATTGTAACACGTAATGTTCATACTGATATGATTGTCGCAGTAGGGGATGAAGCCAAGGCAATGCTAGGGAGAACCCACCGTGAGTTGGAAACAATTCGCCCGCTGCAAGATGGTGTAATTGCTGACTTTAAAATGACCGATGGTATGCTCCAAGGATTTATTCGAAAGATCAACTTGAACCGTCTTGCTCGCCCAAGAATGGTTATTTGCGTTCCATCTGGCGTGACAGAAGTGGAGCGACGTGCTGTAAAAGATTCTGGTGAACGCGCCAATGCAAGAGAAGTTTATTTGATAGAAGAACCCGTCGCTGCCGCCATCGGAATTGGATTGGATATAAGTAAACCTGTGGGAAACATTATTGTTGACATTGGTGGTGGAACAACTGAGATCGCTGTTATTTCATTAAATGGCGTTGTTACAAAAGAAACAATTCGAATTGCTGGAGATGAAATGGATGAAGCAGTGTTACAATGGTTTCGGAGTGAACATAAACTAGAGATTGGTCTTGGCATGAGTGAAAAGATTAAAAAATCTGTTGGGTCGGCTATGAAGATGAATTCTTCTGATATAGCAGTGAAAGGACGTGATCTGGTTTCTGGAATTCCAAAAACAATTGAAGTATCATCAGATGAAATTCGTCAGGCTTTGAAAGATCCCGTAAATCAAATAGTTGAAGCGGTCAAAAGGTGCCTTGAACAAACTCCACCCGAACTAGCAGCAGATATTCTTGAAAGAGGAATTATTCTTGCAGGAGGTGGTAGTTTATTGAAAGGTATAGATCAAATTATACGAGAACGGACAAATATTCCAGTAAATGTTTCAGAGGATCCGTTGCTCTCAGTAGTTAAGGGAACAGGTATGGTATTAGAAAACCTGAAAAAATATGAAGCTGTACTTTTGTAAGGGTTTATGCGAGGGCTCTATCTTGCAATTGTTCGTAATAAAGATCATCTTCTTTTTACCCTTGCACTAGTCTTTTCCAGCTTCCTGCTACTAAATAGTGATGACCCTCGAATGCGTGTGATTCGAGGGAAAGCGATCGAGGCAGTTGCATTTATCTCTTCACCTATGACCTGGGTGAAATCCCTTATGTTCCTAGAAGAAAGAAACCAACTTCTAAGGGAAAAAAATCTAGCATTATCTCTTCAAGTAGAATCAATGCTTAATCTTCAAAGAGAGAATGATCAATTATTGGATATGTTAGATTTTAAACGTCAGACTAAATTGGTTCTTAAACCTGCGCGGGTTATAAATAAGGGAGTCCAATCTAATTTACTTTCCATTGTGATAGATGCTGGTGAAAGGGATGGTATTAAACCAAATCAGGCCGTCCTTACGCCAAAAGGGGTAGTTGGAAAAACAATTGTGGCAGGAGAAACTGCTTCTATTGTTCAATTAATAACAGACGTGAACTACCGATTAAGTGTTAGAATCTTACCTAGTGGAGCAACAGGCATTTTAAGATGGCTTGAAAAATCTGGAGGGCAAATTAGGGAAGTACAAAAAAATGTTGAGATCAATATTGGTGATAAGGTTATCACATCAGGTTTCAGTGACATATATCCGTCTGGTCTACCTGTTGGAAAAGTTGTCGCTGTCAATGATGAACGAGGTAGTTTTCAAAAAGTTATAAATATCAATTCACCCAATGATTTGAGTGCCTTTCAATTTGTTTTTGTGATCATCGAGGATTCATATGAAATGGACTGATTTTATTTTTCCAGGTTTATTAATTTGGCTCGTTCAATTATTGCTTGCGGATTTTTTATCTATAAGAACAATTAGACCGGATTTTCTTGTTATTCTAATATTGTATTGGTCTATTAAACATGGTCGCACTATTGGTACTATTTCAGGTTTTTTTATTGGATTATTAATTGATCTCTCAGGGACAGCTTCATATTTCGGATTATCACCGTTGATTTATTCTGTTACTGGATATCTTGGTGGGTATCTCATGGGTACTTATTCGCGTTTAAATCCAATTTATTTTTCAATATCTTGGGTTGCAATTCTAATATTTCAATTTCTAATCTTTTGTGTGGTGCAATACCAAGATATTTGGATGATCAATCCGCAACTATTTTGGGCAAAATGGCTGGGTACAACAATTTATACTTTAAGTTTTGCGGGCATCCTACAAGTGATTTACCCATTACATAAAATAAGCTGATGTTAAAGGCTGAAAATATTGTCTCCCTTCGTCAGTATTTGATTGCCATTGGAATAACATGGTTTCTTATAATTGTTCTTTTGGTTCGATTCTTTCAAATACAGATTGTTGGTCATGATCGTTATCAAAAAAAGGCAAATACGAATCGTATCAGGAAAATTACGACCGCCGCACCACGGGGCCTTATTCTTGATAGGAATGGGCAAATTCTGGTAGATAATCTTCCGACATATGTTTTAACTGCAATCCCAGGTGAACTCTCACAAAAAGGAGAAAAATTTGGACTAATTTCAAAAACTATTGGATTGGATTCAATAATAGTATCAAGAAATTATAAAAAATACTACCGTGGGAGATTTATCTCGACTCGATTAGCAAAAGACCTGACATTCAATCAAATTTCAAAACTAGAAGAAAACAAACTCAATCTTGAAGGGATCTATTATCAGCAGTTTCCTGAACGATATTTTCCATCAGCAGTTCGGGCTTCTCATATTTTGGGGTATGTCAAGGAAGTGGATAAATCTATCCGGGCAACCATTAAAGATAAAAGTGAATACGAATTAGGAGACATGATTGGATGGAACGGATTGGAGAAAAAATATGAATCCTATTTAAAAGGGAAGCGAGGTGTCTATTTTTATGAAGTGGATGCACTGGGTAGGGAAGTTGGCTATGTTGAAGACTTGCCTCCCAAAAAACCGGAACCTGGACAAAATATTATAACGACACTTGATATCAATATCCAAAAAACTCTTGAAAATATCATGGAAGGAAGCCGAGGGGTTATTCTAGTGGGTATCCCTGGAACAGGTGAAATATTGGGTGCAGTGAGTGCACCAGATTTTAAACCAGACCTGTTTACCGGGCTTATGTTAGAACATGATTGGCAAAATATTCTTAAACACCCTGATAAACCTTTAATCAATCGGTTTAACCAAGGATTATATCCTCCAGGGTCTATTGTAAAAATGATTACAGCCATGACTTTATTAAACAATCAAGAATTTGATCCGGAAGTCAAACAAATATGCGAAGGATCTTATCAGTTTGGAGATAGAGTTTTTGGATGCTGGTCATATCAGGGACACGGTGAAATGAATTTGACATCCGCAATGTTAAATTCATGTGATGTATATTTTTATAAAACCACACATTATTTAGATCTAGATATACTTTCCAAATCCTTTCGAAAATTTGGATTTGGACAGCCAAGTCAAATTGATATTTCCGGTGAATCTAATGGTCTCGTGCCAACCGCCAGTTTTATGAATAAGCGTTACGGAAGATACGGTTGGAGTAAGGGTGCACTTTTAAATATTTCTATTGGGCAAGGTGAATTATTGGTGACACCTATCCAAGTTTTTAATTATGTGAATTTGCTTGCAACAAGAGGAATAGCTCAAACTCCACATTTTGTCAGAGTTGATCAATTACCTGAAAATATTCATCCAAATTTTGAATCAAAGATATGGGACAGAATTTGTTCAGATATGAGGGCTGTAGTAGTAGATGAACATGGTACCGGTAAAAGCGCTCAACCAAATATACCTGGTATTAAAGTTTTTGGAAAAACTGGCACCGCGGAAAATTCACATGGTGAAAGTCATGCATGGTTTATAGGTTGGGCCGAATATTACGAAAAAAAATATTCAATTGTTGTTCTTGTGGAAAATGGTGGGTCTGGAGGAACCATTGCTGCACCTATAGCACACAAAGTATTCTCACAAATAATCAATTATAATAATATGGCTGCAAGATGATACGGTCTCAATCATTTGAATTGAAAGATTTTCCCATTAAGATCATTTATGCTGTTGTATTCCTGTCAATGATTGGTCTCTTAGTTTTAAAGAGTATTTCGCAGCATCATATCGGAGGTGTTTTTCAAAATCCCTTTTCAAAACAATTATTATTTATGGGGCCATCGGTTATAGGTGCCATAACCATTTTATTTATTCCCCGGTACACTATTCATAAATATGCTTATGCGCTTTACGGCATTAGTATTATCTTTGTGATCTTACCATTTTTTGGCAGCCCCCATGCAGGCACATATCGGTGGTTAAATATTGGGTTACCTTTTGCCATTCAACCTAGCGAGTTTACAAAAATTTTCACAGCAGTTGCCTTGGCACGTTATTTATCCGATCATAATCTCGAAATGAAACATTTTATATCCATCATTATTCCTATTATTCTGGTTTTGATTCCAACATCTATTGTAATGAATCAACCTGATTTAGGAACTGCCATTGTAATATTGACGCCTGTTTTGCCTATGCTATATTGGTCCGGCGCACGTCCTTTTTATCTTTTTCTCTTGTTGGCCCCCTTACTCAGCATATTGATGGCTTTTCACAATATGGCATTTACAATTTGGGCTATTGTTTTGGGTATCACCATTTTTATTGCAAGGTCTAAAACTATTATGTCATTTGGACTCTTTTTTGGAAATATTTTTATCGGACTTTTATCACCTTTTTTATGGAATTCATTAACAAATTATCAGCAAAGTCGAATTTTGACCTTTATAAATCCAGAAAAGGATCCGCTGGGTGCAGCTTATCAGATTATTCAAAGTAAAACAGCTATTGGCTCTGGAGGATTATTTGGCAAAGGCTGGGGAGAGGGCACCCAGACCCATTTAAAATTTTTACCCGTGCAGGAGTCAGATTTCATATTGTCTGTTATAGGGGAAGAGTTGGGGTTTATAAGTATATCTGTCATTCTTATTGTATTTGGATATTTGATAGCACAGATTATGAAACAATCTTACTTATCAAAGGATCGATTTTCCAGTCTTGCGTTGATTGGTTTCGCTACAATATTTTTATCACATGTTTTCGTGAATACAGCCATGACGGTTGGGCTGATTCCAGTGAAAGGGTTACCTTTTCCATTTATTTCTGCTGGGGGATCTTTTCTGATAGCATGCTACCTAATGTTTGG
>CAZYLQ010000005.1:0-11335 GCA_964648395.1 uncultured bacterium | reverse complement strand
AGAATCAATACCTTGAGCAATAAAATATCCAATCTCGAAAATCAATCACGCTATATGGATAGTACAGCGCTAGAAATATTTAACAAACTGGTTCTAATAGAAAACAAGATCGTAACATTAACGAATAGTTATAGTGAAATGGCTCAACTAAAATCAGGATCCCCTTCATCGGATGAACCAAAATTCAATTCCGCACAATACAAACAGACCTATATGACAAGTCTGGGACATTTTCAAAACCAGGAATTTGATGATGCCATTGCCGGATTCAAAGAATTAGTGTCTTCTGATGCAACAAATGATTTAGCAGATAATAGTCAATATTGGTTGGCTGAATGCTATTATTCACAAAAAGAATTCAAAAGAGCAATTGCTGAATTTGAAAAGGTTTTTACTTATTCTGGGACAGATAAGGATGATGATGCGCAATTAAAGATTGGTTTGTCCTATCAGAGTATGGGTAATGTAAATAAAGCTCGTGAAGAGTTTCAACGTATGATAGATTATTTCCCTGGAAGTGAATATTATCCAAAAGCAAAAGACGCATTAAAACAGTTATCCATCAATTAAAATCTTAATTAATACCGAATGCCAAAAAAGCTTTATTATTTGACAACGGAGATCACTCCGTTTGCTAACGTCTCTGGTTTAGGAGAATTTTCAGCAAAAGTGCCACTTTTTCTTCAAGAGAAGGGGCATGATATTCGAACCATTATTCCAAAATATGGTTATGTGAGTGAACGGAAATATATTTTAAGAGAAGTTATTCGACTGAGAGACATTCCATTTCAGTTTGATGGTGAAGAAATTAGTGCTAGTGCAAAAAGTGCTTTCATTCCTAAAACCAGAGTTCAAGTTTATTTTTTAGAAGATGATTTTTGGTTTAAACCTCTTACAAATTTAGTATATAAATCGAAAAATGGCCGTGTATTAGCTGACAATGGAGAACGATATGGCTTTTTTGCAAAAGCTGTTCTAAGTACTCTGCCCCATCTATTTTGGGCACCGGACATATTAATTTGTAATGGGTGGCAAAGTGCAATGGTTCCGGGAATGTTTAAGAAACATTTTGATGGAATCAATGAATTTTATGAAAATATTAAAACTGTCATGGTGATTCACGATCTTAATGAATATTCTAAGGTATCTCGTGCTGAATTTAAAAAAGCGGAAGTGCCAATTGATTCATCTCTAAAGGGTAAAATGCTTAGTGTATATGATGTAGCATCCTTTGAAGCTGATGCAATCATTATTTTTGATAAACCATCTTCAATAATCTCTAAAAAATTATTAAAACAACCAGGTTTAAAGGCTAATAAGAAAAAAATCTCTGTAATCCAGTGGTCTGATGATGAATTACCTGACTATAGTACGATTGCAAAGAAAATGGATAAAGTTTTAGAGAAACTTTCCCACTGATTTATCATATAAGTCGTCTTAAATGAAATCACTATTTTTTAATATGAACCTCCTAGGGGTTTTTATTCTCAGCATTTTGTCTTGGCGGTGCGAGGATAACCGAATTGAAGCTGATCTGTCTCATTTACCCTTATCTATTGACACAGTCTCGGTTGATTCAATATCCTTCAGTTCTTATAGGGTTGCACCAAATCTTGGCTCTAATGATAGATTGTATTTAGGCACAAAGAATTCCTTGGATGTGCCTTTATCTTTTATTGGAATTAAAGACCATTATTATTGGAGCAATTCTTTAGATTCAACAGTTACGATTGACAGTCTTCATTTTATATTATATTCCAGTGATAGTTTGTTGACACAATCATCCACTCCAAATCTCTTTTTTAACTCTGATTCTCAGTTTAATGAATCTAAAAGTACCTACCTTGATTTTGTAGGATATTCTATAGCCGATTGGGAAAGCATAGGTCAGCCAAATGTAATTGTTAACACAGATACCGGCGGCCTATTTACATATACAGAATTGGTCTGGGATATTATGAGCATTGATTCAATGTTAACTGATACAGTTGATTCAAATCTTATTCGGAATTTCGCCATCCAAATGACTAACAGTGATACGAACTTTATTGAATTATTTAGTCGGGAAGCCACTTCGGGTGATGGGCCCATGGATCCCAAAGTGAAAATGTATTATCGACAAAATATTGAGATCGATGATGATTCTACTTTCCTCGACACGGCTAATGTTACAATCTACTCTTTCGGGGATATCTCAATTATTGACCCAGGTTCTATCGATACAGAATCAATTAATCTTGGATTAAGTAATGGCATTGGACTACGATCTTTAGTATCAATTTCTTTTGATTCCGCTTCCATTCCGGAAGGATCTTTGATTCGTAAAGCACTACTCAGCCTGCCAATTGATACATCAGGCAGCAGTGAGGGTTATAATATTATTGTCGACCCTATTGATGAATCAGTCGATACTGCAGATGTTGTATTTGAAACCGATCCATACCCCGAAATTGGGTATCCTTACCGTATTTCATCAGATATTGAAAATGGTATGTTTATAATTTCATTAAAATCATTTTTACAAAATATTACTTTGGGAAATGAAACAAATTTGGGTTTTAAAGTAGTTGCAAATGAAAAGAATGATCCGTTTGAGTCGATTAATTTTGACATCGAAAATGAGTCTGCTAAACCTATTCTGGAAATAATTTATGTGGCCAATTAAAAAAATTATTCCATTAATACTTTGCTTATCTTTGTTGGTGGGCCAAGGGACGATGAATGGTTTCGGCTTAGGCCATTTTTATGAGAATCAGGGAATCACAAGTGCGGGGAATGGCTTGAATAGCCTTGTTCCGGGATTTCAAAGCAATGTATCTTTATCCAACCCTTCAACCTGGCATCATCTAAAATACACTCATTTGTCTTTATCTTATAGTGGAGATGAAAATACTATTTCGGATTTACCTCTTCTGAACAGATACTCCGGACTTTCTTATGCGAGCTGGATCGTGCCTATTAAATCAAAAGGATCTTTTGGGTTGGCCTTAGTTCCATATGCAGACCAACGTATTACCCTTACAGATACTGATACAACATCCTTCATTGCTTTTGATGATACTCTAAACTTGTTGAATTCCTTTGACCGGTCGGGTGGGATTATGGCCTTCAAGGTAGGAACATCCTATTTAACCCGTAAAAATTTAAGTGTCGGATTATCCCTAGATATGCTGTTTGGTTCATCCAGACAAAATGAATCTATCTTTTTTGATGGGAGTTCCATTATTCAAACATCACGTACAAGGTATTCCGGCGTTTTAGGTGAAGTATTTATTTCCTTTGTGTTACAGGAAAAGATCAATTTTTTTGCCAGTGTCAAGCAAACCTTAAGAGACTTGGACGGGCTATACACAGAAAAACATTTATTTGACGATGCAAATGGTAATGGATACCATGATTATGGTAATCCATTAGATTTTCCGTTGCCTGATAGCGTTTCTGCTAAAGATGAAATTCGACTACTTGGAATCCACAAGCCTGAACAATTTTCATTTGGGATTCAATCTAAATTAAATAAGCAGACGTCCATCTCATTTGAATTATCTTCCATCAAAGATAAAGGAACGATATCAGATTACTTGACATTGCCATTAGATGATTGGATCGATCATTCAAATGATTTCAAGTTATCTTTGGTAAGATTTCCCAATGATATTTCTCTAAACTTAGTTGATAAAATATCAATTAGAACTGGATTAATGTATAAAAGCCACACACTCGCTCATTCAAAAACAGTTGTAAGCGAGGTTGGTGGTTCATTAGGATTTGGATTTAAATTCAGGGCTGTCGGAAATCAAGTTGATCTTAATTATTATATTGGGAACAGAAAATATTCTGACAATTATTTTAAAACAGAAATTATTCAACAAATGCAAGTTGGTGTAAGTCTGGGTGACTTATGGTTTGTAAAAAGGAGACAAAAATAGTGATGAAAATAATTAAAATGATTTCCATGGCAATGGGAGTATTATTCTTAACCATGTGTGTACCACCAGAAGGCAGTGATAAAGGTCGTGGAAAAGATAAAGCAAAATTAGATTCATTAAGACAATTTAAATGTCCGCGATTAATGAGTAGTGCAGCAGAATATTATCGCAATCGTGATTGGAAACAAACTGTTCGTATTTATAAAGAAATTACATCACTGGATTGTGATGAATGGAACCCAGTTTATGCTCCACCAAAGGAGATTTATCAATATTATGCTATTGCATATGAACAATTAGGGAAATTCGACAGTTCTGAATTTGTCTTATTGGATGGATTACAAAAATTGCCTGATAATATTGATCTGAGAAAAAGATTAGCATATTCATATAAAAAGCAGGGTAAAAAAGATAAAGAGATTATAGAGTATGAAAGGTTGGTAGATATGGCTCCGGATGATATTCCTATCATGAATGACCTTTCTAAGTTGTACAAGGATGGAGAACGTTTTGATGACCAAATCGTTATTCTAGAAAAAATACTCGACATAGATGGAAACAATGAAATTGCTCAAAGTGAATTGGCTTTGGCATTTGAAAGTAGCGGTCGTGATCCGATAGATGTTTATCGTAAGCGGTATGATGCTAACCCAGAAAATATAAGTTATGGTTTAGATTATGTGGACAGGTTAGGTCAAGCAGACCGTTATGAAGACGCTATACCTGTATTGAAAAGTATAATTAGTCAAGATCCTAGCAGCAAGTTAGCTTATCGGAAATTAACAGATGCAAATAAAGCCATAGATAATCTTAAGGGCGCAGTATCTGCTTACGAGGAATTATTTAAAATTGACCCTAGAGATAGTCGTATCCCAATCGATATTTCTAATCTATATCTTGAGTCCAACGATTTTGGTAATGCACTCCGCTGGGCAGATAAAGCTGTGAGTTTGAATAATGATATAGGTGATGGCTATGGCCAAAAAGGGAAAGTATATTATTATGGTTGGGATAATTTTCGTAAAAACCCTTTCACCATAGATGATCGCATTATAGCGAAATTGTCTTATGATTATTTTGTAAAAGCTGAATCGAAGGGATACCGTGGTTTTTCTAAAAGAGCATGGTTAGAAGAGAATTCAAAAGATATTTTATATGGTAAAGCTCAATGGTTCATGGCAGATGAAAAAATGAGACGGACAAAAAGTATTTCTACAATGTCATCAGATTATGATTGGGTCACAGAATCATTAAAAGCAGAAGCTAACTGGAATTAGCATGTCTCATCTTTCTGATCAAGATCCGGAATTGTTTAAAATTCTTGAAAGAGAGATAAACAGGGAAGAATCAACGCTTGAGCTAATTGCATCCGAAAATTTTACCAGCCAGGCCGTCATGGAAATGGCCGGGAGTGTCATGACCAATAAATATGCGGAAGGTTATCCGGGGAAACGATATTATGGCGGGTGTGATTTTGTTGATGAAGCTGAAAACCTTGCCCGGGATCGATTGGGTGAATTATTTGGGGCAGAGTATACAAATGTTCAACCTCATTCAGGTTCGCAAGCTAACATGGCAGCTTTGATGACTTTTATCAAGCCCGGCGATACTGTCATGGGACTTGATTTATCACATGGAGGCCATTTGACTCATGGTAGCTCAGTCAATTTTTCTGGACAACTTTATAACTTTGTTTCCTATCATGTTTCAAAAGAAACAGGTCGGGTTAATTTTGAAGAAGTTGCAAGATTAGCAAAAGAGCACCAGCCTAAGCTCATCATTTGTGGTGGAAGTGCTTATCCAAGGTTTATTGAGTTTGAACAATTCAAAGAAATTGCGGATACTATTAACGCATTTCTTATGGCTGATATTGCACATCCAAGTGGTCTTGTTGCAGCTGGCTTACATCCCACACCTATTCCTTACTGTGATGTTGTGACCAGCACGACACACAAAACACTTCGAGGACCTCGTGGTGGAATAATTATGATGGGGAAAGATTTTGAAAACCCATGGGGAAAAATTGCGCCAAAGTCAGGCAGAGTTAAAAGGGTTTCAGAATTAATTGATTCCACAGTTATGCCTGGAATCCAAGGTGGTCCACTGATGCATATTATAGCAGCTAAAGCAGTTGCTTTTGGAGAAGCATTACAACCAGAATTCAAAATCTATACAAAAAATATTATTCAAAATGCGCATGCCATGGCGGATGAACTCCTAAAACTTGATTATCAGTTAGTTTCAGGGGGCACGGATACTCATGTGTTGCTAATTGACTTATCCAATAAAAATATCACTGGAAAAGCTGCAGAACTTTCTTTAGGAAAGGCTGGAATTACCGTCAATAAAAATATGGTTCCATTTGATGAAAGAAGCCCCTTTGTCACTAGTGGTATTCGTGTGGGAACACCTGCCATTACAACACGTGGTATGGATAAATCAGAGATTCGTCAAATTGTACAATGGATTGACAAGGCCATTACTAATCCTGAAAATGATACAATCCTGTCAACTATTTGCTCAGATGTAAAAGCTCTTTGTGCAACATTCCCCATTTACACCAATTAAGCTGAAGGAATAGACCCGTGGGTCGTCGATTACTTCCTTTATGTTTTTCTCTTTGTTTTTTCACATGTTCGCCAAAATCTATAATCTTGGATCATCCTAACTTGGTCTCCATTTATTTTGAGAAAAAGATTGATTCACTTGAAAAAAAAGGTTCTCATTCTATCTCGGAAAAACGAAAAATAGTCAAAATAAAAGTTGAATATGCATTTGGCATCATTCTGGAAAAAAGTGATCGATTGATAGATGAAGATTATTCCCTGGCCTTATTAGGTTATAAAAATGCAAATCTAATTTTTAATGAAGCAAAAAATTTAGTACTCTCTATTTTAGAAGAGACGCATCCCGAATTCGAGTCATGGATAAATGGTAAAACTGATATAACATTTTCTAAGGATGATATTTTCGACCTTTACTGGCTAGCAGCTTCCTATGGAGGCGCTATTAAATCTAGTCGTGGTGATCCTTTTGAACTTGTGAATATTCCTGCGGTAGGAAAACTACTCAAAACAGCAATTAAATTGGAACCAGAATGGGGTCGAGGCACCTTATATTCAGCCATGATGAGTTATACATCATCCCGTCCTGATTTATCTAGTGATATGTTAATGGATTCTGCAAATTATTATTTTGAAAAAGCAGTATCTGCATCCGATAGCCTTGATGCTAGTCCTTTTATGACTTATGCAGAATCCATCCATAAACCCTTTCAAAATAGGGCTGGATATATTAATAAATTAAATTTTGTAATCAATATGGACGCTAAAAAAGATACCCAATTTGAATTAAGTAATATCATTGCGCAAAAGCGTGCAAAATGGCTACTATCCAAAACAGATGAGACCTTTTTAGAATGAAAAGAATATTAATCAGTTTTCTAATTATATCTTCTTTGGCATTTGCCCGAAAGATTGTTGTGAAAATGGCAACGCTGGCACCCGAAGGGACCGATTGGCATGGTATGTTGATCGAAATGGGGCAGGAATGGAAAAAAGTTACAAAAGGGAAAGTGGAGTTGAGACTTTATCCGGGTGGTGTAGTAGGTGATGAAAGAGATATGGTTAGAAAAATGAGAATTGGTCAAATTCATGCAGCTGCAATATCAACAGAAGGATTATCGGAAATTGTACCAGAATTTTCAGGATTTTACATTCCTTTGGCATTCCAAGATATGGCTGATATTGAAAGAACTATGGCTGCATTACTCCCAGATCTAGAAAAAAAATTAGAAGAAAAGGGATTTAAACTTCTTTATTTAAGTGATTTGGGTTGGGCATATTGGTTTTCCACTACTAAGGTTACATCCCCAAATGATTTAAAGGATAAAAAGATGTTTACTTGGGCCGGCGATTTTAAATGGGCAGAGATTTATAAAAAAGGGGGTTATAATCCTGTACCATTGGCATCCACTGATATTTTGTCTGGATTGCAAACTGGTCTAATCGATGCAATTTCTACTATGCCCATTTATGCTTTGGCCCAACAATCATTTGGCATAGCAAACCACATGTTGGATCTGAAATGGGGTGTGTTGCTTGCAGGTGTAATTGTTGATAATAGAACATGGAGTCGAATTCCGGAAAAATACCATGATGAGCTGATTCGTATTGCCCAAACAATTCGAAATGAACATCAAGAAACTAATAGGAAGGCAGAACTTCAAGCCGTAGAAGCCATGAAAAAATTTGGATTGATAGTACATACCCCAACATTACAAGAAAAATTAGAGTGGAAGCACGAAGTAAAGAAAATAGAACCATATTTACGTGAAAATATCATTCCAGATAATATTTATGATAAAGTAATTGAGCTCACAAAGGATCCATAATATTTTATGGATAAAGAATCCAGAATTAATCATCTTGTAAATCGACTATTATGGGGTGAGAATACATTGGCATTTGTGATATTTGCTCTGATGACACTTTTACCTGTTTTTGAAACTGTAACTCGTCTTTTTAATACACAAAGCATTCCAGCATCACAGGTCCTTGTACAACATTTTACTTTATGGATTGGATTTTTGGGTGCAGTTCTTGCCACAAGACAAAATAAATTGCTCGCTCTTACGAGAGAACCTTTGTTTGATGAGGCTGAAAAACCTCATTTAGGAAAATGGATCGCAAAAGTCACTACCTTTCTTGTTTTGGTAGCATTGACATGGGGAAGTTGGGAATTATTAAAAGTTGAGATGCAATATCCAATAGACATTGCACCTAATATTCCACGATGGTTAGCTCAAATCATTATGCCTATCGGTTTTGGTCTCATGGCAGTCCAAGTTTATTTTAAGAGTTACAAAAAACATATACACAGGATTTCTTTGGTTGTTGTTGGTCTTCTTTTTTCACTCAGTGCCATCACGGATGCGATTTTTGATGTAATTCCTGTCGTCGGGATCGGGTTAATTTTTCTTCTTATTGCATTGCGCTATGGCGCTCCTATATTTGTGGGATTAGGTGGTGCAGCAGCATTATTCTTTTGGGCGGATTTTATTCCTATTTCAGCGATTCCAGCGGAAACATATAGAATAGTTGTATCCCCGACCTTGCCTACAATTCCTCTGTTTACACTTGCGGGGTATTTGCTTGCCGAAAGTAAAGCATCAGAAAGGCTTGTGAATGTCTTTAGGGCATTATTTGGATGGATTCCCGGTGGAACTCCCATTATTATTGTCATTCTATGCGCATTTTTTACAGCATTAACGGGTGGCTCTGGTGTTACAATCCTAGCTTTGGGAGGGCTTCTCTTACCCCTTTTATTGAAGGAAGGTTATGGTCGATCGTTCTCACTTGGATTGATCACAGTGTCCGGGTCTCTAGGATTATTGTTTCCTCCAAGTTTACCAGCTATTATTTATGGTGTTACCGCTGGCGTGTCTGTAAAAGATATATTTATCGCGGGTATAATACCTGGGGTTTTACTCTTGGTCATGATGTCTGGTTGGTCTTTATATCAGGGAAAGAAAGAAAGGATTGTACCCAAGCCATTTAATTTCAAAAAAGCTGTCAAAGCTTGCATTGATACGAAATGGGAATTGGTAATCCCCGTTCTAATCCTTTTTGGTGTTTTTGGCGGATTTACTACATTGGTGGAAACAGCTGCCCTAACTGTGGTTTATATCTTTTTGGTGGAAGTGTACCTATACAATGATATTCGATTACGGGACCTACCAAGGATCGTGATTGACTGCGCCACCCTCATTGGTGGGGTATTGATCATCCTTGGCGTAGCCATGGGACTGACCAGCTATCTTATAGATGCACAAATCCCAATTCTTATTTTAACATGGGCGAAGAGCACCATCGCATCAAAATATGCATTTTTATTAATGCTCAACGTATTTCTGCTTTTAGTTGGGTGTTTAATGGATATTTTTTCAGCAATAATTGTGATAGTACCGCTTATTGCACCATTAGGGGCATATTTTGGTATAGATCCAGTTCATTTAGCAATTATTTTTATTGCAAACCTTGAACTTGGATTTTTAACGCCACCCGTAGGAATGAATCTTTTCTTGGCTGCATATCGGTTTGATGAAGATATGCCTAAGATCTATCAGGCCACCTTGCCGTTTTTTCTTGTTAGGTTATTGGCTGTAGGGTTAATCACATATATACCCGTTTTAACTTTAGGATTATTACAATGATTTGGAACATTTTACCCAAAGATTCATTTCTTGATTATGAGAGGAAGAGAAAGATATATTCCCCGTCCAAAAAACAGGAACAAATCAATACCTTAAACGCTATCAATTCGCTCGCAAAGAGCGCATTCAATATCAATCAATATTTAGGAGACGTTCAATGAAGCGTTTAGGGATAACTCTGTCTTTACTGACAGTTCTATTAAATCCGATCTTCGCCCAGAGCGAAGCTGGAGCAATTTTTCTCTTAATTGCACCAGGTGCTCGTGCAGGTGGCATGGGTGAGGCCCAGGTAGCTGTGGCTAATGATGCATATGCAAGTTATTGGAACCCAGCTGGATTGGGTTTCCTTGAAGGACAGGAATTGGCCATGATGCATGTGAATTGGCTTCCCGGTCTTGCGGATGACCTTTATTATGAGTTCTTCGGTTTTAGGAAGTCTTATCCAACGCTTGGAACTATCGGCGGACATTTAATATTTTTGAATTTGGGTGAACAGATCCGTACCAGCGAAACTGGAGATCAGCTGGGGACATTTACAAGTTATATGACTTCTTTTGCTATGTCTTATAGTGCCTTGATATCTCCGACGAAATCTTTCGGTTTAAATGCAAGAGTGTTCTACCAACATTTGGTTGAAATGGGTGCTGGGAGCGAGAAGGGAAAAGGTACATCAATGGATTTTGGTTTTGATCTTGGGTATATGCAAAAAGAATGGTTATTACCCAATTTGACTTTAGGTTTAAATTTGTCAAATTTAGGACCTAAAGTTGCCTTTATTGACCCTGACCAAGCAGATCCGCAGCCGACTAATTTAACTTTGGGATTAAAGTATGATCTTGTAAATAGTGAATTTAATAAACTCAGCATTGTTTATGATGTTGATAAACTTCTTGTTTCATCATATCCGGACATGGATTGGGATAACGATGGATATATCGGTGGTTTTGACGAAGATGGTAAAATAAGTCCCGGTAATGATTATAACGAAGATGGAAAATTAGAAATCGCCCACACGGATCCGATCTATAAGGCGATTTTTACATCTTGGGTGAATGATTGGCTTCTTGGTGGAGATATGGATTATGGGTCAGGTGGTGCTGGAAACGGCGACAAAGTCATTGGTGGATATGAATGGGATGATCTAGATGGTGATGGCAAAATAGATTTAGCAGATAACGAAATTGTTAAAACAATT
>CAZYLQ010000004.1:12182-35994 GCA_964648395.1 uncultured bacterium | reverse complement strand
CCGGTACCAAAAATAAATGTACCATAATTGATGGATGTAACCCCAGTATTGATACCAAAACCAAAACCTGAAGCACCAATCACTGATCTGAGAAAATCCTGTTGCGTGTTATGATCCAATTTTCGTGTGGAAGTTCCCCATCTTACTCCAATCCCATTTTTTAAATTAAAATTTCCACCTAAAAATATTTCCGGCTCAACCTGCTCTTTTGAAAAGATTGTATCCAAATAAAGAGTAAGTGGAAGATGTGCTAATTTTTTTATCCCACTAATCACTGTTTTAGGTATGATTGTTCCTTGTGCAAAATTATTACCATCAAATGTTTTTCCAATGTTGTGAAATGATACTCCCAATGTGGCCTGAAACTTTTGAATATAGAATGCGCTTCCAAGCGATATTAGAATGGCTTTTACCTGATGATTTTTTAATGATGCACTATAGAATTGGGCAGAGGTTCCAATATTCAAAGGGATAGTACTTACCTGTCTTGAATAACCGTATTGAAACCACGTATCGCCAGATTGATATGCCCCCGTGGGCTGAAAATTGTCATCATATCCATCGAATGTCCCATAAGAAATATGCCGTACAGAAAATATACCGAATCCTTTTTTCCATGGCAGGCTCATTCCAGCACTCTGGGTGGTAATACCCGCCTGATAACGAATGATAGATGTGGAAAAATATCGCCCAGTATCTGCTACAGATGGATTTAATTTTGATGAAATTGGAGATGGATTCAAAAACCCTGCTCCACCCAATCCAAGTTGAAATGAAGAAGTAAATACATCAAATCCAGGATAACCAGTTTCTGCTGATAAACAGGAAACAATAAAAATGAAAAATGAAAAAAACTGTTTTTTTATGACCCGTCCCAACTTTTCAGTAAGGCAGGCTAACGCAGTATTTTGGGATGTTTGGGACTTTATTGACATCAAATCAAACTTAGTGGGTCAAAATGAATATTGATCCGGTTTTTTCCAGGACGGAATTTTTTCTGATAATCCCTGAAGTTATTCGTAATAAATTGGTGAAGCTTTTGTCCATTTGGATCTACTTTTTTTAATGATTTAAAAACAATCTGAAACCTATAGTTGTTTCGCAGTTTTTCAAGGTAACATGATGATGGTCCCAAAACATCTAACCCTTTATATTTTCCTTTTAATGCTTTGGCAATTCTTTCTGAAAGGGAATTTGCAGATGTTTGATTTTGGCCGGTAATCTCAATTTTTGCCAACCAGCTAAAGGGTGGATATTTTAATTCATTCCGTTCACTCAATGCAATATTGTAATACTTCATCATGTCCAGTTTTGCTGCATTCTTGATTACCGGATTATCAGGTACATAAGTTTGGATAACAACTTCACCAGGTTTGAGCCGCCGACCGGCTCTTCCGGAAGCTTGATAAATAAGTTGAAAAATTCGTTCCCCGGCGCGGAAATCGGGAAGATGTAATCCTAAATCCGCATTAATAATACCCACCAACGTTGCATTCGGAAAATCCAATCCTTTGGCAATCATTTGTGTTCCTAGAAGGATATCTAATTTACCATCAGAAAAATCTTGTAATATTTTAGTTAGACCGCTACCAGTCCGGGCTGTATCCATATCCAACCGCCCCAGTCGTGCATCAGGAAATATCTCTTCGATTAAAGATTCTACACGTTGGGTTCCAGTACCTGAATATTTCATATTTGGGCTTTGGCAACTGAGACATGCTTCACGTTGCTTTGTTTCAAAATGACCACAGCAATGACAAATCAATTGAGACCCCTTTCGGTGATACGTAAGAGCTACCTTGCATTGTGGACACATGACTAAGTCGCCACAATCTCCACATCTAACTACAGGCGAAAAACCACGGCGATTTTGAAGCAAAATAATTTGTTCTTTTTTTTGCAACCGGTTTTCAATTTTATCTTGGAGCAACCCTGATAATATTTGCCCAAATTTCCCCGATTCTTCCTGATCGCCCAGCATATCCACCAAATGAACTTGGGGATATTTTGCACCGCCAAACCGTTCCGGCAAATGGAGATAGGTCAATTTTTTATGCAGATGATTATAATAGCTCTCCAAACTAGGAGTTGCACTTGAGAGAACCACTGAGGATCCCTCATACGTAGCGCGCATAAGTGCTACATCTCGGGCATGATACCGGGGTGCAGGTGAATCCTGGCGAAAAGAGGATTCTTGTTCTTCATCAATAACAATTAATCCAAGATTTTTCAAAGGAGCAAATACTGCACTTCTTGCTCCAATTACAACCTTGAATGATCCCTTGCATATTTCTTTCCATGTCCAAGAACGTTGCGCTTGGGTGAGCTTAGAATGCCAGAGAGCAATGGTGTCTCCAAAAACAGATCGGAACCGACCAGCAATTTGGGGAGTAAGAGAAA
Source organism: uncultured bacterium (assembly GCA_964648395.1). GTDB lineage: Bacteria > Fidelibacterota > Marinisomatia > Marinisomatales > UBA1611. The sequence continues at coordinate 33,594 of CAZYLQ010000004.1, read as the reverse complement.
TTTCTGGAAGTAGAATTATTGCGGTTCGACTTTGATCTAAACAGTGTCGAACGGCCTCAATATAAATTTCTGTTTTTCCGCTTCCTGTCACGCCATGTAGTAAAAAAGGTGAATAATTTTTAGAATCCAATGATTGAATGATAGCAGTAACAACCGTTTTCTGATGTTTATTAAAATCTACTTTTTTATGAATGGGATCAAAGGTAAATCCTGTGACATCCGGTAGTGAAGTTTCTTCAAATATGGAAACCAATCCCCGTTTTTCTAGCCCGCGACAGCCAGTTAATGGATTGGATGACAACTCTTTTAATGAAGAAACTTTGATGGGTTTTTCAGTTTTCACAATTTCCTGGTATAGGTCATATTGTTTTGGTGCCCGTTTTTTAACTGCTTCCAGATCGTGATCACCTGTGATTATGGGCTGAACCATCCAGTTTTTAGGTGGATTGTACCGAGTTGACAAATTTTTTGGAAGAACGGCCTTCCCAACTTGCCCCAAGGGTGTTAAATAATATTCACTCATCCATTGAATTAATTTCCATAATTCGTGAGTCATGATTGGCAAATCATCCACAAGGCTATCGATCTCTTTTAATTTACCCGCAAAGGATGATTGTGTGTTGAGTTCAGTAATGATGCCTTGTGTTTTTCGCGGGCCAAATTGAACATTAACCCGTGAGCCAATCTTGACATCTTGCGCTATTTTCTCAGGAACCCTATAAGTAAAAGTTATAAAATTGGAGATTGGAAATGCGACGTCTGCAAACATAACCGATGAGTTTATGGATCAGGATTTTCTAGGGCAATGAAAAACCCCCGCATCCAACATCAAAATAAAATTGGATTGCAGGGGTTGAATGCATTCGATCAAGTTTATGACTTAATCACGTAAATCTTAACGTCACCATTTAAATCAGCGCTTACACGAACCGGTACGTGGTAGATTCCCAATGCTTTGATGGGTTCATCCAATAAAATGGCATGGCGATCCACTATAATCCTCTTTTCTTCAAGAGCTTTGTGAATATCCAACGTGGTGACAGAGCCAAACATTTTGTCTTCCTCACCCACTTGTGCTTCTATAGTAATCTCTATTTTAGATAGCCGTTCAACCATGACTTCATCTGCAGCCGTTTCCCGAACTTTACGCAGTTTAACAATCTGTTTTCGTTCTTCTGCCACAGCTAAATTCCTTTTGGATGCTCGGAGAGCCAACCCTTCCGGAACTAGTTTATTACGGGCATAGCCAGGCTTTACATTCACAACATCCCCGGCTTCACCGAGACCATTTACATCTTGTAATAAAATTATTTCCATGATCTAACTCCTTATTCCGAACCAAGGTTGACGTACGGCATTAATGCAATTGAGCGCGACCGTTTGATAGCCCGAACCAACTTTCGGTGCATTTTTGCACTACTGCCTGTAATCCGACGTGGCATGATTTTACCTTGATCATTCACAAAACGTCGTAGAAGTTTCACATCTTTATAATCGATGTCTGTGATGCCATTTTCTTTAAAATAGCAAAATTTATTTCTACTCTGAAATGCCATTATTCTGCCTCCTTTTCATCTGTGTTTTCTTCTGAGTTTTCGTCAGATTCTTCTTTATTGGTTACAGTTTCTTCAATTGATTCTTTCTCAGTAATGCCAGGTTGAGTTTCAGTTTCTTCAGAAGAAGTTTCAACCACTGCTTCGTTCGCAGGGGTTTCTTTTTCAACGGGTTTTTCTTTCACTTCTTCTACATAGACTTCTGGTTTTTCATCTAAGGCAACTGTCATATGACGAAGAACGGAATTGTTTAATTTCATCCAAGTATTAAATTCGTTCATTTGATTCTGCTCGCCACCTTCAAATTGCAGGAGGATAAAAGAACCATATTTCTGATTCTCAATTTGATACGCAAGACGCTTCTTTCCCCATACGCGATGATTGATCAGCTTTGATTTTGTTTTCCCTAATTCAGTTCCGATCTCGCCCATGGTGATATCCAAGGCCTCATTTTCCAGAGTCGGATTTACAATATAGAGTGTTTCATAATACCGCATAATAACTCCTTATTTTTTTACGCAATCAGCGGTGCGATGACCAGTGAAACCACGGACATCAGTTTAATTAAAATATTTAGTGAGGGACCGGATGTATCCTTAAAAGGATCACCTACTGTGTCACCTACAACAGCTGCTTTATGTGCTTCTGATCCTTTCTCGATGGCTTCACCGTTTACAGTGACACCCTCTTCAATCATTTTCTTTGCATTATCCCAAGCACCACCAGCATTAGACTGGAAAATCGCCATGAGAACACCACAAACGGTAACGCCGGCAAGCAGCCCACCTAATGTTTCCGGGCCAAATATGAATCCAACTACAACTGGCGTTATCACAGCCAACACACCTGGCATAACCATTTCTTTAATGGCAGATTGTGTGGAGATCTCAACACAACGACCATGCTCAGCTTTATCTAATGCATCTTCATAAATAGAACGATCATCCTCATCCCAGTCTTTTTCATCTTTCAGTTGCATAAGTTCCAGCGCTTTTTTCAGTTCCGGAATATCACGGAATTGACGACGAACTTCTTCGATCATGGCCATCGCTGCCCGGCCCACAGCACCCATAGCCATGGAAGAGAACAAGAAAGGCAGCATACCACCCACAAATAATCCAGCCATTATAGTTGGGTCAGAAATATCAATACTGGTAATTCCACTTTGGAGCATGAAGGCAGCAAATAAGGCCAATGCTGTTAAGGCAGCAGAGCCAATGGCAAATCCTTTACCTATGGCGGCAGTAGTGTTGCCAACCGCATCGAGCTTATCAGTCCGCTCCCGAACTTCTGCGGGTAGTTCAGCCATTTCAGCGATACCCCCGGCATTATCAGAAATAGGGCCATAAGCATCAACAGCAAGCTGGATTCCTGTGTTGGCCAGCATTCCTAAGGCCGCCATGGCAATCCCATATAATCCTGCAAAATGAAACGCGCCCATAATACTCGAAGCAATAATCAAGATGGGAATAGCGGTAGATTGCATGCCAACCCCAAGTCCGGCAATAATGTTTGTAGCCGGCCCCGTTAAAGACTGTTCGGTAATTGATTTGACGGGCGGTGTTCCCGTTCCAGTATAATGTTCAGTAATCATGCCAATTCCCAGCCCGGCAGCTAAACCAATCACTGTGGCATAAAAAACACCCATACTTGTGAATTCCATTCCACTTTGCAAAAAAGTTTCAGGAAGGAACTCCTGAATTAAAAAGTAAATGGCTGCAACCATAATGGCGGCGCTGCCAAACTCACCCAAGTTCAATGCTTTCTGCGGATCGCCGCCCTCTTTCACAGAAACCATAAAGGTTCCTATGATGGAAACAACGATGCCTGCAGCAGCAATAAATAGGGGGAGTGTAATAAAATTAATATCAAACCCACCTGCTACGAGAATACTTGAACCCAAAACCATGGAACCAATAATGGACCCAACATAGGATTCAAAAAGATCTGCGCCCATGCCGGCAACATCACCCACGTTATCACCAACATTATCCGCAATGGTGGCAGGATTTAAAGGATGATCTTCCGGGATTCCAGCTTCAACCTTCCCCACAAGGTCCGCACCAACGTCAGCCGCTTTGGTATAAATACCGCCGCCAACACGAGCAAACAATGCAATGGATGAAGCGCCCAAAGAAAATCCTGAAATTACATTTAATACAATCGACATCGATGATTTGTCTGTACCATACATATCCGTGTAATACATGAATAAACCGCCAAGACCAAGAACACCTAGCCCAACCACACTTAAACCCATAACAGATCCACCGCTGAATGCAACATTCAGAGCTGTGGTAAGACTGGTCCGTGCTGCATTGGTGGTACGAGTATTAGCTTTAGTAGCCACTTTCATACCGAGAAAACCCGCAAGCCCGGATGTCACAGCACCCACAATGAATGAAAGGGAAATCAACGCGCTGGAATCCGCTCTGCCGTTATTAGCAAATCCAAGAAGAAATGCAACAACCGCAACAAAAATTGCCAATACACGATACTCTGCCTTCAAAAATGCCATTGCACCATCAGCAATACTTTTACCGATGGCTTTCATGCGTTCAGTGCCCTCATCTTGTGCTTCAATCCAATTTGTTTTCCAAAAGGAATAAACCATCGCCAAAGCTCCAGCGCCGATCACATACATTAAGTTAGAACTCATGGGTTCAATATCTCCGTAATTAAGAATTAAAATGATTCATGGTGTGATTTAGTCCCCGCACCAAAAAATTTTCTAAAGCATCAGCACCATGTTTTACCATAGCTTCTGCTTCAAACTCATCATCTGATCTGAAGGGTTTCAGTACATATTTTTCTGCAGGTCGCATATTTTCATCTGTACCTATACCTAAACGTACTCGGGGGAATTGGTCTGACTGGAGTTGATAAATTATACTCTCCATCCCACGGTGACATCCGTCGCCGCCTTTGGGACGAATCCGAATCGACCCAAGAGGTAGATCCACATCATCCAAGATTACATGAATATCAGAAGGTAAAAGACTCCAAAGATTTGCCACTTCTTTCACAGCGTTTCCGCTACGATTCATGCCAGTTGTTGGCTTTACCAACAGGACTTCTCGTCGTTTATGTTGTGTAAAGACATAAGGGCCTTTTCCAGGTTTAAATGACAGCTTTTGCCGACGTGCTAATTCGTCCACTACCCAAAATCCTGCATTGTGTTTCGTATTTGCATATTTATCACCGGGATTGCCTAGACCAATAAAAGCGATCATGATTCTTTCGAATCGTCTCCTGAATCTTCTTCAGATGCTTTATCATCTTCGCCTTCTTTGCCCTCTTCGCCTTCTTCCCCTTCTTCACCTTCTTCACCTTCTTCACCTTCAAGTTCTTCAACATCAGGCTCTTCTTCAGCTGCAGGCGGTTGAACAGAGACTATATTTAAGTCTTCAGCAGATAATATCTCTACATCTTCATTATCAATTGTAATGTCTGCTACACTTTTGGAAGAATGCATTTCAAGATCCTCAATATTCAATTCAATCTGATCCGGCACATCTGTTGGGAAACAACTGATCTCAATCTGTGTCATGGATTGAGATAATACTCCCCCTTCCGTGACACCTAATGGTTCACCAATCAATACTAAGGGCACAGAAATAGTTATTTTCTCTGATCGGCGTACTCGCATTAGATCAATGTGAATCACTTCATCCGTCACAGGATGATATTGTAATTCCTTGATCATGGTAAACTGTGTATCACCTCCTTGCTCAACCTCAAAAATATGTTGACCAGATTGTAATGCATGATACAGTATCAGTTTATCTACCGATATATTTACATTTGCCTCACCTGCATAATAGAGAACACCGGGAATGAGTCCCGACCGACGAATAGTTTTTGCCCCTTTCGTCCGCGTGAGATTTCTATCTTTAATTTCTAATTTGTAATACGATGATGCCATCGTTTTTTCTCCTAATTAAAATTCAAACAAAGCACTGACTGATTCACCATTATGAATTCGGTTAACTGCTTCGCCAAAAACATTCCCTACAGTTACAATTTCCATATTGTCCATGCATTTTTCCATTGGAATATCGATCGTATCTGTCACAATAATTTTTTTAATTTTTGATTTATTCAATCTTTCTATGGCTGGTCCGGATAACACGCCATGTGTTGCCACAGCCGTTACTGATTTTGCACCTTGTTTTAAAGCGGCTTGAGCTGCGTTAATTGTAGTTCCGGCTGTATCAATCATATCATCAATAATAAGCACATCCATATCTTTGAGGTCGCCAATAAGATGACTCACTTCTGCTTGATTGGGTGCATACCTACGTTTATCAATTAGTGCAAAATGCATTCCCAATCGTTTCGCATAGGCTTGACTCATTTTTGCTGATCCAATATCTGGTGCCAGCACAACGGTATGGTCCGGATCCAACCCTTCATTCTTAATTGCATCCAATAACACCATTCTGCTGTATAAATGATCAAACGGAATTTTAGCAAATCCCTGGATCTGTGTAGAATGAAGATCCATTGTAATAATTCTATCTGCACCCATTGCTGTAAAAATATCGATCATAACTCGAGATGAAATAGGTACGCGAGGTTGATCTTTCCTATCTTGGCGTCCATAACCAAAATAAGGGATGACAACTGTTACACGATCCGCAGAAGCACGAACTGCTGCATCCACCATCAATGCCAATTCCAAAATATTCTCAGATGGTCCATTGGTGGACTGAATCAAAAACACATCGGTCCCACGAATATTTTCTTCAAACTTGATCCATAATTCACCATCGGAAAAGGTGCTAATAGATATTTCACCTAATTCACACCCAAGTGATTTTGAAATCTTTTTAGCCAAAGCAGGGTTACTGCGACCGCTAAATATTTTTAGTTTATTATTCATAATTTTTTTTTATGAGGGATTATGAGCTGGGGCGCAGGGATTCGAACCCCAACTGCCTGGACCAAAACCAGGTGTACTGCCATTATACTACGCCCCAAAATAAATCGGGTGTTGTTACAAGCTAGAGAGTTGGATTGGTGATAAATGTATTGTATCGGGATGAAAAATGTGACTCGGCTGATTTGGCATCTGCATCTTCGTCAAAAACCCCAAACACAGTCGAGCCTGAGCCCGACAAACTGGCGAAACGAGCCCCATGGACTCGAAGCGAATTTTTTATTTGTCCAATCTCTGGATATGTTGGAACAACGATTGCTTCAAAATCATTCTCAAAAAGCTCAAAAGGAATAATCCCCTTTCGGATAAAGCCTGAGAAATTAACTATCTCGTTTGGTCTGTCCAAAATATTTTTGAATTCACCATATGCCCATTTTGTATCAATATGTAAATCTGGGGCTACCAATAAATAGCTCCCATTAATTATTGTTTCAATTGGTTTTAAGATTTCGCCAACTCCATCTCCGATCTGTGTTTTTCCCTTAATAAAGAAAGGAACATCTGCACCCAAATCTATACCTATGGTTTCTAACACATCATCACTCACATCCAATTCATAAAGCTTGCGAAGTCCTTTTAAGATGGTGGCTGCATTGGATGAACCTCCACCCAAACCTCCACCAACAGGAATTCTTTTCTCCAGTTCGATTGAGACACCACCAAGCCCAAATGCATCCACCATTTTTTGCCATGCTTTTACACATAGATTGGAATCATCTTTCGGCAACCAATCCACATTGGAAGAAAATTGGCAACTGGAATCTCTTTTTTCTAATTTTATGGTATCATGAAAATCCAGCTCCTGGAAAATAGTGTGAATATTATGGTAACCATCCTGGCGCCGGTTCCGTATTTGGAGACCAATATTAACTTTCGCGTGAGACTTAAGTACAAGATGGCTCATTTTTAATACAAAGTGTTGCAATGGCCTGTACCGCCCAGCCGGAACTATCTCCCACAAAGCCAAGATGGTCTGCGGTTGTGGCTTTTATGGAAACTTTGGTTTCTTTAATTTGCATGGAATAAGCTAAGTTATATTTCATTTGGGGAATATATTCTTCCAGTTTTGGTTTTTGGAGAATAATGGTTGCGTCTATATTATTGATCTCAAATCCAGTTTCCCGAATTCGTTTAACTGCATCGGCTAAAAAGTGACTGCTGGGGACACCTTTCCAAGTATCATCATTGCTGGGGAAAAATTGACCAATGTCACCCAATGCGGATGCACCAAGAAGTGCATCCACCACCGCATGAATCAAAGCATCGCCATCAGAATGACCCACTGACCTAAAAGATGATGGTATATCCACACCTCCTATAGTGAGTAATTCTCCTTTTGCCAATTGGTGGACATCATATCCTATACCTGCTCTATTCATAAAACTGATCCCTGAGCCTGACGAGCGGCAACTACTTCCGCTCTTATCCAATCATCTTTTGTGGTGATCTTAAAATTGTTTAAGTCTCCATCTACCAGTTTGATAGAGAATCCCATTGCTTCCATTAATGCGGACTCATCGGTTCCGGTTAAGTTTTCTTTTTCGGCATGATACAACGCCTGAAGTAATTTATTTTTATGAAAACATTGAGGAGTTTGCGCCAGCCATATTTTTTCACGATCAAACGTTTCTTTTACCAATCCATTTTCAGAAAATTTTACTGTATCCTTACATGGGATTCCCACAATGGCACCATCTGCAAATTCACAAGCAGAAACGGATCGCTGAATAAGGTCTTCTGTCACAAAAGGCCGGGCAGCATCGTGGATGCAAACTAATGTTGAATGCGAGTCAGATACATCTATGCCATTTTTCACAGAATCCTGCCGACGTGTACCCCCAGCCACCACTTTCACCAGTTTTCCGGCTGACATGGACAGCACATCTCGATGGGTGGAGTCTACATTAGCACTGGGTACAGCCACAATAATTTCGTCAATATAGTCCGATTGTAAAAATAGTTTCAAAGTATGAAAGATAAGCGGACGGCCAGAAAACAATTTAAATTGTTTTTCTTCGCCAAACCGTTCGCCAGAACCAGCAGCAGGAATGATTGCGGATACTTTCATATTACAAAAGTTTTTAGATCAAAGGATAATCATGGCATCACCATAGCTCAAAAAGCGATAATTCTGTCTTTTAGCTTCCAGGTATGCTTTTTTGATCAATTTGCGACCAGCAAATGCACTGACCATCATAAACAAGGTCGATTTAGGCGCATGAAAATTTGTTATCATTTTATCCACCATTTTATATTCGTAGGGTGGGTAAATAAATTTATCCGTCCAACCCCTTTTTGGGGTTACCTGGAATCCAGATATGGCAATTGTTTCTAATGCGCGCACGGTGGATGTCCCGACAGCAATGATCTTCCGGTGCCGCTTTTTAGCCTTGTTGATTGCCATGGCCGTTTTAGGGGACACTTCGAAATATTCAGAATCCATCTGGTGTCGATTCAGATCTTCTACTTGAACAGGGCGAAAAGTTCCAAGTCCAATATGAAGTGTAACATTTTCAATCTTGGTGCCTTTGTCTTTTACTTTTTTGATGAGTCCTCCAGTAAAATGGAGCCCAGCAGTCGGGGCAGCCACAGCACCACGTTCCTTTGCATATATGGTTTGATACCTCTTTTTATCCACGGAATCAGCATCACGGTCAATGTAGGGAGGAAGGGGAGATGTGCCGATTCTGTCGATGACACTATGGAAATTAGCACCATCATATTCGAAACGAACCACACGACCGCCTGAAACCGTATTATCTATCACATCGCACATAAGTTTTGGCGTGAATACCAATTTATTCCCGATGCGGACTTTCCGGGCAGGTTTTACCATGACTTCCCAAAGATCGTGTGCTAATTCACGGAGTAAAAAAACTTCCACTTTAGCGGCGGTCCGGTCTTTCGTTGCAAAAAGTCGTGCAGGAAATACCTTTGTATTGTTAACCACCATAAGATCATTTTTGCGCATATAATCTGTGATATTCAGGAATTTTCTATGCTCAATTTTTCCCGTATCACGGTTCACTACCATTAATCGTGATAAATCCCGCCTGGACTCCGGGTACTGGGCAATTAATTTTTTTGGGAGGCGATAATTAAAATCACCAAGTTTATATTTTTTCTTTTTATCGATCATTCAAATAACCTCGTTTGGTCTATTGTTAATTCTTTTCCAAGTAAATTGTATGCTGCTTTCTGGGCGATGCGCCCCCTTGGTGTACGGTGCAAAAATCCTTCCTTGATCAAAAAGGGCTCATATACATCTTCTATGGTGATGGGATCTTCTCCTATGGCAACTGCCAACGATTTTACGCCCACAGGACCACCATTAAATTTATCTATAATGACTTCCAGAATCTTCCGATCCATATCATCCAGTCCAATATCATCTATGCCTAATTTTTCCAAGGATGCCTTGGCCACATCAATATCGATCTTGCCGGAAGCTTTGACTTGTGCAAAATCCCGGGACCGTCTCAATATACGATTGGCGATGCGTGGAGTTCCACGGGCGCGTCTGGCTAATTCCATAGCACCTTCATCATCAATTTCTACTTCCAATATTTCGGCGGACCGATTAATTATGTGGAAAAGATCTTCTGCTTCATAATAATCCACACGAAGTACCACGCCAAAACGATCTCGCAAAGGTGAAGTGAGATTCCCCAATCGCGTGGTAGCACCAATGAGAGTAAATGGTTCAATCGTCAGTTGTACACTGCGGGCACTGGGCCCCTTATCAATCATAATATCGATGGAAAAATCTTCCATGGCAGAATAGAGATATTCTTCCACTACTGCATTAAGACGATGAATCTCATCGATGAAAAATACATCACGGTGACCTAAATTAGTTATCATTCCTGCCAAGTCACCAGCTCGTTCCACTACTGGTCCGGATGCTTGTTTTATGTTGGATTTTAGTTCCTTGGAAACAATATTAGCGAGAGTAGTTTTTCCCAATCCCGGTGGGCCAAATAGAAGAACATGGTCCAAAGCATCCCCACGAGAATTAGATGCTTCAATGTAAAGTTTCAAATTATCCACCAATTCTTTCTGACCAATAAATTCATCAAATTGGGAGGGGCGAAGAGATTTTTCAACCGTACTATCATCATCGAACGGTGTTGGGTCAGTAATATGTATCTCTGTCATTAAGTAAAATGGATGTAAATCAGTTTAAAACTGACTCTAAAGATACAATCTCAAATTGCTGTCGTAAAGACAGAGAGGGAGAAAAGTTTGACTACCATAGTGTGAACCTTGGATCCGGAGCCACCAGTATGCTCACTTTGGCGTAGATTCAGCATAATATCAATACATTGATCAATAAGATCTTTCACGATCCCCCAATGTTTAAAAAAGTGCTTTAATTCTGCAGGAGATCTCATGCCGCAATTTCCTTTTTCATTAAAATTTGTTTTAAAAATGATCCAGTATAAGATGTTTTCACTGATGCAATTTCTTCCGGCGTGCCGGTGGCCAAGACAGTCCCGCCATCGTCACCGCCTTCTGGGCCCAAATCGATGATCCAATCCGCAGTCTTGATCACATCCAAATTATGTTCAATGACCAAAACCGTATTTCCACGTTCCACCAAACGCTGGAGCACATGCAAGAGCATCCTGATATCCTCGAAATGGAGGCCTGTGGTAGGTTCGTCCAAAATGTAAAGTGTTTTTGCGGCAGATACTTTAGAGAGTTCCGTGGCCAGTTTCACCCGCTGCGCTTCTCCACCGGAAAGTGTTGTGGCTTGCTGCCCCAAATGGATATAGCCTAGTCCCACATCATTTAATGTATGGAGTTTTTTATGGATAGATGGAATATTTTTAAAAAACTCCAACGCTTCAGATACGGGCATATCCAACACTTCAGCAATCGATTTCCCCCTGTATTTCACTTCCAATGTTTCCCGGTTATATCGTTTTCCTGCACAAACTTCACAGGTTACATATACATCCGGGAGAAAATTCATTTCAATTTTAATAATGCCATCACCTTCACAGGATTCACAGCGACCACCTTTTACGTTAAATGAAAAACGACCAGGTTTATAACCTCGAATTTTAGATTCCGGTAATTTGGCAAACATATCGCGAATGAATGTGAAAACACCAGTATAAGTTGCAGGGTTGGATCTCGGCGTCCGGCCTATTGGTTTTTGGTCAATATCTACCACCTTATCAAGAAACTTTGCTCCTGTGATGGAATCAAATTCCAATGGGTAAGCCCGCGCCCTGTTCAATTCTTTCGCTAAAGCAGGAAAGAGAGTCTCATTCACCAACGAACTTTTGCCACTTCCGGATACACCCGTTACAGCAATAAATCGGCCCAATGGAAAATCCACATCAATAGATTTTAAATTATTTCCTGTGGCGCCTTTGATTGATAATTGATTTGAGCTTCCATTTCGGCGGACCTTTGGAATACGAATTTGTTTTTTACCGGAAAGATATTTACCCGTAAGTGACTTATTGGATTTTAATAATTGCTTTGGGGGTCCTGCAAAAGTGATTTCTCCGCCATGTTTCCCTGCACCTGGTCCTAAATCGATGACATAATCCGCCGCTTCTATCGTTTCTTTATCGTGCTCTACAACTAAAATGGAATTCCCAATATCCCGAAGTGATTTTAAGGTCTTCAGCAAACGATTATTGTCACGTGGGTGAAGTCCGATGGATGGTTCGTCCAAAATATAAAGGACGCCCATTAATTGGGAGCCAATCTGTGTGGCAAGTCGAATTCGCTGGGATTCTCCTCCTGATAAAGTGGTGGCCGAGCGATCTAAGGTGAGATAACTCAATCCTACATTGACCAAAAAACTCAATCGCTGACAAATCTCTTTCAGGATCTGATCAGCGATAGCATGCTCCATTTTTGTAAGATTTACATTTCGAAAAAAGACATTTAAATCCCGGATGGACATGGAAGATACATGGCCAATATTTTTCTCATTAATCATAACTCCAAGTGTTTCCTTCCGGAGCCTAGCGCCATTACAATCAGAACAGGGACGCATACTCATAAATTGTTCGATCCATTCGCGAATACCAGAAGATTTAGTTTGGGTGTATCGGCGCATTAAATTCGGAATAGCCCCTTCCCAGCCTCCGGAATAAGTTCCACTCCAACGCTCGGAACTGTAGTCCATTTTAAATTTTTTATCTCCAGTACCATAGAGCAACATCTGACGAACATTGGGATCCATCTTAAACCATTGCGTGGTAAAATTGAATTTGTAATGACGGGAGAGACTTTTCAGGATACTGCCATACCAGTTCCCTCGGGGTTGTTCTCCCAGCGATGCAATGGCACCCTGAATAAGACTTTTGGATTTATCAGGCACGATCAAATTAGGATCCACTTCCATATGAGACCCCAATCCATCACATTTTGGGCAGGCACCATAAGGAGAATTAAATGAGAACATTCGCGGCACCATTTCTTCCATGGAAATCTCGCAATCGGGACATGCAAAATGTTCAGAAAACAAATGTTCTTTATTTGGTAATTCATTGACCAAAATGAGACCACTGCCAATCTTCAGTGCTAATTCAATGGATTCGGTCAAGCGCTCATGCATGTCTTTCTTTATTATGAGTCGATCCACCACAACCTCGATGGTGTGTTTTTTATTTTTATTCAAAATGATCTTATCATCTACAGACATTACATCACCATCTACTCGAACACGTAGGAAACCTTCTTTCCTGATTTCATCAAAAACGCCTCTATGTTCTCCTTTGCGCCCACGAATGAGGGGGGCCAAAATATGCATTTTAGTCCCGGATTTGAATTTGCTCACTGTATCGACGATTTGCTGAACTGTTTGTTTTTGGATCGGTTTTCTACACTTCCAACAATGAGGAAATCCAATATGGGCATAAAGGAGTCGGAGATAATCATGGATTTCCGTAACAGTACCAACAGTAGATCTTGGATTTCGGGCTGTGGCTTTCTGTTCGATGGAAATGGCTGGAGATAACCCTTCAATGCCATCCATATCCGGTTTTTCCATGAGGCCTAGAAATTGCCGCGCATAAGATGAGAGTGATTCTACATACCTCCTCTGGCCTTCTGCATAGATCGTATCAAACGCGAGAGATGATTTTCCCGAGCCGGACAAACCAGTAATCACTACAAATTTATCCCTGGGAATTTCCACATTGATATCTTTAAGATTATGCTGGCGTGCACCTTTGACTATGATCTTATCAGTGGGATTTGGCATCGCAGTTTACGCCCTATAATTCGAGACAATTTTGAACATCCCGGAACTTACAGACTTTTGATTCAGCACCCCAAAGACGATTTACTTTTTTTCCATAACTTTATTAGATGTGCAAAAAGGATACCAAGTCATTACTGAGATTCATTTCTATTAAGAAATCATTAATATAGTTTTAAAATTTTCTGGGATAACTAAGTTAACCTTAAACCACATTTACATTGGTATGCACTTTAATTTTAACATTAGAAAATCGTGGAATTTTGTTTTCATTTACTTGACACGGAATTCCAGAATTGGTACTTTGAAGCATGGGTTCTTTAACAAACCAAATCCTTATCTCCATGCCCCACATGGCTGATCCCTATTTTTCCAAAGCTGTGGTTTACGTCTGTGAGCATAACAAGGAAGGTGCAATGGGTATGATAATCAATAAGCAATTTCAGGCACCGGACTTAAAAGAACTATTTGAAAAACTCTATATTGGTGATGATACCATTCATTCTTTGGTAAATGATATTTTTTTTGGCGGTCCTGTGCTTTTGGAAAGGGGAATTGTACTTCATGATGCCACCTATAAATCTAAAGGAACAATCAATATCTCCGACAATATTTCCATGACCAGTCAACAACATGTTTTGAAAGAACTTCAGCGTAGACCGGATATTCCGTTCAAATTAATGTTGGGACATTCCGGATGGTCGCAAGGACAATTGGAAAGGGAAATTGAAAATGGTGATTGGCTCATGCAAAGCAACACACGAGATTTTATTTTCAATGTTAATCCAGAACAAATGTGGCAACAAGCAATTGGGTCCTTGGGTATGGATCTTGGCCCATCCCTAGGTATAAGCGGACAAGCCTAGTCTAATATTTAACGCATTAATGCTCGAATCGTAGCATTTGATTCAGCCAATCGATCACTCAATAATTTTACAACATATGTATGTAGTTCACTAGCTTTATGATGAGCATCCTGGTTTAATTCATTGAATTTTTTCTTAGATAAATAATAGATCTGGCATGGTTCATCAGTTACCACAGAGGCATCAATATTCTTATTTGGATGCACCTACTGTGATCTAGTTTGTAAAAACATATGAATCTGAGTTAAGCACTTTGAGTAAATCGGAAGCATTGAAAGCCTTGAAGCGGGAAGGGAAGATTTGGGTTTTTATCATTTGAGAAAAACCAATCTTGGAGTGATTTCATTGAATATTTCTGGATGCCGGATCTTCGCCTAGTTTGACAATTCTTTCTTAAATTCAAATTGGAACCAAACCTACATCAATGTGTTAATCTACTAACCTAACACGAGGAAAAAACATGTTTAAAACGCTCTTACCTCTACTGCTTGTCTTCTCCATTGGATGGGCTGAAGGGAAAAAAGAAAAATCCATTGTAAAGAAAAAAGTTATCATGATCACATCTGATGATGAACAGAAATCTAAAGATATCAATGTTGAAACCAATATAGATGGCGAAACACTAAAACTAGTCATTACAGTAAATGGTGATAAAAAAGAATTTGAAGTTCTCCTAAGCAATGAAGAGGCTTTGGAATCTCTCAAAAAAGAATTGGAAGAAATGGATTTGGAAATCAACATAGATCAATTCATGGGACATGGGTTTGACCACTATGAAGAAAAGCAAGATTACATGCGAAAAATGCGTTGGCACGATCAGGGAAAAGGCAGTGGATATCTCGGTGTTCAAATTCAAAGATTAGAGGGCCAACTCGCTGATTATTTTGGGGCAAAAGATGGTGGTGTTCTTATAACGGAAGTGATTGAGGACAGCCCTGCAGAAAAGGCGGGTATAAAAGCGGGAGATGTGATCCTAAGCGTGGCGGGAGAAGCAATTGAAGATGCAAGTGACTTAGTTGAAGAAATCCGCGGACATAAACCAAAATCGAAGGTGGAACTCAACGTTGTTAGAAAAAACCGAAAACGGAAAATGAAAGTCACTTTGGGCGAAGCGCCACGCACATTTGATATAGGATGGGGCCAAGGAAAAAATATGATGTTCTTTGGTGATGGCCATGATTTTGATGAAGAAGATGTGGATGTGTTTTTTAATATGGATCATGACGATCCCCATAGAATGATGAAAAAACTCAAACTCCATGACAGTGATGACAATATTGGTGAACTATGGCATGAATTGAAAAAACTCCGGGAAGAAATAGAAACATTGAAAAAAGATTCCTAATTCGGGCAGTCCTTATTATAAAAAAGCCCTCTAGTTCCTAATCTTGTTGAAGGACTGGGGGCTTTTTTCCGTCATTCCGGATATCCTTCATCGTCCCGAATGACACTAAATAATTCACAATAAAGTTCCAATCTTCCCCTAATTTTAATGATGCGAAAAATACTACCACCGCTAGCTGTTGTTTTTGCCGCCCTTCTCTGGAGCGTGGATGGATTTTTAAGGCAGGAGCTTTATTCCATATCATCTTTTTTAGTAGTAACTCTTGAACATGCATTTGGTGCGCTTCTGTTTTTACCATTTCTTATCAAAACGTGGCCGGAGATAAAAAAACTTGGGCAGCGTGGTTGGATCTCTATTTTATGGATCTCTATCTGCGGTGGAATTTTAGGGACATACTTTTACACGAAAGCATTGAGCTATATAGACTACATCGATCTGTCCGTAGTTGTGCTTTTACAGAAACTCCAACCGATTTTTGCCATTTCCCTTGCAGCCATAATTTTAAAAGAGAAACTAACCCAGAGATTTATTGGCTTGGCTCTGTTAGCCATGTTAGGTGCTTATCTTGTCACCTTTGGAACCACATCTATTGCGGACTGGGATGATAAAACACTCATTGCAGCGCTCCTGGCAACATTGGCCGCATTCAGTTGGGGGAGCTCCACCGTTCTTGGAAAACATGCGTTGAATCGATTACCCTTTACTGCTGTCACTGCACTGCGATTATCTTTAACAGCTGTATGTGCTCTCATCATTTTCACTGTTACATCGGATGGTTTTGGAACACTAGAACTCACAACTCATCAATGGCGGAATTTGGTTATTATTGTCATGTCTACCGGAGCTGTGGCACTTTTCATTTACTATTTTGGGCTCAAACATATGCAAGCATCCCATGCCACAGTTTATGAATTGGCATGGCCCCTGTCTGCTGTTTTTCTTGATTGGATTATTCGCGGTCAAATGTTGGGATTCGCACAAATTATTGGTGCAATTCTTCTTCTGGGATCTATGATTCTTCTCACCCGGGAAGAGACCTATGGCTGAGCTAACTCTTAAAGATCATAATCATAATTTAAAATATAATCTTGTTCATGAATTCTGTTGGGGGTTCGGTATCGCATTCCATACGCTTTATGCGGTTGTGCCATTGTTTTTAAGGGAATTGGGTGCACCAGAAAGTATTGCTGTTTCCACTGCCGGATTATTTTCGATTCTTATTGCATTACCAACTTTAATTATTGCGACTCTTGGGAGAAATATCCGCAATATTAAAAAAGCTGTTATCCTAGTGCACATAATCATTCTTATGGTGGCTTTTGCCATGGGATTCACATTTACCATTCTGAATCCTGAACAAATTCAAACTGCTTGGAAAATATATTTTTCTTATTTCATATTTTATTCTTTATCGATAGGTATCATTATACCTATTTGGGCTGAATTTTTAAATCAATCCACTTTGAAATCTGAACGAGGTAAATTTTTTGGGTTAGGATTTGCTTTTAATAGTGTGGGTAGTTTTGCAGGTGGATTCATCTTAAGGTTTCTATTATCCAGCAACATACCATTCCCCAGAAATTTTGGAATTGGGTTTTTTATACTATTTATAAGTCTAACCATTGGCACGTTTCTGTTTTTGTTTTTCCGCGTCAAACCACCGAAGAAGGAACACCGCCACAAAACTGTTAAAGATTTTTTAACTGAAACAAAATCGATTGTGGTTGGCCATAAAAATTTCCAAAAATACATTTTATCCCGCATCCTCTTCGCTGCACATTTACCGGGATTGGGACTTTATGCAATTTATTGTCAGGATAAATTCAATTTTGATGTGAGCCAAGCCGGAATCTTTACAATCCTAAATGTGATAGCATCTGGATTTACCAGTTATGTTGTAGGAATATTAGGAGATAGAATGGGTCATAAATCCGGAATGATGGTTGCCTATTTTTCCCACTTCACAGCAGTATTCCTTGCTATTTTTTCACAGAATATGTTATGGGTTTATGCGGTTTTCATGGCCATAGGTGCAGGTCAAGGTGCTTTTATGCCCTCGGCCATGAATCTTGTTTATGATTTTGCTGAAGAGCGGGATACCAAAACATACATGGCTTTAGTGGATACCATGCTTGCACCGTTTGTTTTGATTTATATTGTGGGCATCGGCTACATGGTTAGATTTGGTAATTATACTTTGTCACTTTATATTATTGGTGCGAGTCTTTTTTTAGGCATGGCAATACTCTATTTTGTCGTTCGTGATCCAAAACAGCCCTAAGAGCATGCATTGAATGTTGATGGATTTTCTTCTTGATTTTCCACCACCTAATACTAAAAATTCTCGTTCTATTATGATTGATTATATATCCCGACCCTGCCGATTACTCTTGCCCGCATTTTTAGCTCTGATGATTAGCGCATGCCAGGAAGACCCTTCGCGTCATTTGAATCTTGGAAATTGGTATCTTCAAAAAGGGCTTTTAGATGAAGCCATCATGGAATATCGTGAAGTTTCCCGTCTTTATTCAGGTGATCCGAGCCAGCTTGCTCGAGATGAATTCCAAATTTTGGGGAAAGCACACTTTAAGCTTGCCATCGCTTATACAAAAAAAGGGTGGTGGGCCTATGCTTTGAATGAGGCAAAACGGAGTTTTGATATCACACCCAATAAGGATTGTCATGATCTTGTTGGGCTTATTGAAACAAAGATTGCTCAGGGTATTGACTCCTAATTCAGGAGTTCTTAGATAGCTCTCTTTCTACAAAGATCCACCCCATAAAAACCACAAACCCAACGGCCCATCCCCCAATGACCTGGTGAGGCATGTGTACACCTAGATAAATTCTTGAAAATCCCACCATGAAGATCATTACTGAAGCTGGTATAATTCTATTATAATGGTGTCCTAGCCAGCCCCACACTACCATAGCCATTTGTGCATGGCCACTTGGAAACCCAAACCCTGAAACTGAAATAAGGTGTAATTCTTCCGGTGGACGCGCTAAGGCAAATCCCTCTTTTAGACATTTCATTATGATTGCTGATAAAATTATAATGCCAAGAAATGATAGCCAATCTTTTCGATTTAAATAGAAAAATGATATTATAAGATAAATTGGATAAGCAGTGCCATTTCCCAATAGTGTTATGCCTTTCATGAGAAAAAGGATAATTGGGAAATCGAATTGTTGTAGGAACTGGATTAATTCCATAGTGAAAAAATTACATAACCTTTCAAAAGATATCCTTTGTTAGGTTTAATAACCATTAGAAAGAACCGGAACGGGACTCCCCGCCATCACAATAAATGATGGAACAATTGATGAAATCTGCTTCTGGTTGTAAAAGCATTGAAATGGTTCCCGCCACATCTTCCGGTGTGGTTGTGCGTCGCATGGGATTTCGTTTCTTAGTGTTTTCGATCCACCTTTCCCATCCTTCTGTAATTTTTGTTAAGGCACGGGTTGGTGTAACGCCAGCTTGGACTGCGTTAGCTGTAATTCCAAATTGTCCTAACTCCCATCCAATCTGTCGGATAATTGCTTCCATAGCGACTTTTGCCACACTAACAGGACCGTATCCTTCCATGGCTACATAGTTTCCCTCGCTAGTAAGCCCCATGACACGTGAGCCGTTTGCCAGAAGTCCTTCCGCATATAACTTTTGTGTCCAATACAACAGAGCATTACCCATAACATGAACCGTCATATCCATTTGTCGTTGGGTGACAGGCTTTTCACCAAATAAATTGGTGGTGGTACCGAACGCAATAGAATGAAGCAGAAGTTTAACCGGTTTTCCACTCGTAATCTCCTTTATTTGTGGAATATACTTATCCATGGTTTCTTCTGCTGCTGCATTTGTATTAAAATAATGACACCGACCACCAGTGATCTCATTCACTTCAGTGATTGTTTCTACTGCTAATTTTTTTGCATCTCCACGATCAAAATGAAACGCAATAATTCCATAACCATCATTTGCAAGCCGCTTTGCTGTGGCTGCTCCATGGCCAGTTGAACCTCCTAATATTAATACCCATTCAGACATTTTGTTCTCCAAATTTCAGCATGCAATTTACCGGATTATTTTGAGAGTTGAACATGAAATGTCGGTTCATAAATTCAAAATTTTGTCGTACTCTCATCCCCTTAAAATCATAGGATAATAAAACATATCATGATAGTAAAAAGTAATTATACAAAAGAAGAATTAATTCAAAGCGGTGAAGGCATTCTGGGCGGAATGGAAAATGGAAAATTACCCCTAGCTCCCATGCTTATGATGGACCGTATAACAGAAATCAATGATAATGGTGGCCAGTATGCAAATGGACAGATCATAGCAGAACTGGATATCACTGAAGAACTTTGGTTTTTTCATTGTCATTTTAAAGGTGATCCGGTTATGCCTGGATGTTTAGGGCTTGATGGCATGTGGCAATTGGTTGGATTCTATTTATCCTGGATTGGCGGAAAAGGTCGCGGTCGTGCCTTAGGTGTAGGTGAGCTGAAATTTAAAGGACAAGTCCGCCCCTACCATGAAACGGTCACATATAAAATTGATATTAAAAAAGTTCTGAATCGGCGTGGGAAATATCTGGTTTGGGCTGATGGAACGATGAGTATAAGTGATGATCAACCTATTTATTTTGCAAAAAATCTACAAGTTGGGTTATTTGACAATCTCACTTACGATTTTGGTGACGATCCTACTTTGGATTCATTTTAAATTATTAGATTTTCTATTTAAATAATGTCCCTTCAATGTGGAATTGTAGGACTACCCAATGTGGGAAAGTCTACCCTATTTAACGCCCTGACAGAATCCAGTGTTCCGGCAGAGAATTATCCTTTTTGTACCATTGAACCCCATGTGGGTATCGTGGCATTACCGGATGATCGGCTAAAAGAATTGGCGAAGATCTATAAACCGCAGAAGATTGTTCCTGCAGCAGTGGAATTTACGGATATTGCGGGATTAGTCCGGGGCGCCAGCAAAGGTGAGGGTTTGGGAAATAAATTCCTCGGACAAATCCGACAGACTGCCGCCATTATTCATTTGGTGCGATGCTTTGAAGATAATAATGTCACTCATGTTGAGGGCAGTGTGGATCCGATTCGGGATGCGGAAACAATTGAAACAGAATTATTGCTGGGTGATTTGGAAACATTAGAAAAACGCCACCGCAAAACGGAAAAGGGAGCCCGATCCGGTGATAAGACAGCCAAGAAAGAATTGAATCTGATCAATCGATTGATCCAGCATTGTAATGAGGGACACCGGGCGCGTACCCTTCCCATCCATGATGCAGATGAAAAAAAGATACTGCACTCCCTGCACCTACTCAGCAGCAAACCAATCCTATACATAGCAAACGTAGATGAAACAGAGATAATACAGGATGAAAGAAATAAGCATGTTCAAGCCCTTTTTGATTTTGCTGAAAAAGAAGGAAATTCTGCTATCCG
>CAZYLQ010000004.1:3220-12082 GCA_964648395.1 uncultured bacterium | reverse complement strand
TCAGAATCTGAAAGCCCACTACTGCCTGCTGGCGTTATTGTAGATGATGCCTGATTTCGGAAATTGAGCCCGGTTAACACTGCAAAAAATAGGATTACCAGTGCAAAAATAGATCCTTCGGGTTGAAATTCAAATCCGCCAAACATATTTTGCGTAACACCAAACCCAAAGAATATCCCAATAGAAAGTAAGATGCCAAACAGCAGGATCATGTTACCCATTTGTTGCGGCATGTTCGATTCCATCACTAGCATGTACAGGAACCAAACCATGATCCCCGCAACTGCAATAATGATGCTCACTAGAAATTCTCCCAAGAGGAGCGATGTAAAAAAGCCGACGACGCCGGCTGCCGGAATTATGAATCCTATCCCGGATTTCATGTCGTTAGCCATGATGAAACTCCATTAATACCTCGATTTACACTAAAAATTGCCGTTTGTTCTGCACAAATGCAAGATTTTTCCCAATTGAATAAGTTGCGGTTTTCTGTCATGTATTCCCCATTCTTGATTATGTAAATTTCACCCTTATTTATGCGAAATGAATCAATCAAAGTTGGTGTGATTGGTGTGGGTCATTTGGGTCAGCATCACACAAAACATTATGCATCCTTACAGGATGCGGAACTTGTGGGTGTCTTTGATACAGATACAGACCGGGCAATATCTATCGCCAGTCAAAATAGCACGAAATCATTTACAGAATTATCATCTTTATTAGATGTAGTTGATGCAGTCTCTATTGTAACACCAACGAAATTTCACGTTGATGTGGCGGCGGCATGTATCCAAGCAGGAAAACATGTTTTTATCGAAAAACCTATTACCACAACATTGGAAGAGGCTGATCGTCTTCTCTTATTAGCGAAAGAAAAAGGGACCATGATCCAGGTCGGGCATATAGAAAGATTAAATCCTGCCCTCCTGGCACTTCAACCCTTTACTATTAATCCAAAATTCATTGAGATCCAAAGACTGGCACCTTACACTACTCGGGGAACAGATGTCCCTGTCGTATTGGATCTTATGATCCATGATATCGATATTTTATTATCCCTGGTGGATTCGCCGGTGAATACCATTCGTGCGACAGGGTTATCTATTCTTACTGATTCTGTAGATATTGCCCACGCAAGGATTAGGTTTGGAAATGGAACGGTAGCCAGCATCATGTCCAGTCGCGTGGCAAAAGACAAAGTCCGAAAAGTAAAAGTTTTTCAACGAAATCTTTATGCCACTATCGATCTTTTATTAGGGTTGACAGAGATCTATAAAGTGGTTGGTGACCCGGATGAGGACTCGCAAGCCCTCATGACTGCACCCTTTGAATATGATGGGTCTGAGCGGTTCATTGCCTACCATAAACCACCGGTAATTTCCGGAGATGCACTTCGAATGGAACTGGATAATTTTATTAAATCAGTTCAAGGGAAAGAAACACCTATTGTTACTGGCAAGGCGGGCAGGGAAGCTTTAGAAGTGGCTATGGAAATACAACGCATTATCATCCAGGATATTCACTAATGGATTTGCGTCATTTTCTTTTTTCTTACAGAAGTTTTACCCCCGTCCCACTTGTATTATCGCTTCTATATTTCGCTAATCCTGAAATGCCTTTTTTGTTTTACGGCTTGAGTTTAGCAGTAATCGGTGAATCCATCCGTATCAACGCTGTTCGGTATGCTGGGGGTGCTACTCGGACAACAAAAGTTGGGGCACCCTCACTCTGCACATCAGGACCATATGCAAGAACCCGTAATCCACTTTATCTAGGTAATATGATTATTTATTGTGGAGTTCCTTTGATCGCCGGAGGACAATTCATGTGGGAATTTCTTTTGGTTGTGTTTGTTTTTTTTACCTTTCAATATTCTATGATTATCTCATTAGAAGAAGAAACTCTAATCGGTCTATTTGGGGATGATTATGAAACCTACCGAGGAAATGTTCCAAGATTATTCCCCAGAATGCATCCTTGGTTGGGCGCCGATGATCGGTCCCCTACGCCTTTAACCAATACGCTACGAACTGAAATACGAACCCTACAAAATATTGCTCTTATTTTATTATTGATTGCTGCCCGAAATTATTTCGGATCGATAATTTAATTTTGAAAATGGGCCAACTATGAATTCGGAACCTTTAAAATTCTTTTTGATTGCTGGAGAACCTTCCGGTGATCTTCATGGCGGAAAATTGATTCACGCCATTAAAAATATTTATCCAAATTCCACATTTATGGGACATGGTGGCAATGCAATGAAAAAAGCCGGCATGCAGGTTTTACAACATTCTGATGATTTGGCTATAATGGGATTTATAGAAGTCATAAAACACCTTCCTCGTGTGATGAAGATCATGGGGAAAACGATTGATACAATTACCCGAATGAAACCAGACAGAATTATTTTAATCGATTATCCGGGTTTTAACCTTCGTCTAGCAAAACGGATAAAACATTTAAAAATTCCAATTACATATTTTATTTTACCACAAGTGTGGGCCTGGAAAGAGAAACGGGTTGAAACTATGAAAGCAGTTTTAGACCAAACTTTATCTATTTTCCCATTTGAACAAGAATGGTTTGAATCCCGTGGACTGCAGACCAACTATGTTGGCCATCCATTTGCTGAACAGGAACATTTAGACGAATCTTCTAAAGATTTTTATCAACGTCATGGTATTACTATTGAGCATCCGTTGCTTGTTTTACTTCCAGGGAGCCGCCAACAGGAAGTGGACCGTCATTGGCCCATTTTTCTAGGAACAGTAAAAAAACTCAAAGAATCTAATTCATTAATTCAGGTTATGGTGGGCAAGGCACCCAATGTAAATTTATCTCACATACCGAATGATTTCAAAGTCGAAGAGAATGCTCGTAAGGCAATGGTAGCAGGAAGTGTAGCAATAGTTTCATCAGGTACGGCAACCTTGGAATGTGCCGTAGAAGATACAGCTATGGTTGTATGTTACAAACTTTCTACAATTTCTTGGTGGATGGCGAATAATATGACTTCTGTGAAATACGCATCCATGGTCAATCTTATTGCTGATGAAAATATTGTTCCAGAATTCTTACAACATAACATGACAGAAGAAAATTTGGTAAAATCTATCATTCCTCTTCTAAATGCTAAAAGTGTTGAACGAAAAAAGATGCTCAGTGGATTTGATAAGGTACGTCGGACATTAGGTATGCCTGGTGTGTACAACCGCGCTGCTGAATCAATTATTTCTAAAACAATAGTAGAAGCATGATTGATTCCATTTCAATTCAAATTAAGACAATTCTGGGAAGTATTCTTCTCAAATTGATTTATGGCTCCAATCGAAAAGATGTAAGAGGCAGAGACAACTACGAATCTTTACTTAGAGATGGAAAATCTGTTATTCTTTCTGTTTGGCATGGTCAATTATTAGCAGTTGTTCATGATTTGAGAAAAGAAAATTATTATGCCATTGCCGGGACACATGAAGATGCTGAAATTATTTCCAATATCGCCACAAAGTGGGGTTGGAAAATGATGCGGGGTTCCAGCAAAGAAAAAGGAGAGGTAGCATATAAAGATATGATCAATGCCTTGAAACTACCGGGTAATGCTGTTTTCATTACACCCGATGGCCCAACGGGCCCTGCTCGTGTCCCAAAACCAGGAGGAATACGTGCAGCCCAAGCTACAAATGCAGCCATTATTCCTATTAGTGTCCATTCCACTCGAAGATGGGGATTCACTAATTGGGATACTTTCTATTTGGAAAAGCCCTTTGGGAAAATTTACATCCAATATGGAGAACCAATATTTTTCAATAAAAAACAAGATTTTGATGAATGTAGTCAAATATTGATAGAAAAAATGAACGAACTGGAAAATATATATTTGTAATATACAAATAATGAGAATTTATAAAGAATACCAGGCCTATTTGTTATTTCCATTAGCTATGTTCTATTGGGGACTCGTTTATTGGCGTAATTTATTTTATAAATACGGTTTTTTTATTACCCGTCGTTTAAAATGTCATGTAATTAGTGTCGGAAATATAACAGTAGGGGGAACGGGAAAGACACCTACTGTTATATTTTTGGCCCGCTATTTACAAAATAATGGGAAGAAAGTTGGAGTTCTGAGCCGAGGGTATGGCCGATCCACCAAGGGGACACTTTTGGTGTCATATGGTGACGGACCAAAAATATCATGGGAAGAATCTGGAGATGAACCATATTTGATATCGAAAAAATTGAATCAAATACCCATCGTTGTTGATGAAAACCGATTTAGAGGGGGTTCCTTTTTAATACAGCAATTCAATCCGGATATTATATTATTGGATGATGGTTTTCAGCACCGTGGTTTAGAAAGAGATTTAGATCTTGTATTGGTCAACAGCGGCGATATAATCTCTGATCATAAATTGCTTCCTTATGGTGTTTTACGGGAACCTTGGACCAATGTTTACCGAGGCCATGCAATTATCCTCACTAAAACCAATTTGAAGAAACCCAGACCCTTTTTAAGAAGAAAAATTAAAGAATCTAAATTGCCAATTTTACAATCCACCTTTGAATCATCCATTTCTTCTATATCACCGGAAACTCCGGAAAATATAAAAAAAAGAAAAGTATTTATTGTTTCCGCCATTGGTGATGCTGCTGGGTTTAGTAAAACAGTCAAAAAAATGGGCTGCATCATTGTGGGGGAAAAGATTTTCCCAGATCATTTTAACTATTCTCAATCAAACTGGGAAAACGTTGAAACACTTTCCACTAGGGCGGATTATATCGTTATAACGGAAAAAGATTGGGTAAAAATTGAATCGTTTTCTATCTCTAAACCAATTATTGTAATAGAAATTAATGTGAAAATTTTACCAAAAGAGATACTTGAAAATTTATTAAAGGACTATTGTGGAATTCATTTATCTTAATCAAACAAGATCACCTATGATCGTTAAGCTAACTAGCCAATCAATCTGCAGAATCATAGGAGATTATTTAAAAGGGAAATGTTATTAAATCTGCGCCATTCCCCAAGCAAATACAACACCCACAAAAGTGAGCATTAATGGCCAGCCAGTATTCACTAATTGTTGAGTACTGGGATCGTGAAAAACATGAACCTGGAATTCATGCGTTGATGTGGCGCCGTGTTCATCTACTGCCATTAAGATAAAATCATTCATACCCATTTGGTTCTTGCGTGGTGTCCATTCAACAATGGCTTTCTTTTTATCAAAATCGGCGTATTTGGGTAGCCTAACGGCGCGATAGGCCACTTTATCCCCATTCAAGTCCTTTGATGTCATTTTATAACGCCAATTATGCCCTGTGAGTCCAACAGGTTTAGGGTTGGAAATCACTGTTGGTGCATTATTTACAAACACTTTTCCTTTCTGTACATCCGTTCCATAACCATCGCTTACAGCAACCTCAAATGAATTATTATTAATCTGAGCCGCTTTTGGAACCCAAAGAATTTTTCCGTGGCGATCCATTTGCATACCATGAGGCCCTTTCATAAGTGTGTATTCCAATTGAGAATTTTCATTATTGTCATCTACGCGAACTTGGTATTTAAATAACTCTCCCACTAGACCCATATGAGGTGGATTGGAAACGATAGTAGGTAAATGATTTGCATAAATTTCAAAGGTTTGTTCGTCCTTTGTATAGCCGTCTGATGCAACGGCGGTGATACGGTGTGCATCTGTTTGATTCACTGATGGTGTCCAGCGAAGAGTGCCCGATGCGTTATCCACCTCCATGCCTTCCGGGAAATCCAAGAGAGAAAACTTTACATGGTTTACACGTTCGACCACCACGCGAGGCGGTTTCCCTTTCCCGCCATGAAAGAATTCCCAAAGGAAATCTTTTACTTTAATTGTACGGCCATCAATCGTTTCCAAAATCACCCATAACCTATCATTTTCAAAGAAAACGGAGTGAGTATATTTTTTCATATTAAGTCTGGATACAAGTGAATCAGCTGGATATTTCGGATCCACATAATAGATAGCATCAGCATTGTGCCAATCGCCCAAGAATCTATCTACATTTGATAGAGAAACATCATCAGTTATATTGATGGAGTATATGCGAACAGCAGAAATATTTTCTACTTTTACCACTCGCTTAAAAGGCAGGAGAGAGCCTTTGTTTTTATCATTCACCATGATGCGATATGCGTATTCATCGCCAACCGTAGCAGACATGGTTGGAACCGAAACAATCTGTATAGGGGCATTAACAAAAAAGTCAGATTCAATCATTCGAGATTCATGTCCATCCGATATTTCAATCTTTAAAGTATGGAAATCCAATTCATTCATGGTTGGTTCCCATCTCAAGCGACCCGTATGTGGGTCCATGCGCATACCTTGAGGCAGCTCATGGGCTGTATAAACCAATTGATCATTCTTATTGGGGTCTTCTATTTCCAATTCAAAATCCCAGATTCCGCCCACATTAACCTTGTTCATGGGACTTGGTAATGATTTAATGACTGGTGGATGATTGACAAAAAGATCCACATATTGTGTATCGGTTGCCACACCATGACTCACCACAATAGCATATTTTGCAGTATCAACCTGCACTGGATTCGGCGTCCATGAAACGGCACCAGATGGATCCATTCTCATCCCATCAGGACCATAAAATAATTTATAGCTGATCTTTTCATCAGGGCGCTGGCGCCAAACCTTAACACTATAATTATATGGATTTCCAACAGACGCATTTACAGATGCCTTAGAAAGTATTTTTACACCTGCCCGTGAAAAAAGCTGGAACTCCTGAGCTGTTCTTTCAAATCCATCTGTTACAACTAATCGCACATCATAAATTTCAACGTGGGCACTGTCCGTTTTCCAAGATAAGACGCCATTTTCAAAGGTCATTCCATCCGGCGCCACTTCCAATTCATAACGAAGTGTAGCATCTTTGTTTCGATCCTGAACGACAGGCTCATACCTAAATGTTGAGCCAGCGATAAATTCTGTGATAGTAGGCTGGGTTAAAAATCTTGGTGGGTCATTCACATAGATCCATAAACTTTCGTCACGACTCTCTAACACTGGGACGGTTTTATAAACTTGCTCATCTTCTGTAGATGCGGTGGTAGGCTCTACAATCTCATCAACTTTCATCCTCGCCAGATAGGAGATTGGGAAAGCATCTAATTGTTCCTCTGTGGGAACCCAATTTATAGATTTATTTTCATAAAGAAAGTACATACCTTTCGGTGGTGGATTTTCCCATCGGAAACTATAAAATTCATCCGTGCTATCTTTGGGAATATCGTACAAGAATGGTTGACTAGGAGTAAGTACATAACGGGGAAGAATATGTTTTGGGAGGCGTTCTCCCACTGTTTCTTTTGGTCTTAGTCTTTTAGGCTGCTCTAATGTTCGGGCAACTTTTTTGGGTATGGATGCCCTGGGTTGCTCTCTCAAGACTTTCCCTTCCTTTTGTTCTGGCGTAAGTGTGTTAGGGATATAACTACCTGGGGATTGTCCAAGATCTGTGATAATTTTTTCTGCCTGCTGAGGTTGTAATGGTTCTTTCTCATCAGGTAGTACTTCAATATATACTTCAGGTATTGCTGGCTCATCCTCTTGTACATTAGACAATAAATTCGATAAGCGGTTTGAAATAAAATCAGATGTGATCAAATAACCTTGATCTAGCCGATCAGATATTTTACCCAATTGAACAATATAAGTGGAATTCTCGTTTCCATCCCACCCGGATACCAACACATTTCCAGTATATTGACCTGCTTTAGTCATGGGAACCATGGCAAAAACCTGCATTTCTGAAGGAATATGCCTCATGGCATTTTCAACACCTTCCACGCCACTATCTTCACCCGAAACTAATGTTAGAGCATTAATATCAGATGATAGCATTAACATATCTTGATATGTATCCTGATTAAAATCTTCTAGTGCAACCTGGGATAGGGGACCTGGATTTACTGGGACTTCATCAATAACCAATGTTGCAGGCGTCAGTGTAAAAGCAGCAATATCACCGGAATTGAAAGGAACCATTACATCAAAAAACCCATCTGCATCCCAATCCGTTAATTCGATGGAGTAAGGCAAAATTCCGCTCAAGCCATCAATCTTTTTTCGAACCAAGTGCCCCGAATCAAAAACACCTCCGATATTATAAAATGGCTGCGCCTTGATGGTGTGTCCTTCAGGACTGAGTGCTAATACATCATCATAGCCGTCACCATCATAATCCACAACGCCAACATAAAGTAATCCGGAACCCACCAGCAATTCATCTGGACGGACTTTCTTAGTGAGAGATAAACCGGATGCCGAAGCATTCACTATGGCAAACCCACGAAACGGACTACCCAGGGATAAAACCAGTTCCTGATCTCCATCTGCATCCTGATCCAATAATTGAAAATTATTGCAACGAAGAGATCGATTCTCTTTCCCAATGTCTAAAGTTGCTGAAGGTAATTCTGAAAAATAAGCACCATCCCAAGAATAAGTTGCCACAAATACATGGGGCGTTGCATTATCACCAAAACGAGATAAGTTCATAACCAAAGCTAATTCTGGGGCGCCATCACCATCCATATCACCAATTTGTGCATCAACAAAATGGCCCTCCAATGCTAATGGCGGTGTGAATTCCCAAATCAAAGTTTGGTAGCCATCTGCATCAATTTCATAATACCTAACAGCGGTTGGAAACACATCCTCAGTTGGATCTAATTCCAAGGCAATGAACTCTAACCGTGCATCTCCATCCAGATCGTAGGTTCCGTTCATATGAACAATCTTCTGGCTAAAAGAAATACCGAGGCAAAGGGTTAGGACACCTAGTATTTTCCGT
>CAZYLQ010000004.1:0-3120 GCA_964648395.1 uncultured bacterium | reverse complement strand
AATTTCATCTTCCTGTGTTTCCGATGTTTTAGATTCAGTAATAGATTGATCTTCTGTAGAAATTTCTAGCTCTTCAGGTACATTGCTTTGTTTTGGTTCTATAGGAATTTCAGGATTTACTTGAGCAGGCTCGGCGTCAGGTAAACGAGGTTCCCGTGTGATTTTAGGTAGTTTGCCCGCTGGACCAAATAGAGGTTCTTCCAATGATGCACCCTGAAGAAGTTTTATTTTTAATTCATCTGGAAATAATTCCTGAATCAACCGGGAAAACATGACCGCAGGTTCAACTGTACCAACTAGATCAAATTCTGTTGTCACCTTTTTGGAACCATTAGCTCTTACTCTCACTTCGCCTTTAACTGCTTGGAGGATTCCATCATCCATAAAAACAGCCAGAGATTGGGAAGGAGTAGATGGTGTAGTGGAAGAAAGATATATTCCCTGATAGGTTGAGT
The DNA here is from genome assembly GCA_964648395.1 of uncultured bacterium. Classification (GTDB taxonomy): domain Bacteria; phylum Fidelibacterota; class Marinisomatia; order Marinisomatales; family UBA1611. Next base: position 2,665 of record CAZYLQ010000004.1, on the reverse strand, counting down.
CCTCCAAACCATCAAATGAAAACCGAATCAACTTATCTGTAAAATCCATATCCAATGAAGTAGGAAACCCTTCAAAGAAATAATTTGGAAATTCAAATAACTTTGGATCGAATGCTTCCGGCTGATAAGATTGGGATAACGAATCTTGAGTGGGAGAAATGGACATAAAAACTACATTGGTCTGCATATCGTGGACCATGGTTAGCGTTGTTATACTATCTAACCGTGCATCACGCAATGAATACGCAAAATCATAGGATTCGCCCCGTTTCAAGTTTGCTAAGTTCGCAGAAACGCCATGTTGAAAATGAGTCGCTTTCCCCATGGGAGGAACTTGATTGACTGCAACTCCGAAAGGGGCTTCGCCATCAAAAACATACCTATCCTTTGTATCTGATGCGGGCGTCATAGCTAACACATAATATAAATCAATCTCATTTTCAGACTGCATATCTAATGTGGTGTCAACATCCACAATAGTTGAAATCAATGCTTCTTGCACTGTTTTTGTAAAAGTGGAAAGACCTTTATCTTTTTCTGGAATTGATGATTGGACAGAATCGTTTTCTGTCTCTTTGGAAATATACTCTCCAAGGTTCACCTGTGTGAACCCGGCTTCATCTGCCCATGTAACGCTTTCCATTTCCTTATTCATATTTGGAACAGCAACCCTGTTTATATCTGATGATTCTTCAGGCTCCTCCTTTTTTACACTAGCAAGAAAATCCCCAAGCGTTGGAGCTAAAGAGTCATATTTTACCTGAGTATCCACTTTTTCATTGATGACACCATATACTTCATTTTGACCATCTGGGAGACTGGTTAAATCTTGATCATTGTATATAGCAATGGGTTTAAGTGTTGCAGCTTCATCAATCAATGGTGGTGGCGGTGGCGATAGTTGCTCTTTTTCTATACGTGAAGAAGGAAAATTATGGGATAGAATTGGTTGTGCAGTGTACACTTCTGCGACCAGCCTTTTACTAAGTATATCACGAATATTAGGTTGGCCTTTTTTATCTAAAATTGGGAAAGCACTTTTACCAGAAAGACTGGTATTAAATAGTTTTGTCTCTTCACTGTCAACTTCCAAAAGAAAAACATCATTAGATCCAAATGGGACTAATAAACCGTTTTTATTTGATCGCTTTGATTGAAAGTCTTGGATGTCTGCCCCCAGGAGATGTTGTACATGTCCTAATTGAATTAATGAAGATTGAATCAATCTAAAATTTTGGCCTACATCAAAAATAGCTGTTTTGAGCTGATTGCGTTCTGGGGAAAGAACTGCTATATATTGTCTTCCATTGCTGGTAAACCCACCTGTATAAACCAAACCATAACCATTACTGATAATTGGTGCTATGAGCATCTGAACGTTCATAAGAGAAATATCATTATCTGATATATCAATATCAAAGACCATGCTCTGGCGCAGGGTTGCACCAAAAGCTACAGATAATTGTGGAGATCCACCTGGAACCAATGACAGGTTTGAAGGTCGGACTATATTGAATCCCAATGATTCAGAGCTTAAAACCAATGGATCATTTGCAAATCCATCGACATTGCCGGGGAACACATAAAGCCATGCCTGGTTTTTAATTGAAGGAAAAAGATCAACCACAGCTACTATCTCATAGTAACCATCACCATCTATATCCACAATTTCTGCATCATTGAATATTTGCTCCTGGGGCAGTGAAAATGACCAAAGGGTGTCTATAGCGGATGATTTTGCAATCTCTACCCAAACTGCTGATGAGGTACGGGTATTTAGGATGAGCGTTTCCTCATGCCCATCCTTATCTAGGTCATATGACCCATGGACGTGGAAATCTCCCTTGCCTGTGAGACCAGACAGGAGCAGGATTCCAATCAATATTCCTTGCAAGAACCGCATTTTATCTCTTGTGAACGTACTTAACCTCATGGTTAAAACCAAAATTGGATGTAGTTATTCGGGAGGCAAATCACGTTTTGATCTCCCTTACCTCGTTTACTCTTCAAAAAATATAGGATAATGTGGGTATTTTTACAAGAAAAAGCCCCTAATCACTAATTAATTCTAATTCTTAAATTTTCGGCTATATTTTCTTTCTAAATTCAAGTATGAATCTTAATTTGATATAGTGCCCCATGCGGAGAACCCTATCAACATGAAAAATATTGTTTTATTTATTACACTGAGTTTATCTCTTTTGATGGCACAATTCGGTTACCCCTTAGAAGATTTTCTGGGAGGCGGAATTGGCTACAGCCCAATGTATATTAAGCTTGATTCAATTCCCGGGTCATCAGACCTGATGGGACTAGGGCTCAATCCTAAAAATTTCAAAGATCCTTTTGTGATTCATGGCGGGGAAGGTTTCGCCCATGTTACAGGCCGTTGGCGCATTGGAGGCTATGCTGGGGCTGGAGGTACAACAATTAGTACAGTACCTGATATTATCATTTTTAAGGATACGGAAGATGATCAAGGGAATCCAGTGCCGAATGGCCAATTAGATTGGATCGATGAAAATGAAAATGGTGTATGGGATGTAGGTGAAGGTGAGGAGTTTAAAGATTATACTAATTTTTTTAATCCGACAATTGAAGCAAAATTTTCAATTTCTATGGGCGCTGCATCTATCGAATACGTTATGCCTCTTTTACAGGATCT
>CAZYLQ010000003.1:0-41622 GCA_964648395.1 uncultured bacterium | reverse complement strand
AGCCCGTGTATTTATTTGAGAAATAAATCCAGATTGATGTGCCAGAATAGGCTTTACAACAGATGCAGATTCAAAGTGTGAATCAGTGTTTTCTAAAATGTTATTGGGTCCACCTAGTTCGGAGACCATTTTTTCAAAGGTTTCTGCTGCTTTACCAGAATCCAAAACTTCTTTCGCTTTTTGAAATCCATCATCAGTTGAATCCACCAATCCTGCAACGGCCATCATTTCTGCAGCCAACGTTAAAACCACTTCATGCAAACGGGATTCTTGTTGCACACGCTTTAAGTAATCAATGACTTCTATTATTTCTAAAGTATTCCCAACTGTACCACCAAGAGGCTGGTTCATATCAGTAATAATTGCTGATGTATTCATCCCAAATTGCTTTGCCACTTCTATAATACAGTTTCCCATATTTCTAGCAAAATCCAAATTATCTGCAAATGCACCATTCCCTGTTTTAATATCCATGACCAAACCATCCAGACCGGCAGCAAGTTTTTTAGACAAAATTGATGCAGTGATTAGGGGGATAGATTCTATAGTAGCAGTCACATCTCTCACGCCATAAATCACTTTATCAGCTGGTGCCAAATTTGATGTTTGTCCAATAATGGCACACCCAACATTTTTTACAGTATGACGAAATAACGAATTATCTGGAGTCGTATTATATCCAGGAATTGATTCCAATTTATCTAGAGTGCCACCCGTATGTCCCAAACCACGGCCTGAAATCATTGGATTATAAATACCACAGGATGCCACAATGGGTGCTAACATAATGCTCACCTTATCTCCCACGCCACCGGTGGAATGCTTATCAACCACGGGACCATTCAAATCATTCCAATTTAATTTATCTCCCGATTTCACCATATGATCTGTGAGAAAGAAAGTTTCTTCGATCGGCATACCTTTAAACATAACTGCCATACAAAAAGCCGCAATATGGCTTTCGGAAACAGATCCATTGGAAATGCCTTCAATATAATATTGAATTTCTGAATCGCTTAATAGCAATCCATCTTTCTTTTTTCGAATGATTTCCTGGGGAAGCATAATTCGGCGTTATTAAATATTATTTATTATATTGTAAAAGAAATTCACTTAAAAGTGTCTGTAGATCACTTGTCGCTTTTGCTGCGTTTTCCATTGAGTGAGCATGGGTTAAATGTTCATCACTCATTCCAGCTGCCATATTGGTTATAATAGACACTGCTGCAACACTTAATCCATAAAACCGGGCAAGTATTACCTCAGGTACAGTGGACATTCCCACTGCGTCAGCACCTAATAATTTTGCAGCCTGAATTTCTGCCGGCGTTTCAAAACTTGGTCCACAAAACCAAATATAGACACCCTCATATAATGTTATATTTTTTGTTTTGGCTGCATCTCTAAATTTGTCACATAAAGATGGATTATACGCATCAGTCATATTAACAAAACGGGATGTTTCTGTTTCGCCAAATAAAGGAGAAACGCCTGTGAAATTTATATGGTCCGTCAACATCATTACACTTCCGGGCTGTGCTTCCGGAATTAAACTGCCAGCAGCATTGGTTAATAAGAGTGTTTCACACCCCAAACCAGTTAATGTTTCAATGGGGACTCTCATAATATCCGGTTTGCCAGATTCATAATAGTGGGCACGGCCTTGCAAAACAACAATTTCAATATCATTTATTTCGCCCAAAATGAGTTGCCCCGCATGACCCTTTACACCTGCATCGGGGAATCCGGGTAGATCTTTATAAGAAAATATAATTTTATTTTCAATATTTTCTGCAAACGGTCCCAATCCTGTTCCTAGAATGATAGCAACCTTTGGATGTCTACCGTCCGCTTTTGAACGGATGATTTCTACTGCTTTATTATTCCCCATCAATTAAACTCCAATCGGATGCCAAGTCGTTTTGGTTTCTTGACATTTAAGAATATGGTAAGGACTTTGGTGCTTATCTTTGGACCAATCTTGGAGTGGAAACTGAATGACATGTTTCACATTTAAGGCTGCATTTGTTTCAACCAATTTTTGATCATCGATATTATTACCACAGTAAATAATGGCATTCACATCCATGTGAGACGAAAAATGCTCAATTAATTCTGATCTATAACCGGTTAAAATATTAATTACGCCACCAGGCACATCAGATGTATGTAGCACTTCAGCAAAAGAAATTGAAGAAAGAGGACGTGATTCAGATGCCAGAATAACAATGGAATTCCCACCAGCAATTACGGGAGCAATAATGGAAACCAATCCCAGAAGCGAAGTATCATCTGGCGCAATGGCAGCAACCACGCCCGTTGCTTCCGGTAAAGTAAAATTAAAATAAGGAAGAGAAACAGGATTCACGCGGCTAAAAACTTGTTGAAATTTATCGGCCCAACCTGCATAGTAAATGAGTCGATCAATGGATTGATTAATTTCATTTTCTGCCTGTTTATTTGTCAACCCTTGTAAAGTTAATTCAACCATAAACTGTTCTCTTCGCCCTTCTAACATTTCACCAACTCGGTACAATATTTGTGCGCGATTATAAGCTGTACGAGAAGACCATCCATCAGATGCACTTCTTGCTGAAACCATGGCATTGCGAAAATCTTTTCGTGAACCTCGACATATATTTACCACAGTCGTTTCTTTTTTATCTGTCCATTTGATATATCGCCCGGATTCAGTTCGCGGGAATTTCCCACCAATGAAAAGTTTGTATGTTTTTTGAATATCTATTCTTTGACTCATTTTTTCTCCTACACCAAATTTACGTAGCCGGAAAGACCTTCGATACCACCCTCACTACCAACGCCACTTTCTTTATATCCACCAAAAGGAGATGATGGGTCAAACTTGTTAAAAGTATTTGCCCAAATAACGCCTGCACGAATATCTTGAGTTACCTTAAAGATTTTGGATCCTTTATCTGTCCAGACACCACCGGATAAACCATAAGGTGAATTATTTGCTTTGGTGATGACTTCGTCCACTGTTCGGAAAGTTTGGATTGCTAAAACAGGGCCAAATATTTCTTCCTGAACGATTCTATTAGATTGGCTTACATCTGTAAATATTGTAGGTGCAAACCAATATCCCTTTTTCGGAAGCGAGCATGCTGTTTGATGAATTTTTCCACCTTCATCTTTACCGAGTTTCACATACATTTTAATTTTATCTAATTGCATTTTGGAATTGATAGCGCCGATGTCCGTATTTTTATCTAAAGGGTCGCCAACAATTAATGATTCCATCCGTTTTTGAAGTTTTGCAATTACTTCATCGGCTACACCTTCTTGTACGTATAAACGGGATCCTGCACAACACACATGACCTTGATTAAAAAAGATTGCATTAATAATTCCTTCTACTGCTTGATCAATAGGTGCATCTTCAAAAATGATATTGGCCGCTTTTCCGCCTAATTCTAGTGTGTATTTTTTCCCCGAACCCGCCACAGATTTCATGATGTATTTTCCCACATCTGTACTTCCTGTGAATGCAATTTTAATTATATCGCCATGGTTCACCAAAAACTTTCCGGTTTCTCCTGCGCCATTAACAATATTCACTACGCCCGGTGGCAGATCTGCTTCCTGAATAATTTCTGCTAATTTCATGGCTGTAAGCGGTGTTGTTTCAGCGGGTTTTAATACAACAGTATTCCCGGTTGCCAACGCCGGTGCCAATTTCCAGGCAGCCATCAATAACGGAAAATTCCAAGGTATAATTTGTCCCACAACACCCAAGGGTTCTGCCTCCCTTCCCGGAAAAGCATATTCTAATTTATCTGCCCATCCTGCATGATAAAAAAAATGAGCTGCGGCTAAGGGCACATCTACATCACGAGACTCACGAATAGGTTTACCACCATCTATTGTTTCAATGACCGAGAATTCTCTTGCTCTTTCCTGCAGTAATCGAGCAATACGATAAATATATTTTCCTCGTTCTTTAGGATGCATTTTAGACCATGTTTTTTTATAAGCTTTTTGCGCAGAAGCCACAGCCTTTTCAATATCTGCTTTGCCTGCTTCAGCAACTTCAGCTATTTTTTTCTCATTTGATGGATTTATAGTGTCAAAATATTTCCCATCAACTGCTGGAATGAATTCGCCATCAATAAATAAATCATATTGATCTTTTAATTGAATATGATCTGTGCTTTCTGGAGCGGGGCTATAATCCCATATTTGTTTTTTAGTCATATTAGTTTCTTCTTTGTCAAAGTATTCTAATCAATAGAAAAATAATCTTTAGATTGATATTGACCCGTGGATTGTTTCATAATTTGCATCAATATATCATTGGCAAGTGAACTGGCACCGAAACGGAATAAGTTTGGAGATAACCATTCATCACCCAAAGTTTCCTTAATCATTACCAAATATTGAATGGCTTGTTTTGCGGTGCCAATGCCACCAGCAGGTTTCATCCCAATTTTCTTTCCCGTCTTTATTTGGAAATCTCGAATAGCTTCTAGCATGGTTAATACAACTGGCGGTGTCGCTGCAGGAGACACTTTCCCTGTAGATGTTTTTATAAAATCTGCCCCAGCTTCCATGGCAATATCACTGGCAAGTTGCACATTATCTAACGTTACCAATTCACCCGTTTCCAAAATCACTTTCAAATGTGCTTTTCCACAAGCGTCTTTCACTTGGGAAATTTCATCAGATACATACTCATAATCTCCATTTAGGAACCTTCCACGGGAAATGACCATATCCACTTCATCTGCACCTGCATCTACCACGGATTTTACTTCATCTAATTTTGCGTTAATATCGGCCATCCCACTTGGAAAAGCCGTTGCCACAGATGCCACATTTATCCCCGTTCCTTCCAATGCTTTTTTTGCAATAGGTACCATTGTTGGGTAAACACAAATGGCAGCCACATTCGGAAGTCCCGGATGCTTATAGTGTAGATGCGATGCCTTATAACATAATTGCTTCACTTTTCCTTCAGAATCTTTTCCTTCAAGCGTGGTTAAATCAATCATACTTAATGCAAGATACAATGCCTGCATTTTTGATTCTTTTTTAATGCTTCTGGAAAAAAGCCTCGAAACTCTTTCTTGGGTATTAACCTGATCAATAGCCTTAGTTTTTTGTATGTTAATGGTTCCCATAAGATTTTTGGTAATATCTAATTTATATCAAATTTTTCTTAAATACAGGATTGAACCCTCTCAACCAATTTTTTAGCAGAATCTTTATTTGGTGCTTCAGCGTATATCCGCATAATGGGCTCTGTATTAGATTTTCGCAAATGAACCCATTTATCATCCCAAGTGAATTTGATGCCATCCAGCGTGTTTTTATCCGCATCATTAAACAAACCACTCACTTTTTTGATTAACTCTTCCGGATCTATCCCTTCTAAACTAACCTTATCTTTTATAATCTCGAATTGGGGTAAAGATTGATGAATTTCACTTAAAGTCTCATTTGATTGGGACAAGCGGTTTAAAACCATGGTGACAGCAACAAGTGAATCTCGACCCAAATGACATTCCCGTAATATGACTCCACCATTTCCTTCTCCACCCAAGTCAGATCCAATTTCATTCATTTTATTCACAACATTAATTTCTCCCACAGCTGAACGAATTACAGAGCAATTTTTAGATTCTGCTAATTTTTCCAGTGCAAGTGATGTGGAAAGATTTACAACAAATTTTTCACTTTTCACGATATTTTCCAGATACCCATCTGCAGCTAAAACCAGTGTGTATTCTTCCCCCAATGGTTCACCTTTTTCATTCACAACTGCTAAACGGTCCGCATCTGGATCCACTGCAAACCCCGCATCTGCATCGTGGTTGATTACAGCCTGGCATAGATCTATTAAATTTTCCGGAAGCGGTTCTGTCCCGCGAGTAAAATTACCATGGGGCTCACAATTTAGTTCAATTACTTCACAGCCTAACGATTCTAACATGGCCGGGAGCGCATGGGCCCCGGCACCATTTACTGCATCAATAACAATTTTAAAATGGCGACGTTGGATCCGATTGAGATCGATGCATTTTAAACTCACACAAGCAATCACATGTTTTTGGATCGCATTCTGTTCCGGCCAAATAATGCCCGGGTCCTTTGCATCTTGGAGTTCTTTATTCCTATCTACCAAATCAAACAATTGTTCACACTCATTTGGATGAAAAAATGTACTGTCTTCTCTGACAAATTTGAGCCCATTCCATTCTATCGGGTTATGACTTGCTGTAACAATAAAACCACCTACGGCTTCTGTATTATAAACCATGAATTGGATAGTAGGTGTGGGAACAATGCCGCAATGAATGACTGTTCTTCCAAGCCGAACTAACTCACCCATCATTGCATGGATTATATCTTCTCCAGATGGACGGCTATCCTGCCCTGCCATTATTACACCTATTGGTAAAATTTGGTGTAGTGCACGGGCATAACCAACAGCTGATTCTGGAGTAAAATGGGTTTTAGTAATCCCTCGGACACCTGAAATACTTCTAATTATCATTAAATGGACTGGGAGTTAAGAATTAGCATTATGAATTAAGTATTAGAAATTCGGAATAGGTAAGAAAGGTTCCAAAAAGAAAAGCCCCGATGTAAAAATCGAGGCTTCTTTGATTTTTCCTTCAGGGAAACTATCTACGACGTTTGCGACGTCGTTGACGGCTTGCACGCGGATCGTTCCGCAATGCATCTATCCTGGCTTGCCTTTTAACGCGACGAACGGTTTTCTTTTTTGCTTCCCGTTTTGCGTCACTTGGCTTTTCATAAAAGGAACGTGTCCGAATCTCTCGAAGAACACCTGCTCGTTCCCACATCTTTTTAAATCGACGCAGGGCACGTTCAAATGATTCCTTTTCTTTTACCTGGACTTCAACCACTTAAATCACCTCCAAAGTGTAGTATTGTGGTTATTCAATTAAATTATTTTTGCTATAAAAAGCCGGCGATTTTACAGGATTGAGTTCTCACATCCAAGACTTAAACAAGAGCCACAAATTCTTCAATAGTCAATGTTTCAGGGCGACGACTAAAATTAATTTGTTCCTGAAGGTCTGGATGAATGTCCCAGCCTTTAAGTGTATTTCGTAACATTTTCCTTCTTTGTGAAAAAGCAGCGGATACAAGTTTATTGAAACGCATATATTTTTCATCAGAAATAAGAGGATTTTCTTTTTTAGTGAAACGAATAATTGCTGAATCCACTATAGGTTTTGGAATAAAAACATCCGGTGGAATTGTGAAACAATACTCCATATTTAAGTAGGCTCCAGTCACAACTGTGAATCGACCATAGGCTTTTGTTCCTACGACTGCTGAAAGTCTTTCCGCCACTTCTTTTTGCATCATAATGAATGCATCGTCCCAAAAATGTAATTGCTCAATGAGCCAAAAAATAATGGGGGATGTAATATTATAAGGAATATTCCCAATCACACGAACCAAATTTTTGACAGGCAAATTTTCTATATCCTGGAGAAGTACATCTCCGTGTACAATATTTAACCCTTTCAAAGATTCTTGATTTTTTAAATGCTCAATGAGCATTGGATCTATCTCAATGGCGACCATCTCTTTTACTATAGGATAGATCAATTCGGTAAGCGCTCCATCACCAGGCCCAATTTCAAGAATAGAGTCCGATTTTTTTGGATCAATAGTTCGAACAATTTTGTCTAAAAGATTTCTGTCAGCTAGAAAATTTTGTCCCCACCTTTTTCGGAATGGATGGTCTATTTTTTTACTCATTTATGTATTGCTGTGAAGATTACAAAAAACCCTAAGGATATTATTTTATTTAGGTAACCCAAAAAGATCCATAGCATTCGTTGTAGTTTTTTCTGCTATAACTTTCAGCGGCACATCATGGATCTCTGCCAGTTTCTCTGCTACAAACCGTGTTCGTCCAGGTTCGTTGGGTTTACCGCGGTGGGGAACTGGACTCAGATACGGAGAATCTGTTTCAACCAAAATTCTATCTAAAGGTAAGTCCTTTGCTACTTCGGGTAAATGACTATTCTTAAAGGTGAGATTCCCAGAAAAAGAAATGAAGTAACCCAATTCCATAAACGATTTAGCAGTTTCCAAATTGCTGGAAAAACAATGTGCTACACCACGAACAGCAGGGAATTCCTTTAATATTTTTATAACATCATTATCCGCATCACGATTGTGAAAAATGACCGGTTTTTCCAAATCTTGGGCAATGCCCATTTGGGCTCGAAAAACATTTTTTTGGATCTCAGGATCAGAAATATTCCTAAAATAATCCAGTCCCATTTCTCCTACTGCGACCATGGAATCAAAGGTCATGAGGTTATAAATCTGATCTTCAAAGTCCTCCGGAGCATCCTTTGCATCGTGAGGATGTACACCGGCTGATGCAAAAATATTTTCATGGGATTCTCCCATTAAGAGACATTCTCTCGCATCTTCCATATTAGTGGCTACACAAATGAATCTGTTTACACCCAAATCATGGGCACGATCCAGAACGCCGGGCAGATCATTTTTCAGAGCATCGTAAAATAGGTGGCAATGAGTATCGATTAGCATTTATCTATTTCTTCATGTAAAATGATGGGCAAAAGTAAATTGATTTTACCAATATCACGATCATGAAATTTCAAAAAATGACTATGCTCTTATTTCTTCTTTCTATAGGATTCGCCATATCCTTAGAGGATGGAGATACGCTGGTGATTCATCCCATCACTTGGGAAACACCAAGTCCGGAAGGTTGGGGCGCCCAGTATAAACAGATAATCCAGTTTCCTGAAGGAAATGAATCCTGGGCAAAAATCATCATGGTGCAAACGTTAAAATGTGATTCTGCCACCCAAGGAGATAAATATCCCTGTGGAGAATGGGACTACATTTGGAATACATTTGTTGATGTTCCCAGAGGAGATTCAACAGAAATTTTTTCAATTGGCAGTTTTGTCACTCCTTATGGCAAGCGACTTGTTATGGGCGGTGAAAATGGTTGGGAATGGACTTACGATATGACAGATTATGCTCCAATTTTGAAGGGAGAACGTTCCGTCATTGTGGGGAATAATCAGGAATTGTTGGATCTGAAATTTCTTTTTATTCGGGGAACACCGGCACGGAATATCTTGAAAGTTGAAAATATCTACCCCTATGGTCATCATAAGTATTATGCACTATCTGACAACGAGATTTTAAAGGAAACAAAAATTCAACTTTTACCTGAAGCCAAAGGGTATAAAATGAAAGCGGTAATTTCAGGTCACGGACATTCTGGACCAAGAAACTGTTGCGAATGGGATAGTAAAACCCACACCTATTATATGAATGGGTATGAACTTTTCCGATGGAATGTTTGGAAAGATTGCGGGAATAATCCAATTTATCCACAGGGTGGAACCTGGCCATTTGATCGTGCCGGTTGGTGCCCTGGAACCAAAGTGGATGAATACGAATTTGAACTTACACCCTTTGTAATAGTTGGAGATTCCATTTCCATTGATTATGGGATTGAGCCCTATTCTGACAATGGTGAAAAAGATGGTGAATTCCGCATGACACATCAATTATTTTCATATGGTAAACCAAATTTTAAAAATGATGCGGAGATCCTTGATATTATCGCGCCAAGTTCTAAAGGGCAATATTCCCGGATCAACCCAGCATTGGGTAGTCCAAGAATTCTTATAAAAAATACAGGTGAATTTGATCTCTATTCACTGAAAATACATTATGGATTGAAAAAACGGAAAAAATCTATTTATAAATGGAGAGGGAATTTATCATTCCTTGAAAGTGATGAAGTTTATCTCCCCATTCCCAATTGGCATGGACTGTCAAAAAATCCTGTTTTTGAAATTTTGGTTTCAAATCCTAACGGTGAAACAGATGAAAACCCATTGAATAATCAACTAACATCAGTGATTCCTTTACCTAACATATTCCCGAATGAATTCACCTTACACATCAAAACAAATAACTTGGATCGTGCTCGAGAAATTTCATTTACGGTTTCTGATCTTGATGGAACAGTTTTGTATTCTGATGCTAATTTTTCAGATTCAACTGAGTACAAGATACCGATGATGGTCAATAACGGTGACTATCAATTCCTTTTAAAAGATTCTATGGAAGATGGTATCTCTGTTCATTGGTGGAACCGAAACAGTGCTCCGGAAAAGATTGGGATTAATGGCGAAGTCCGATTTTTATCCTTGAATGGTGATACATTGCACCAATTTAACCCGGACTTTGGGCAAGAATTATTATATAATTTCCATGTAGGACGGATACCCTAAAGGAGTTAATATGAAAAAGATGAACAAAAAAGAGTATGGGCCTATGGCTGTTTTTTTAGATAGTGAGGGGAGCCAGGTGTCGTTTCATTCCATAAAATAAATATGAGTTTTTATATTTCATCGCTCATGGTTGCCATACCGATCTTTTTGGTTTTGATAGGCATTGAAATAGTGGTAGCAAAAAGGATGGGGATTCATGTAAATAATCCCGCGGACATGATATCCAGTTTAAGCTCCGGGATTACGAATACAGTTCGGGATGGACTCAAGTATGGTCTGGTGATTATCAGTTATTCGTGGCTGGTTAATCATTTAACCCTTTATAAGTTGGAACCAGTTTGGGCTGCGGTATTTGTTGCTTTTATCGTCCAGGATTTTACGGGTTATTGGCTCCATCGCTTAAATCACCGTGTGAATATTTTTTGGAATCGCCACATTATTCACCATAGCAGTGAAGAGTTCAACCTCTCCTGTGCACTTCGACAATCCATTTCTGACACTGTAAGATTTGGTGCTATCCTCATGATTCCCGCTGCGCTCCTGGGTGTTCCCGCATCTATTTTTGCCGTTCTCGGGCCTATCCACCTTTTTATGCAATTCTGGTATCACACGCGTATCATAGATAAAATGGGCTGGCTGGAAAAGGTTATTGTTACGCCATCCCACCATCGTGTTCATCATGGCATAAATCCGGAATATTTGGATAAGAATTACAGCCAGATCCTCATTATTTGGGATAAACTTTTTGGCACATTCCAACCAGAACTAGCTAATGTAAAACCGGTTTATGGCATACTACGGCCTGCCAATACATGGAACCCAATAATCATTAATTATAAACATCTTTGGCAGTTGATTCAAGATGCGTTCCATGCTGGAAGATGGTGGGATAAAATACGAATCTGGTTTATGCCAACAGGATGGCGACCTGAAGATGTGGCGGTAAAGTTTCCGGTTAATACAATTGAGAATCCATTTGAACAAAAAAAATACAAAACTGAAAATTCTCTAGCGCTTATAATCTGGAGTTACATACAAATGACTCTTTCATTGATTTTTATGTTTATCATGTTTTATGAAGCTTCTGAACATGGGATCTTTATTACAGGATTAATTGCTATATTTTTAATGATAAATATTTTTTCTTATACATCATTAATGGATGGTAAAAAATATTCTTTATTTGCAGACGGAATTAAAGTTTCTATTCTTTACTTTATTATATTCTATCAAAATATTAGCATTATAGATTTGAATATGAGTCTAAAAATATTTTTGGCTTATAGTATTATTTCAACAATGGGAACATTTTACTTTTTAAAAACAGAAGTGAGACTCAATCAGGTATTAAAAGGATAAATATTTTATTTGGTTAAGGATAATGATATTAATTCATTAATGCTAAAATAAATTCCACTCCATTTTCAGGTGAAACAAATCTTGTTTTCCCCTTCCGGTATTCATCTTCAACAATCAGCGTTACCAATTCCATATTTCCAGAATTAATCGCATACCGGCATACATCCTCTGCGCTCAAATTCAAGGTACCAGCCCTTTTGGATAGTCTAAATTGGATATTCCCTATTTCGTTATACCCGCGATAAATCACTTCGGTGCAGACCTGAGATTCCGCATCATTGAAATCGAAAGAAAAATCGTATTGATTCCCTAAATAGGAATGGATAGTTCGCATGACACCCATAATTTTCTGATTTGAAAGGTTCGGGCGAAAGACCGCAAGACGATTAATCTTAGTATCTAATATTTCTTCCAAAGATCCAGATACAACTCCTTCGGCGATAGCTTCAATAATATTATCGTTTACCTGAATCAATGATTTTTGGTGGTCTGTAATGTGAATATTGTTCCAATCAGATTTTTTCCAATTTTCTCTTCTACCCGTGTAAACAATACCATGTTTGAAGATTCCCGGCAGGAAAATATTGCTCATGAATCCTTCTGAATACGTGAGAATGATATCTCCTGGCTGCAATAAGGTCAGGAGTTGGTTTTTATCATCTTCACTAAAAATCAAAGGTTCTATTCCCGGAGCTTTAATATGTCCAACATGCGTAAATACAATAGCTTTTAAAGCTTCGAATCTTCCACCGGCTTTGCCGATCAATTTTTCCACTTTCTTTTTGATGGTGCTATGCCGCAAGCGATTGGTAATCCCTGGTGTAATTAATACAAAATGGTTCAGAATTTCTTCACGTAGCTTGACATGGGTGTTATGTAGCGGTTCGAGATTTGTAATTAATGGTCCGTAAGTTGGGTGCATTTTTAAAAGATTCAGGGGTGTTCCCGGTTCATCCATTTCTGTGGTAATTAATTAACGGGCGATATCCAGTTCGTCCAGGTTTTCAAGATTAGTTAAACTGTGATACACTTCCCGGAACGACCCTTGTGAAATATTGCTCCGGAAATAGGCTTCATTCAATTTATCTATAACTTGGTCATCACCCATATTTTTCGTAATGAGAATTCCACTATATTTATAAAGTGTGAGAGCGGATGCATATCCTACCAGGAGAGCTTTCATCTTTTCATTGTGATAATCCGAGTAGGTATTATAATCCCGGTATTTGTTAATGATGTCCCAAATAGACCGCCGCAACACTAAATACCGAAAGAGTAAATTTTCAATCTTGTCACTTTCAACATTTGAAAAATGGCCTGTTTCATGACGGGTTGCACTTGTCTTGATTTCACCCATCTCAACGTACATTTGATCAAAGGCTGCTTGAAATATTGAAAGCTTTTTTATATCATCTTCAAAGGTATTCGAAGCGCCCGAAAGAGGAAAAATGAATAAAATGAATACAGATAAAAAGGTGAGTTGGAGACTAGAACGGGAATTCATTTGGATTAATTCATTCGGGGAAATAGTGGTTCGTGGTTTTGCAATTCATTCCCAGGTGTTAAACCACCCCAATTCAAATTGGTACCTTTCGCATTTAGGACATCTAATAAAATAGCAGTTCTATTTGGCATGACTGGAGATAATAATACAGTTCCTATTCGAAGTGCTTCTCCTGCAGTATACAGGACGCGTCCCGCTGCATCTTTATCATCCTTGACCAATTTCCAAGGCGCATTGTTTTCCATGTATTTATTCACACTACGGATATATTGCATAATCTCTTCAATGGCTTCATTCAGTCGCATACCTTCTATTTTTTCTTTTACAACTTTACCTAATGATTCGCCATTCGATTTGATTACTGCTTCTGCCTCAGTGAAATCGCCCGGCTCCGGAATTTTTCCGTTATAATTCTTTTTCATAAGAGTGGATACACGGCTTAAGAGATTCCCAAAATCATTGGCTAGATCACTGTTGTAACGCTGGATAAATGATTCCATAGTAAAACTGGAATCCTGCCCCAAAACCATTTCTCGCATGAGATAATAACGAACAGGATCTACGCCATAATCATCAATCAGATCCATAGGATTGATTACGTTTCCGAGGGACTTACTCATTTTAGATTCACCCATGAGCCACCAACCATGTGCAAAAATGGTCTTCGGTAATTCAATTCCCACAGACATGAGCATTGTGGGCCAATAAACTGCGTGGGTAGTTAAAATGTCTTTACCAATCAAATGATAAGATGCAGGCCACCACTTATTGAAAGATTCTTCATCGCTACCATACCCAGGTGCTGTAATATAATTAATGAGCGCATCAAACCAGACATAGGTTACATAATTTGAATCAAATGGAAGTTCGATTCCCCAGTTTAAACGAGATTTAGGACGGGAAATACAAAGGTCATTCAGAGGTTGACGTAAAAATCCAAGTATTTCATTTTTTCGATGATCTGGTTGAATGAATTGTGGATTGGATTCTATGTGATCAATAAGCGCTTGCTGGTATTTGCTCATTTTGAAAAAATAATTTTTCTCTTTTAATTGTTTGATATCCCGGAATTCTCCACTCTCTGCTTCTTTTTCTGTAATGAATCGTTCTTCCGAAACAGAATATAATCCTTCATATTCCGCTTCATAAATATCTCCTTTATCCATAACCTGTTGAAGAATATCTCGAACCACTTTTTTATGTCTCTTTTCAGTGGTGCGAATAAAATCATCGTGGGAAATGTGGAGTTGCTCCCATAGCTCTGTAAATCGTGGAGCCATTTCATCGCAATGTTGCTGCGCTTCAACACCACGTTCTTCAGCCGCCTGTTGCACCTTTTGTCCATGTTCATCCAATCCTGTTAAAAAAAATGTTTCCTGCCCTCCATTGCGGTGATAACGCGTTAAAACATCGGCTAAAATGGTGGTGTAGGCGGTGCCTATGTGTGGTTTGTCGTTCACATAATAAATAGGCGTCGTCAGGTAAAAAGTATCACTCATGGGTTCAAATGTTTCTGAATTCGTAATAAAAGGTTTGTCAAAATTAGTGGCATGTATAGGTTCATTGGAATGGCCAAGATGGCATCTTCCAACTCAAAAGTAATGGCTGAAAAATCTGCATTCGGATTTGTTGAGATCAATCGTTCCATCCCCGGTTTAAATGATGTTTCATGCAAAATATCATCAACACGTCTTGCCAAACGATTTGCCGATCGAAACCAGATTTTCAGCATCATAAAATGGAATGAAAGTGTGGCAGAATCCTGGTGAGCTAATCTTGAATAAGTTTGGGTGAATTTTCGCCAATGATCCGGATTATCATTTGTGATCATTTTTACTAGTCCATTCACCAATTTCAAAAGATCACCAATAGGTTGAGAAATAAGGAACCGAGCTTGATGAATATTGCCTTGACTTAATCCAGCCAGTAATTGGATTTCCGAATCTTTTACCATTTTTATTTGGAGCCAATCCCGAATAAATATGTCATTCAATCTAGGGATTCCAACACGCTGGCATCTTGATAAGATTGTAGGGAGCAATAATTCAACATGGTCAGTTACCAGAATCAATGTTGTATTCTCAGGTGGTTCTTCCAGGATTTTTAAAAGTGCATTAGCAGTTTCACCCATTCCCACAGATAATAAATGAGCATCAAAGATGAGAACAATTTTTCGTCCGCTTGGTTCACTTTTCAAATACAAGTTTTTCCTTAATTCTCGAATAGATTGAATTAAAATTCGGGTGGATTTAGGAATTTTTATTTTATGAAAATGATCTTCTGCTTTTTTTGCAATGGCTTCCGTGACCAATTCCATATCCCCTTTACCTATTGTAGAGGATGTACCAGACCCGTCGACTTTTTTCTTTCTCACCGTGGGAAGTGGAAAAATGAGTTTCAGTTTTTCATGTTGTAATTGACGAATTCGTTGACAGGAAGGACAGGTATCGCAGGGCTTTTCTGAAGAAGTTTCACAGTTCAGCAATTGAGAAAATCGGATTGCCAGACTTTCTTTTCCACATCCTGCCGGTCCTGAAAATAAATAAGCCCCTCCAACTTGCTTTGATATCCTAATTTGAGATAACCGCTCCCAAACCCTAGCTTGAGCAGAAAAAATATCAAGGTGCATTATTTCTTGGTAAGCCATTTTTCCGGATCCAGCTTTTGCCCTTTACCCCAAATCTCAAAATGAAGTTTTGATCCATTAATAGAGCCGGAATCTCCCATATAAGCAATCACATCCCCATTGCGGACCTCACCGTCCACATTGGTTTGAATATTGGTAACATGGCTGTAAACGGTATAAAACCCACCACCGTGATCAATAATAATGGTTGTGCCGTAACCGCGAATATAGGTGATGGTGGTTACAACACCTCCCATAATAGATCGGATTGCAGACCCAGGTTGGCCTTTAATATCGATCCCGGGGTTTTCTGTTGTTGTTTTGAGTTTAGGATTCCATTGGCGTCCAAACTTGGCAATGATTCTTCCATTTGCTGGCCAAGGTAATCCTCCTTTTAAGGCACTAAATGATTTGGTTTTAAGTGCAGCTTGCTGTTGACGGATTCGCTCTTCCCTATCAAACCGGGCTTTATCTTCTAATACTTGTTTAATAATGTTTTCTAACTGGTTAATTCCGGTTTCTTTTTCTCCCACATAATGAGAAAGTGCTTTCTTATCTGTCCGAATTCTATTCAATTCTTTTTCTCGACTAATCCGCATATTACGATAGGAACTTATTTGTTTTTCTTTCTCTCTTTTCAAGATCAGGTTTTCTCGTAAGGATGCTTCCAATTCTAATTTTTGTTGACTTATTTCAATGAGAAGTTTTTCAATTTGTTTTGTCAACTTCTTTTCAATATCAGAGATAATTTTCAAATAATGTGTTCGATACATGGCTTGTCGCCACGTGGTAGATGAAAATACTTTTTCAAGATGAGTGAGCCTACCTTTTAAATAGGCGTTCACCACTCGTTGTTCATACCTAACACGAAGTATTTCCAACTCATTCTCATTTTTCAGAAGATCTTCCTTTAGTTGCATAATGCGACTACGTGTTTTTTCCTCTTCTTTTTTCAAGGATTGAATTAATCTGGATGTGAGGGCTATCTCCTCATCCAAGGATGTAATTCGATAAGAAGCGGATCTTTCCTGTGACTCAGCCTTTTTGATTTTAGAACGTAATTGCTCAATCTCTTTCTTTAAAGCATTGATCGCTTTATTCTGGTACCGCAACTCATTATCATAATCTCGTTGGTCTGTTTGGGCAAAAACAAATGATATGAGAAACAGATAAAAAAGTATTTTAATTAGAAATTTCACAGCCTGAAAAATACCGGGATTTTATTTCTTTCAATAGAAGAGAATTTTGTTTTACAAGTTATAATTTTTCAATCTTAAAAAGTTTATAATAATGGAAAGAAAGCTGTAGAGATTTCTGATTAACAAAATATATCCATAATTGTTCTTCAGGATTTGAACCATTACTACCGATGATTTTTTCATGAGGTTCTCCCAATAATGACTGTACCTGTGGGATCGTTTGTCCAATTTTCAGCTTTTCTGTCCGGGCAATGGCTTGCCTTGATCGAGCCAAATTCATTTTCTGTTCAACCAGGATACGTGTATTATAATCTGATAAGGTTTTTAACTTCTGATTAAGATCCAATAATAATTGTTCATTTCTTTTCCCAATACCTCCGGAAAGCTCCCGTGCAAATTCCAGGGAATGGATTGCCAATTGGATCTCTTCAAATTCATCTGCTTCTGTAGCCAATTTTGCCATTTGGATCCCCGCGCGATATTGCAATGAATTCACTTCATAAATAAGGTCAGGATTCATCTCCAATGCATTTGCATATTTTCCCATAGCCTTTCCAATAAATCCTGCATTTTGATATTTTTTTCCTTCGCCCAATACAACCCAAGACTTAAATCGCCGAAGTTCTTTTTTACCGTGAATTGAAAATTCTGCTACATGTTTAACAAGATTATAGGCCTCATCATATTTGAATTCTTTTAGCATATTTTCCGCTGCTAACATCCATAATAAAGCAATTTGATCGATCCTTCGTTCTAGGGTCTTCATTATTAATGTATCATTTTTTACAAGAGATTTTGCATACATATATTTATCTAATGCTTTTTGTGTTTTATTCTTTTTATCCAGCATGACTCCTTCATCCATAATAACATAGGGTATTTTATATTCACAGTCAGCTATATATTCCTCTGCGCGGTGACGGTTCGCATGGGTCGGGTAGTCCGATAAAAATTGTATAAAATTGTTTCTTGCATGGACATAATCCTTTCGGTAGTAGAGTTTTTTTGCTTTATCTCCAATCGTTTTATTTCCACCGTAAAATGCCGATAGTGTTAAGTACAATCCATAATTTGAAAGATCAAATCGGTTGATAGGGGTTTTATCATCGGGATCCCAAATGGTGTGGATTTTGGTATAAGAATATCGGAAATCCAACCCAACCGTAAATCTGTTCTCTTTACCAGGATCCAAAATAAATCGAATGCCGGCCCCATACGCTGCTGATGTTCCGGAACCCGTTAATGTTTCGTCCCACTGTTCATGGTCTGGAGTATAAAAAAGAGCAGATGCCAATCCATAGGAATACCGAAAGTTAATAAACCAGTTATTGAAAGGCTGATATTGGAGATGGGTCGTGAGCATGTATTCATCCATCTTGGGAGAAAAATGAACTGTATCGCCCCAATTAACATTTGTTTGGCTCCATTCTTTGTACGGCACTTCCGCACCATATAAAGTTTTGCTGGTACGGTAGGTGAGCCCTGTCATAACATTCATCCAACTTGAGCCTACGAGGTAATGGGGAATATTGATCAAGCCCACATCCACTTCCATGGATGACGCCCACAAATTGGAAAACTCCTGAACGATGTATTGTTCAGGATCCATAGTTTCATCGTATTTGATCTTATCCGGATCGTCTTTGGCGGAATTTTCACCCAGACTTGAAGCACTACCGGATGTTTTACCATTAAATCCAATTCCATAATGTATTTCAACCGGGATCAGATTAACCGGTGCAGCAAATTCTCTTGCATGAAACCATTTATCGAACCAGGCACCTTCCTCATAAGCGGATTCAGTATCAAATTTGATTAGCCCAAATAGAAAGGTTTTTGGTTTCTTTTCTTCCTCTATTTGGCCGCACAATCCTGACAAGAAGAGTAATAAAAGGGCGTGGTGTGTTTTTTTCATGATTAACATGTGACGTTAAAATTCCATGATTCCGATGATTTTTACAAGAAGAGACTATTAAAAATCAAGTTAACTTTCCCATCCTAATTTTGGGAACAAATGAATCAATTATCGCATTGTTTTTATATGGTTAAAAAAACCACTTTATACTTCATTATGCTGGGCATGATATCGGCCCAATCTTTTTCCATTGCCCGTATCCATTATAGTGGCGGTGGCGATTGGTATAGCGATCCCAGTAGTTTACCCAATTTACTAAGTTACCTGAATTTGAATACACCCATGTCTGCATATGATGAAGAATTTCGTATTAAACTCACTGATGACGATGCAAATCAATATCCTTATCTTTACATGACAGGACATGGCAATATCCGTTTCACAGATGATGAAGTAATCGCATTGCGATCTATATTAATGAATGGAGGATTTCTTCATGCAGATGATAATTATGGTATGGACGAATCATTTCGACGAGAAATGAAACGTGTTTTTCCAAATAAAGACCTTGTTCCCCTGCCACATGACCATCCCATTTTCTCTTCATATTTCAAAATGCTGAATGGGCTCCCCAAAGTACATGAACATGATAATCACCCACCGCAGGCATTGGCATTATTCGAAGATAAACGAATAATCTTAGTTTATACTTTTGAATCAGATCTAGGCGATGGATGGGAAGATGCAAGCGTTCACCAAGATCCATTCCCTATCCGTGAAGCTGCATTGAAAATGGGAGTGAATATTATCTATTTTGCCCTAACTCAATAATGCAAATCAAAAAACACATTCAAAATGCAAGGTCAATTCGATTTTGGCAGGATGTTCTCATAAGTCTATTATGGATAGGAATTATTGGCTCATTATTATTTTTAATCGGGATTGAACTGGAAACAGTTTTTTACTTTCTTCCTGAAATTAAGGTCAAAATTCTTATTCTCATTTGTGGATTATTCAGTGGGTATGTATTCTTTTGGTTAATCCAGTATTTCAGAGCAGAATCCGATCACATTCATTCATATAAAATTGAAACATTGGCTCTTCAACTGGGTCGGGCCGCCTTCCCAGAAAAACAGGATACGATCCTGAATGCATTGCAATTGGAATCGAGATCCGTAAAAAATGAATCGGAAGATTTAGCAAAATCCTATATAAATAAAATATCAAAAAAGCTAAAAAGCCTTGATTACAACTCACTTTTAAAAGATGAGCAATTAGATTCATTGAAAAAGGGTTTACTGGGAACTTGGATCGTATTGATTCTTATATTCAGCATGAACTATCAAGAAACCGGTGATGCATTCTACCGATGGTCGACTCCCATGATTGAATTCCAAGCGCCAAAGCCATTCTCTCTCTCAAGTATTTCCGGAGATATTCACATTTTAGGCGGAGAAAAAGCTGAAATTAAAATTCTGGCAAATGGTGAAAAACCAGATACAGTTTCACTACAATTGACACCTAGCCAAACATCAACCCAGAAAAGAGATTCATTGGCGTTAACCTTTTTAACAGTACTGGATACCATGGGATATTATCGCTTTGAATTGCCGGAATTATTTCAAGATTATTCTTACAAAGCGGTAGTTAATGCTGAATACTTTTGGGAAGCATGGAGACAAGTTGCATCTGCCCCAGACACCATATTTGTCACCGATAGACCTTTTTTTGAATCATTCCTCATTACAGTGGTTCCACCCAAATATAGTGGATTGAGTGCGGAGTCACAGGAGGGAAATGTTGCGGTAGTTCAGGGTCTAAAAGGATCTATTGCGGAAATCTATCTTTCATCCAATCGGGTATTGGAATCAGCCTGGCTAATTATCAATGAAGAACGGGCAGATCTTGCTTCCACTCATCGATCTGCTTCCGGTTATTTTACCATGATAGATGAAGGTGAATTCACAGTGAATCTTGTAGATAAACGTGGAATTACAAATAGGGATCCGGTACCCTATACCATAGAAATAATTCCGGACCACGACCCAAGTCTTTTTGTGATTAAGCCACCACCCATGATTGAATTAGGGAGCGATCAGACCATTCCGATTCATCTTGAAATAGAAGATGATTATGGTTTCACCAATCTCCAAGTTGCTTACGAGGTGCGCCGACCAATGTATCTCGAAGCTGATCCTTATGTAGCTATGTTCACTCTAAACGATTTGAACCCTGATACAGTTGTCCAAACGATCCATAACTTATGGGACTTAGCTGATATGCTTCTTATGCCAGAAGATGAGGTACATTTCCATTTTGAACTCACGGATAATGATATTATTTCCGGTCCGAAAAAAACAGTGTCTTCCACTTTCATCGCACGCGTACCATCACTAGCAGATCTTTATGAAACAGCTGAAAACACAGAATCGGATTTCATGGAAGAAATAACAACTGGGACAGAAAATTTTCAGGAGTTGAAAGAATTGTTTGAAGCATTGGAACTAGAAGCCCTAAAAACTAAAGATCTAGATTGGGATCAACAACAATCTGTAAAAAATGCCATTGAAAAGACAAAAGAACAATTTGCTAATATGGAAAAAATGGCTGAAACCATTGAGTCCATCACCAAACAGGCAGACAAACATGACCTCTTTTCACCTGACCTTTTAGATAAATTCAAGGAGTTATCGGACTTGGTTCGCGATGTAATCCCGGAAGATATGCTTACCAATATGGATAATCTTCAGGAATCACTTGAAAATATGGATATGAAACAACTCCAGAATGCGCTGAACGATCTTGCTGAAAATATAAATCAAATTGAGCAAGACCTGGATCGGTATTTAGAAATTTTCAAACGGCTACAGGCTGAGCAAAAAATGGATGAACTCCAAACTCGCATGGAACAGCTTTTTGACCAACAACAATCATTGGATCAAGAAATCAACCAAACCAACGAACAGACAGACAGATCCACATTAAAAAGACTAGAACAGGAAGAAAAAAGGAATTTGGAAGAATTCGAAAACCTTAAATCTCTTATGGAAGAGGCATCTGAACTGGTGGAAGATTATAGTCAAAAAACATCCGATGATTTATCGGAACTGGCGGAATCTCCTTTGACGGAGCAAACTAAATCTTCGCTCATGGAAACTATGCAAAATTTATCACTACAAAATTTGCAACAGTCTCAAAATAGCAGTGAGCAATCTCTGGATAATATGCAAATGATGATGCAGGAATTGATGCAGATGCAACAGCAGTTCCAACAAGAAACAGTGGCAGAAATGACAGAAAAATTCCAAGCATTGATGCAGGATATGCTCTATCTATCTTCCCAGGAAGAGCAATTGCGATCGGAGGTCAAGTCCGCATCAAGGAATTCACCGCGTCTTCGTGAAATGGCGGCAAGACAACAAGTCCTGCAAGACCAACTACAATCCATAATGAATAAAATGATGGATCTCTCTAGGAAAACATTTGCCATCACGCCCGAGATAGGACGAAGTATTGGAAAAGCAAATGCGGGAATGCAAGAAGCAAAAAATAAATTGACAGATCGGAACGTGAGTCAAGCCGGAGAAAATCAAAATATGGCTATGGAAGGGTTGAATGAAGCTGCGTTGGGACTGTTTAACAGCATGCAAAGTATGCAGCAATCTGGATCTGCAAGTGGATATTCACAATTTTTGAAAATGATGCAACAAATGGCAGGTCAACAACAGGGATTGAATCAACAAGGAATGCAATTAAGTATGGGACAAATGGCTGCGGCAGCCCAACAACAAATGATGCAACAAATGCTCCAGAAACAACAAGGTCTCCGAAAGTCATTAGAACAAATGATGAATGAGATGCGACATTCTGGGCAAAAAGGTATGGGAGATTTAGGTGGTATTGGTAAAGAAATGGATGAGGTAATCAAGGATCTTCAGCGACGTCGATTCACCCGAAAAACTAAAGAACGGCAACAACGGATATTGTCCCGGATGCTGGATAGCCAAACATCAATGACTCAACGTGGATTCAAGGATGAGCGAAAATCAACATCTGCGGAATCTACAGTAGCATTCGAGGGCCCTGGTGGGTTACCAGTGGATATGGGACAACGGCAAAACCTCGCTCTTCAGGCTTTAAATAAAGCCATCAATGCGGGATATTCACGGGAACATCAAACAATGATTAAGCGATATTTTAATTCATTGAGCCAGCTACAAACTGAGCAAAAAAGTATGGAAACTGACGATGAAAAATAAATGCTTGATTTTTATATTTCTGTTTTTCAGCTATGTCCTTTTGGGACAAAATAAAGCATCTATAAATGCATCTATAAAAACAGCAAAAATGCTGGAAAGAAAAGGCGATGTGGATGGGGCAATCGCAATCTATGAAGCGGTGCTTTTGAAAGATCCCAAAAATCATCGAATCGTACGAGATATGAAATCTATATTAAAAATAAATCAACGGTATGATGAGGGAATTCTATTCATTCGTGAAAGACTGATTCACACTCCAAATGACATTCAACTTTATTCTGAGTTGGGAGAATTATACTTTTTAAATAACCAACAAAAGGAAGCAAAAACTATCTGGACTGCAGGGGCGGAAAAATTTAGTAATAATCGTTCATATTACCGCATTATGGTTTCACTTTATAGCCGACTCAGTCTAGATAAAGAACTAATTTCATTATTAAATACAGGCAGAAAAAATTTTGGTAAATCTTTTATGGCCTATGAAGCGGGAATCCATTACCAATCCCGGCGAGTTTACGACAAAGCCATGGATCAATTCATTCTTCAACTTTCCCAAGAACCTAAACATAATCAAGTCATCCAGCGTAGAATTCTTCTCATGAGCGATGATGAAGATGCAGTTCCAATCATAGAGAATAAACTTTTAATAGCATCACAAAAAAATCCAGATAGACTACTTAACGTCTTGAGCGAATTCTATTTTAAACAACAGGAATATGATCACGCCTTCGATGTAAAAAAAGATGGATCTAAATCTGGAAAAATCAATATTAATGATTGGATGACATTTGCAAATGAATGTCGGAAAGAAAATCAGTATAAAATTTCAATAGATGCATACAATTTTATTCTTGGACAAAAAATCAATTCAAATTGGGCAGGGAAAGCATTATTGGGACTTGCCCAAACATTTGAAGATCAAATTATTCCAAGTCAAGAATCTCATTTGATTCCATACTTTTTCAATAACAATTTGTTTTTCGAAGATCCATTCCAGTTGAATTCAACTCTATCATCTGAGCATCTTGAATCCAGCCTTGCTCTGTATGATTCTCTTTTGATTTCTCTTCCAAAATCTCCCCTTTTAGCAGAAGCTTATTTTCGCTTAAGCGAAATAAAATATAAGATTCTCCATGATTTTGATCAGGCATACAATCTGCTTCATAAAGCTATGCAAAATAAACCGGATAAGAAATTAAGATTGAAGATTGTGTTAAGAATTGCAGATGTATTAATGGCAAAAGGACAATCAAAAGAAACTTTAACATTTTTAAAAAGACAATTGAAGCAAAACTATTTGCCTGCAATTGAACAAAAAATGATACTGGTCCACTTTTTAACGGATGATCCTGACTCCACCATGAAAATTGTTCAATCATCATTCATAACCATGAGCCCTATTGATCCATCTTTCAATGATCTGATGGAACTGAAAAATATCCTTACACAATATTATAACAATGATCCTTCCGAGAAAAAAACTTTTCAACATTTTATAAAAGCAGAATGGTATTTAAGACAACGGAAAATCGGGGATGCAATCCGGGAGTTAAATTTTCTTTCTAATCAGGATTCTTTGGCAGCTATCGCTCCTTTAGCCATGCTTCGCAGGGGACTTTTACATTATAGACTCAAAGAATATGACAAATCACTGAATTTGGCATATTCTCTTGGTGGAACTCCGTTGGAAGATCGAGGTATCATTTTGGCCGGACAAATCTATGAAACAAAATATTTTGATGTTGAAAAAGCCATGGAACAATACATGCGAATCCTAGATGAATTTCCCGAATCCATTTTTTCTGAACCCATTCGGTATCACATACGGACACTTCAACAAACGGAAAGTTAATGAAACAGTTAATTCTACTTCTATCTATCTCATTCATCTTCGGACAAAAAATCCTTATTCCAATGGATCAGTCACAGAACGACCATTTAAAAGCATATGGTATTGCCTATTTCACATTAACAAAAAATACTACAATTGAATGGCTGTTAAATTACCGTGGAGGTTCCTTTTTGATTGATGCGCATCAATTTGTTCAAACAGAGTGTAGAATTCGAGGAGTCACTTTTGAACCGATAAATGTAAATGATTTGGTTAATATTTATTCAGAAATAGACCAAGGCAATATGGATATTGTTCTCTTGGAAAAGAAACCAAAAATTGCTATTTATACGCCACCGAACAAACAACCCTGGGATGATGCTGTAACATTGGCGCTTAATTATGCAGAAGTGGAATATGAAACACTTTGGGATGATGAAGTTCACTTGGGGAAATTAGCAGATTATGATTGGCTCCATTTACATCATGAAGATTTTACAGGACAATACGGGAAATTTTACCGCAGCCATAACAACGCCCAGTGGTATCGGGATCAGCAAAGACAATTTGAATCTGTAGCCACTAATTTAGGATACCCCAGTGTCCACGAACAAAAGAAAGCCATTGCGCGGAATATTAAAAATTATGTGGGCAATGGCGGATTTCTTTTTGCCATGTGCTCCGCCACAGACTCATACGATATTGCACTTTCCATGGAAAATGTAGATGGGGCACATTCTGTTTTTGATGGTACGCCCATCGATCCCAGTCTTCATTCAAAATTGGATTATTCGCTACCATTTGCTTTTACTGGATTCAAACTTTTACCGGATCCCATGGTATATGAATTTTCTGATATTGATATTCCACCCAGCCATAATCCAGTAACTCGTGGAGCAGAAGCAGATTACTTTTCACTATTTGAGTTTTCCGCCAAGTATGATCCGGTACCCACCATGCTTACCCAAAACCATGTGACCATTGTGAAGGGATTCATGGGACAAACAACTGGATTCCATAAAAATAGAATTAAAAATCATATTGTGATCATGGGCGAAGACCCTGCATCAGATCAGGTAAAATATCTGCACGGAAACTTCGGAAAAGGGACATTCACTTTTTATGGTGGGCATGATCCGGAGGATTATCAACATTTTGTTGGAGACCCACCGACAGATCTATCACTACATCGAAATTCACCAGGTTATCGACTAATCCTAAATAATATTTTATTCCCTGCTGCTCGAAAAAAAGAACGAAAAACTTGATTCACATTCGCGAAGGTGCATTTCAGGAATGCGTGGATTTATCATCCAAAATCCCCGAATTCAACTCTCCCTACAAAATAGAAGAATACAAAAAACGATGTGCAGGAGAGTATCTTGCTCTTATTGCTGAAATAGACAATCAATCGGTTGGATTTAAAATTGGCTATGACCGATTTAACGATGGTAGCTTTTATAGTTGGATGGGTGGCGTTTTACCGAAATTTCGCAGAATGGGAATTGCTTATTCCTTAGCAAATTTCCAAGAGAAATGGGCAACCAAAAATGAATTTAGTTCAATCTTATTAAAGACACGGCAAAAACACGATGGAATGATAGCATTTTCCTTAAATCGTGGTTTTATAATTACGGAAAAACTCAAATAACTCCAGATGAAGAAACTCGCATCTGGATGCAAAAATCATTAAATAGCTAAGGAAATTAAGGTATGCTGAGTTCAAATTATTTCTTTGTGTTTCTTAGTTAAGTTCGTGGCAAATTAAAATAGTGTGGATTCAAAAAACAATTACTCTTTCTCCCAAGTCTCGCGGATTTCACATCATCACCCATGATGTATTAGAAAATATTCCTGAATTAAAGAATGTCAAAACAGGGATTCTTCAATTATTTATAAAACATACATCCGCTTCCTTAACCATTAACGAAAATGCTGACTCAACTGTTCGCACTGATTTAGAATCTCATTTCAATATGCTGGCACCAGAAAACCAAAGTTATTACCAACATACTTTCGAAGGGTCTGATGATATGCCGGCTCATTTGAAAGCATCTCTTTTGGGATCGTCAGTTTCAATACCTATTACAGATGGGAAACTCAACTTGGGCACGTGGCAAGGAATTTATCTCTGTGAACACCGAAACCGTGGACCTGAAAGAAAATTGATTATAACCATCCAAGGATCAGTATGAAAAAGGTATTAAATGCTCTTGAAGCAATTGGGAATACACCTATCGTTAAATTGAATAAGGTTGTACCAAATCACGCAGCGGATCTGTGGGTAAAGAGTTACAATTGCTGTTGATACTGGTTTGAAGTATTTAACTGGAAATTTATTTAAGTAGCATGCCAAAATAAGATAGTTTGCCTAATTGTACAGATAGAATTAAAACAGGAAATTGGGATTCATTAAATATGTAATTCATAATTATTTAGGAGTTATACTTTCCCTTTCGCCCGTTCCCATATCTCTTCCATTTCTTCTAAAGTAGAATCTTCGAGCTTTTTCCCTTTTTTCTTTAATTCTTCTTCTATTTTTTGGAATCGGGTTGTGAATTTTCGATTTGTAGTCCGGAGCATATCTTCAGCAGGGATATTAAAAAACCGTGAAAGATTCACTACCGAAAAAAGAACATCACCAATCTCTTCTTTAAAATTTTCCATATCTCCGGTTTCGTGAGCTGATTTCAATTCATCTATTTCCTCATGAAGTTTTGCCCAAACATCATCCACATTGTCCCAATCAAATCCAGCATAGGCCGCTTTTTGTTGGAGCCGTTGGGCGCGTGTAAGCGCAGGTAGTGCTAAGGGGACACCATCCAATCGGGATTTTCTATTTTTCTCTGCATGTTTTGTGGCTTCCCAATTTTGTTTGGCTTCAAAGGCAGCATCGGCTTTTTTATCCCCAAAAACGTGCGGGTGGCGTCGGACCAGTTTTTCATTTACTGTGTCCAATGAATCAGAAATATTGAATTTTGAATCTTCTGATGCAATTTGTGACTGTAACGCTACATGAAGCAATATATCACCCAATTCTTCCTGGAATGTTTCAAAGTCGCCCTTGTCCACGCTTTCTATTACTTCATACGCTTCTTCAATAAAATAAGGGAGCAATGATGCATGCGTTTGTTCTTTATCCCAAGGACACCCATCTGGCCCACGAAGTTTTTCAACGATCTCCAAAAGTTTAATAAACTTGTCTGCAGCATCTGGTTTATTCATTTAAGTCCCAAAAAGTTTATGCCAGTTTAATTGGCTTAATAAATTATTTTCTATTTTTGTCATTTCTATTTTTTCTTTTTCTGATTCGTCATTAAACCCAACCAAATGTAGGCATCCGTGAATGATGAGCCTTGCTACTTCTTTTTCATAGGATTCCCCAAAAGATATAGCATTCTCATTTGCTCGTGGAAGGCTAATATAAATTTCACCTTCTACATCTTTTTCATTATATTCATTTAACCGAAAAGCGATCACATCTGTCCAATGATCTCTTTGGAAAAATTCTTTCTTCAGATTGGACAACAATTCATCAGATCCAAAAATAAAGGAGATATTTCCACCAGGGGCTTTATATTTATTTAAGACCGATTTGGCTAAATTTATAACTAATTTTTTATTAGGGCATTCCAGCGTTGGATCACAATCCACGGAAACAATGATCATGCAGAAGCAGTGCTTTTGGGATCATCGGGATATTCCACCCGAATATGATAAATTCCACGTAGTACAGGTAACATTCCCGTGGTACCATCTACAGTTCCCTTGATCTTATTCAATTCGTCTAACGTAAGGGGACATTCATTCAATTGACCATCATCAATACGTCCCTTAATAATCTTATCGATCATAGCTTCGATCTTGAAAATATCCGGTTTTTTGATAGACCGAACGGCTGCTTCTACTGCTTCGCAGATCATGAGAATGCCTGTCTCTTTTGTGTTTGGTTTTGGGCCAGGATATCGGAAGGCACTTTCATCTACTTTGGCACCTGAGTCTTCAGCTTCTTTCAATGCCATTCGATAAAAATATTCTACGCGGGTTGTTCCATGGTGCATGGGAATAAAATTAGAAACAACTTTTGGGAGAGCATATTCCTGTGCAAGATTTAATCCTTCTTTCACATGTGCTCGGATAATACGTGCACTCATGGTATGTGTAAGTGAATCGTGTTTATTTTCCCCGCCGTATTGGTTTTCAATAAAATATTCTGACTTCGCCATTTTTCCAATATCATGATAATAAGCACCCACGCGACAAAGCAATGCATGCGCTCCAATCGCATTTGCACATGATTCTGCAAGATTGCCAACCACGATGCTATGATTGAAGGTTCCATTTGTTTCTTGTTGAGCTCGTTTTAATAGTGGATGGTCATAATCTAATAATTCAATCAAAGTTAAATTGGTGGTTACTTCAAACAAGATTTCAAATAGACCAATCAATCCATAAGTCACAATTGGTGCTAGAATACTGTTGATAGTTAATAATTGAATATCACTTAACATGGTAATCCAATTATGTTCTTTAAAAAGCCCCAACCCAATAATGACAAAAATACTAGCAGCAATGAGAGCAAACATTGTGGTGAATAATTGGCTCCTTTTTCTCAATTGCCTGATATTATAAACGGCAATTGTTGCTGTGAAAAGTGAAACAATGACAAGATCAATGTTTTGTCCCATCATGAGCCCCATGAGAATTGCCATAGAAGTTGTGGCCATAAATCCGATTCGTGCATCAAATAAAATAGTAAGGGTCATGGCACCAACAGTTACGGGAATTAAATATTCCGACCATTCCAACCTAATCACGAATATATGAGCCAATCCCAATTGCAGTAAAAAAACGATTGAGATCAATAAGACCAATTTCCAATCTTGGAAAATGGTAATACGGTACACTACTAAAAATGCAAAGAACAGGGAAACCACTACGGAAAGCATCATGATTCTCCCAAGAAAGCTCAAGGCAATTTTCGCCCAGCCAGAATTGGTTTCCTGTTTTGTGATTGCCACAGATAATGAGTTTAATTTTTGAAGGACATCATCAGTAATCCGGATATTGGCATCCACAATTAATTCATTTTCTAACACTACACCTTGGCTACGGGGAACTTTATTTAAACTCTCAATTTGATGGCGCTCGGTGAGTTGTCGATCAAATAACAGATTTGGTTGCATAAACTCAACAATGAGATCATACCCCAGATCACGGAACATATCACTTTCAGAAAAAATAGAAAGCAATTCTTTTCTTGCTTTTGTCCATGCAGATTGAAGATCATTAAAACTCTCTGGTGTTGCTAGATCCGGAACATCGCTTTGATTGATCATAACTTGGTGACTAGCAATATCACTGAGTACAATATCATAAATACCCTCTGTCCATCTATTTTTGCAAATCTGAATAACATGATCTTTATTCCGATCCAAATCCTTCATATTTTTCGGATCTTGATCCGCTGTC
The DNA here is from genome assembly GCA_964648395.1 of uncultured bacterium. Lineage (GTDB taxonomy): Bacteria > Fidelibacterota > Marinisomatia > Marinisomatales > UBA1611. The sequence goes on along the minus strand of CAZYLQ010000003.1, from coordinate 11,216 downwards.
ACATAGGCAATCCATTCGGGCTTTTCTACCGTAAATGAATATATCCTGTGGAATTCATTTGTCAGAATGGAGAGATTAGCACTGTCAGACACAAATTCGGAGTGAGCTTTTTCATATTGCTTGTTATAACGACGCTCATAAACCAATCTCTTGGATTCTTCAAGTCGCCAAATGGCATGCCGTAACTCGTTTTTCATTGCAAAGAATTCACTCAAAGCATCTATCTGTTTTGCTACAATTTCATCATTTCGGTTAAAAATATATGGTATGGACTTTTTCTGTTCATCCAAATCACTCTGTAGCCGTTCTTCAGTTTTTAATATGGAAAAAGTAAAGGGGGCAATAATAGGTTCCCTAGTGATGTCATTGACTTGATAGGAATATTTTAACGCTTTTCCATGAGGGAAAAGAATAGAGATCAACATTATTAAACCGAAAATGATCAGGTATTGTCTCCAATATTTATCAAATAAAAAATATAGGATAAGTGGATTAGTTTTTTCTTTCTCAGTCATTAGATCTGAATTTCTTTTAGTATTTCTCTTGAAATGATAAGTCGCTGGATCTCGCTGGTCCCCTCACCAATCTCTAGTATCTTAGCATCCCTGAAAAAGCGTTCTACATCATACTCCTTTACATAGCCGTATCCTCCATGAATTTGGATAGCTTCGGTGGTCACTTCCATTGCTGTTTCACTGGCAAAAAGTTTTGCCATAGATGCTTCTTTAGTAATGTCCAATCCTTGATCTTTCATCCACGCCGCATGGAAAACCAGCAATTTTGATGCTTCTATCTTGGTTGCCATATCTGCCAATTTGAATCCAACAGATTGAAAATTATTGATTGGTTTTCCAAATGCAATTCGTTCAGTGGAATAGACTAATGCACGCTCATATGCACCTAAAGCCGTTCCTATAGATAATGCACCGATGGAGACTCGACCAGATGTCAATGTTTTCAAAAAGGTTTTAAAACCATTTGTGGGGGTTCCTAGCATGGATGACGCTTGAATCCGCATATCCTTGAAAAATAGTTGCCGTGTGTCACTGGCATGCCAACCCATTTTTTTTTCTTTAGGACCAATTTCCAAACCCGGTGTATTTGTGGAAATTGAAAATGCAGCAATACCTAGATTTTTTCCATTCTCAATCACTTGAGATGTAAAAGATAACACACCTGCTTTTCCAGCATTTGTAATAAAAATCTTTCCGCCATTTACCACATATTCATCTCCATCCCGAACTGCTTTTGTTTTTGTGGCACCTGCATCACTACCGGCATCCGGCTCTGTGAGGCCAAATGCGGCTAACATTTCACCAGTTGCCAGTTTGGGAAGATAGGTATTTTTCTGCTCATCCGATCCAAACATCAGAATGGGAAGTGAACCCAGTGATGTATGTGCTGCCATAGTGATAGCCACTGATGCATCGGCCCGTGCCAATTCAATAATAGCTGTGGCAAAGGCAACCATATCCAACCCTGAGCCACCATATTCTTCCGGAATCAAGATGCCCATGAGACCCAATTCCCCCATTTTATTAACGAGAGCCGTAGGAAATTCCCCTTGCTCATCCAGATCCCTGGCAACCGGAGTGATTTCGGTATCAGCGAATTCACGAACCATATCACGAATCATGATATGTTCGTCAGTAAAAAATAAATTATCCATTGAAAAGGTGTTCTATTTTAAAAGGGTTAAGTTTGAATTTACAACAAGAGTTATTCAGTCGAAGACAATCGAATATCTCTAGCATTTAATTGAATTGATTCTTTTCCTCTCCATACATTTGTCTCTACAATGCATGCGATATCTATAGGAACTCCCAAAATGAGATCCTGATAATGATGAGCTAGTCCGAATCCCACCACATCAATGACGGATTCTTTCTGTTTTACTTGGAATCTAATATGATCCCCATTTCCGATCACCTTTGGGTTTCCAATCACATTTGCGTTTGTAACAAAAAATTTCGGACGCATGTTTCCAGGTCCATAGGGACCCAGTTTTTTTATGAACTCCATAAACCGACGATTCAAATCAAATAATCTAATTTCCGCATCCAAATATAATTGAGGCTCAAGGTCATTAACATTTAATACTGAATCAGCATAAGATAAAAAAGCATTCCGAAAATCATTTAGCTTTGATTCATGAATTGCCAACCCTGCTGCCATGGCATGGCCGCCGTAATTCTCTAAATGCTCACTAGCTACTGTTAAAGCATTGTAAAGATCCAACCCTTTTATACTTCGAGCAGAGCCTTTTCCATTTCCTTCTTCATCAAAAGAAATGATAATGGATGGTCGGTTAAATTCTTCTTTTATCTTGGATGCAGCAATACCAACCACCCCTTGATGCCACCCTCTAGATCCTAACACAATGGCTTTATCATTTTCCAAATCCACTTCTGAATTCACTAAAAATAACGCATCGTCCACAACACCTTGCTGGATTATTCTTCTTGATAAATTCTCCTGATCTAATTCTTGAGCCAGTTGGTTAGCTATTCCAGTATCCGTTGTGGTTAATAACTCTACAGATCTATTTGCATCTCCCAATCTACCTGCTGCATTTATTCTTGGTGCTACATGAAACACAATTTGTGTAACAGATAAATCCCTCTCTAAATCCACTTTTGCTACTTTCAATAATGAGCGAAGTCCGGGTCGCCTTGTTGTTCTCAAGGTTTTTAGTCCAATATGAACAAACACCCGATTTTCGTCTTTCATGGGAACAAGATCAGCTGATGTCCCTAATGCTGCCAAATCCATGAGGTCGGTTATCAAATCAAATGAAAACCCCATCTTTTTCACTAGTCCTGATAAAAGCTTTAATGCAACGCCGCCACCACATAATCCCTTAAATGGATAATCGCAATCCACTTGTTTGGGATTTAAAATGGAATATGCATTTGGCAATATTTCTCCAGGAATATGATGATCAGTGATAATCACATCAATACCTTTCTCATTAGCATAATTAACACGGTTGATGGCATTAATACCACAATCGCAGGTGATAAACAGGTCAGCACTAAATTTCCCAGCTTTATCAATACCCATTTCTGAAACACCATAGCCTTCCTTTTCACGATTCGGAATATAGGTTTTCACCTTTGCACCCAAATTGGAGAGCCCTGTATAAAGAATTGATGCACCTGTGGTTCCATCCACATCATAATCTCCAAAAATAAAAATAGGTGTTTCAGATTCTATATTTCTGATGATCCGGTTCACTGCTTTTTTCATCCCCTTCATTAAAAAGGGATTATGAAGTTGGGAAATACTCGGTGAAAAAAATTCTTTAGTTTGATCGAAATCAGTCAATTTTCGAGAAACCATCACTTTCGCAATAGATTCTGGAACTTTGTAATGTTCCATGGTTGTTCTGATTTGATCAGATTGAAGATTTGGGAATATCCAACGCATAATATATAGAAAAATTGAGTCGGTCTATAAGCCGAGTTCTGTCCTTTAGTCTGAAGATTCAAAACTAAAAGGATGGTCATTCATCTAGCCATAATGTTACCATTATGGTCGAGCAACCTACCCGCTTCTTCTACGATGCGAACAACATCTTGAAGCCTATTCGATCTTGCACCGGATGGGGTTTACAAGCATCCTGAATTTATTCACGACCTGGTGGTCTCTTACACCACCCTTTCACCCTTACCCCACAAATAACGGGGCGGTTTACTTTCTGCTGCACTTTCCATAATTCGCAAATACGAACCTCCCCCTATTAGAGGGCATCCTGTTCTGCGGTGCCCGGACTTTCCTCCCTTAGACCGCTCACGCGGGCCAAGAGTAACCATCCGACCGACTCAATTTTTAAATAACGATCTAATTTACAGAATTATTTTCACTATAAAGGAATCTTCCACAAACATCACATCGATGAATAGCAGAATTAGCACGAACTTCTGTCACTTTTTGCATAGGGACATGTGCACCACACCCCCCACAACCGTTCCCGGAGAGATTCACAACGGCCAATCCATCTCGCGCTTGAAATACGCGATTGTAAATTGACACAGTATTAAGATCAAGACTTTCCACTTTATTTGAGCGCTTTTGTTCTAAAGATGATTTTTCTTCAGCAGAATCTGAAATAACTGATTCTAGTTTTTCACGACGAACAGTTATTTCATTCGATAAAGATCCTAGATCTGATTCCATAGTTTCAACAGATTCCTTTAAGGTTTCAATCTCTTCTAAAAAAGATAACGTTTCTGTTTCAATAGTGGACCGTTCTTCTTTCATATGATCCATTTCATGCATCAATGCATCATATTGTTTATTATTTGTCACTAGGAAGAGTTGGTCTTTTAATTTACTAACCTTGTCATTGATTTCAGCAATACGAACCTCCCCTTTATGAGATTCCACAGCAAGTTCTTTCAATCTTTCTTTCTTTTCTATAAGTGAATTTTTAATAAATGCTTCCTGCTGATTTAATTCGTTAACCTTAAATGGTAAATCACCTAGAAGATCATTCAGATCTCTTAATTTTGTATCAATTCCTTGTAATTCGATTAGTTTTTCCATAGACATAATTACCTCAATGTAAAAAAAATGCACCGTACGGTGCATTTTAAAAATTGTTTTTAGGTCCCAGTTTCCTGCGTCAACCTTGATTTCACCCCCACAAGAATAATCATTGTGGTTCTTGTTTGAATTATTTTATTCATATTTAGCCTGAAAATTTACCCATTTAATCTATCAATATGAATGGTTTAATGATGGATTCGTTTTCTATCTCAAGTCTTTTCAGAAACAAGAGTTTTAACTTCCTTGACAGTCTTTTGAATGGTATGACTTTCACCCCCAATACCCTCTCGGTAAAGAGTAACTATATCATCAATTACTTCAGCCGCTTTCCATTCAACGTCATCAATAAAAACCCGTTCTCCTATCTTAATCAAAACTTCTTTTTTAACTTGGAACTCTCTGGTTTTACTCATAATCGTAGATTACCTAATAATAACCCATAAAAACAAGGGACACTGATGAAAATCTAAATAGGCTAAAAGATGGAATTTCTTTAATCTTACTCCATTATTTTAACCATATTTTTCCCATTTGATCTATGTTCAATTCTTTTGTTAAACGACACATTGGCTCCAGTGATGCCCATATGCAGGCAATGCTTTCTGAGCTGGGGCTCACATCTTTAGACGAGCTTTCTACAACTGTGGTTCCTGAAAATATTCTTACCAAAACATCCTTAAATTTTCTACCTAAAAAATCTGAGCCAGAAACCATTAATCGACTACAAGAATTTGCTAGAATGAATTCTGTATTTCGGTCTTACATAGGGATGGGATATTATGGTACAATCGTTCCTGCCGTCATTAAACGAAATATATTAGAGAACCCCGGCTGGTACACTTCATATACGCCTTATCAAGCGGAGATTAGTCAAGGACGCTTGGAAGCATTGTTAAATTTCCAAACTATGGTTTCTGATCTCACCGGGCTTCCGTTAGCAAATTCATCCTTGCTTGATGAAGGTACCGCATCAGCAGAAGCTATGCTCATGTTTTTTAACACTACCCGAGATCCAAATAAGAAGACTTTTTTGGTGTCATCTAAATCCCATCCACAAACTATTGATATTTTAAAAACTCGATCTGAACCATTAGGTATTGAATTAAAAATATCAGATCACAATCGGTTCGAATTTAATGAGTCTGTCTTTGGTGTCCTTATTCAATATCCAGATACGGAAGGCTTTATTCAAGACTATTCTGATCTGTGTGATTCCGCTCATGAAAATCAATCTTACGTATGCGTGGTTACGGACCTTTTGGCGCTGACGCTTCTCAAATCACCAGGAGAAATGGGTGCCGATGTAGCAGTAGGAAATGCACAACGGTTTGGCGTACCCATGGGCTACGGCGGACCCCATGCAGCATTTTTTTCCACAACAGCAGAATTCAAACGAAAAATTCCTGGACGTATTATTGGTGTTTCACAAGATGCTCAAGGAAACCCAGCATTTCGAATGGCACTTCAAACCAGGGAACAACATATACGCCGGGAGAAAGCAACTTCTAACATCTGTACCGCACAGGTTTTGTTGGCAATCATGTCTGGGATGTATGCGGTTTATCATGGCCCCGAAGGACTGAAAAAGATTGCAGAACGAGTAAACTATTTATCAGCAAAATTAGCGAAATCACTAGAAAAAGCAGGATATGAAGTTGTCCACGAATATTTCTTTGATACAATTCGATTCAAGGTAGATGGATGGAATGATATAGCCAAAAACCTTGAACTAAATCTTCGAGATCATGGAGATGGAACTGTTGGGATTTCTTTAGATGAAACAACCACAGAAGATCATCTTGATGAATTGCTTTCTGTTTTTAAAGCACCAAAAATTGAGAAAACAGTAAATACCATTCCATCTGATTTAGACAGAAAATCTTCATATTTAGATCATCTTGTATTTCATTCATACCATTCGGAGACAGAAATGCTCCGCTATCTTCATCGGTTAGAGACAAAAGATTTATCTCTGAATACGAGCATGATTCCTTTAGGATCCTGCACCATGAAACTCAATGCAACTACAGAAATGGAGGCGATTAGCTGGAACGAATTCAGCAATATTCATCCATTTGCTCCAAACAATCAGACGGATGGCTACCATAAATTAATTGGTGAATTGGGCAATTGGCTTACTGAAATAACTGGTTTCGATGATATTTCCATGCAACCCAATTCTGGCGCTCAAGGTGAATATACCGGGCTTATGGTAATACGTGCATACCATAAAGAGAATGGAAATGATCATCGGAATATATGTTTAATTCCAGCATCCGCACACGGTACCAATCCGGCATCGGCTGTCATTGCAGGATTAAAAGTTATAATTGTTGAATGTGATAAACATGGAAATATCTCTGAAGATGATTTAACAAAAAAAGCAAAAATCTATTCTGAAAATCTAGCAGCAATCATGGTCACATACCCTTCGACTCATGGTGTTTTTGAGCACTCCATCAAAGAAATTTGCCAGATCGTTCATGACTATGGTGGTCAAGTATATTTAGATGGCGCCAATCTCAATGCCATGCTGGGATTATGTAAACCGGGAGTATTTGGAGGGGATGTAATGCATATCAATCTCCATAAAACTTTTTGCATTCCCCATGGTGGCGGTGGTCCCGGGATGGGACCCATCGTTTGTAAAGATCATTTGGCGGCCTTTTTACCTGGACATTCACAAATTAAAACAGGTGGAGAAAAGGCTATTCATGCTGTGTCTTCTGCCCCTTTTGGAAGTAGCAGCATATTGCCCATTTCCTGGTCTTATATAGCGATGATGGGAGGCGATGGCCTTAGAAAAGCAACTCAAGTTGCTATACTGAATGCCAATTACATGGCGAAAAAATTAGAGAATCATTTCTTAATTCTTTATAGGGGAATTGGTGGGTATAATGCCCACGAATTCATTATTGATTTAAGGAAGTTGAAAAACCAATCTGGAATATCTGATGAGGATGTTGCCAAACGACTCATGGACTATGGCTTCCATGCGCCGACTATGTCATTTCCGGTTCCTGGAACCCTCATGTTTGAACCTACAGAAAGTGAGTCAAAAAGAGAAATGGATCGCTTCTGTAATGCCATGATTTCTATTCGACAAGAAATCCAAGACGTCATTGATGGTACAATGGATGCTAATGATAATCCGTTAAAAAATGCGCCGCATACTGCTTCTGTCGTTACTGTTGATGAATGGAAGCATTCCTATTCTCGGCAAATAGCAGCTTACCCGGCACCGTGGCTTAAAGAACATAAATATTGGCCAACAGTTGGCAGAATTGATAATGCATTTGGGGATAGAAACTTAGTGTGTACATGCCCGCCGATTGATAGTTATGAAAACTGAAATATTATTGCTATGTTTTGATAGATACTCTGGCAACCCCATATATTAGATTATAAATATAATTATAATAACACTATGCTATATGGCATTTAACTTTTTTGAATAATATGAAAACATCAATTTTAATACTATCAATTGCGTTATTGATCTTTTGGTCCTGTGAAGAGAAAAAAGTTGATGAAAGAATAGATATAAATCCTCCTAGCGTCTTAATTACATCTCCAAATAATAATTCAATAGTGAAGGACACAGTCGTTGTTGCCTGTGAATCAATTGATAATGATGAAGTAGTAAAAGTTGAACTCTGGATCAATAGTGATTCAACGGGGATTGCCGACAGCACTGCTCCCTACACTCTTACATGGATAACAAATAATTATGAGAGTGGCGAGCACACATTATTTGTCCGTTCTTATGATAAATCTGGCAATACCGCAGACAGTGAAACAATAATTTTATCAGTATATAACTTTTTAGTTTTTAATGCTACTTTTGGATTGGATTATGTAGATGATGCAGGATATTCTATTTTACAGACAACAGACAGTAGCTATGTCATCTTAGGCAGTACTGGAGATGATATCTCGCTAATCAAGATAGATCGTAAAGGCACTGAACAATGGAATAATAATTTTGGTGGCAGCGAAATTGATTATGCTCGGCATATCTTACAAACATCAGATGGTGGATATATTATTTCCGGTACAACAGAATCCTACGGTTTTGGTGGCAGTGATATTTGGCTGATTAAGACAGATCCTACAGGTTTAATGGAATGGGATACCTACTTTGGTGGTTCTAATTCAGATCAAGGCGGGGCGATACAACAAATGACAGATGGCGGTTATATTATTATAGGGAATAGTGACTTTTCAGGTGATGGAGATCAGGATATATGGTTAATTAGAACAAATTCTCAGGGAGATTCACTTTGGACAAAAACATTTGGTGGGGCAGGTTTGGATCTTGGGGCTGATATTCAGATACTTGAAGATGGTGGGTTCATTCTTCTAGGTAGTACAGAATCTTTCGGAAATGGTAGTTCTGATATCTGGTTAATCAAGACAGATTCACAGGGAGAAACAACGTGGGCCAAGACTTTTGGTGATAATAGTAGTGACTATGGAAAATCCATACTTAAAACACCTGATGACGGTTACATTATAAGGGGCGTTACGGAATCGTTTGGATATGGGAATACAGCTCTGGTCTTGATTAAAATAGATTCAACTGGTGACAAAATATGGGATAATGCATTTGGAGGCAGTAATGGTGAAGGTGGCAACGCTCTGGGGGAAACTAATGATGGTGGCCATATTTTGATTTGCCATTCTTATGTTCATGAAAATAGTGCTTATGATATCCGGTTAATTAAAATTGATGGCAATGGTAGTGTCGACTGGGATAAAACCTTTGGAGGCATAACCCACAATTATGGATTTTCAGTTTTACAGACATTTGATGGAGGGTTCGCCCTAACCGGTAGCATTGATATCTTAGGTAACGGAGATGAAGATCATAGTGATATCTGGCTCATCAAAACTGACCCAGAAGGGAATACCGTATCCTTATCAGAATAAATCAACTGGCCATTTATATTAGAGTCTTATAGTATTTAATCGGGGAAACGTTATTTCAACATTAACATTTTTTTGGTCTGGCTAAAATTCTTAGTTGTCAATCTTGCAAAATAAACCCCTGAAGCCACCTGTTTACCAATTCGATCAGTTCCGTTCCAAGTGACTGTGTGATATCCATAATCTTGTTCTTTATTTAAAAGAGTTGTTACTTCTTGCCCCAACACATTGTAGACGGAAATAATTACTCTTGATCGTTTAGGAAGTGCATAGTTCATCTTAGTGATCGGATTAAATGGATTAGGATAGTTCTGACTTAAAGAATATACTGAAGGAATATTATTTAATATTTCTTCAGTCATTGTAGCCACATAATCTATATCACCAGCCACAAGCTTTAGATCATAGGCAAGATTTGGATCCTTTTTAATTGCTAACCCCTGGTTTAAAATCTCATGCGATATTTTACGTTCCTGAATATCAACAATAGCTATACGAAGACCTTCTGGGATAGAACCCTTTAATACGCCTGAAAGTACCATTGATCTTTCGTCACTATTCCCATATAAGCGCAGGTTCCAAACACCATTAAACTCGTCTAAATCACGAATATCTTTGGTATAGCGAAACGATGAATTCCCGTTAAGATCCATGAGCAAGGAGATAGTTTCATTAATGTCCGGTAACTGAGGAGTATCATAGAGACCTTGTCCATTAGAAGCATTCTCGTGGCGACCGATTTGTGTAGCATGATGAAAAAAGTTTGGACTCTCTGCTTTTAAATTCAGATACCAACCATCAATATTGGCAACCCTTTGCGCAGAAGAGTCTTGCTCCTGAAACGGAATTAGAACCAAGTCCGATTCTACTGAAGCATAGACCGCATAACCATTCCAAGGTTGTAATTCAGTTTGTGAGCCACTCCAACCATCTTTATCAGAATTCCCATATGTGATTGGATCATCTATATTACTATCTTTTTCATATTGAACTGGGAATGAGAATGGGTTACCCACCATATTCCAGCCTCGTTCAAGTTTGATGGTATAGTTCTCCAAAGGCAATGCTATACTAGAATTCTCCGAAAAAACTACAGGATCTTCATATTTATGCCTAAACCAATAGGAACGACCAAGCTCAATTATATCAGCTATGATAAAATCATTTTTCTCAATATCCCAAGAATAAAAAACATGGCCATCTTTTAGCTTGGAAGGTGCCAGGCTGGTGTTAACCGGTTGTCCTGGCCATGACATTAATCTCCAATGTCCAGCTGGAATACCATCAGGATACTGGCTGTTATCATTATCCATGGATAATTCACCATTGCTGAATTGGATTTTTGACGTTTTATATTCTGACGAAGCAACATATCCCATATTGTCTGTCCCAACTATCCGTGCACGAAAATTCTGCACTCCAATTAAAGAATCATGGATCAGTACCTCATAATCTCTATCTTCACTATTAGACATGGGTAATATTATTTCATCTGTACTTCCACCTATTTGTAGATTTAAATCTACATTGTTGATACCATTCAAATCGTACAGAGTAGCTAAAATAGTAGTTGAAGAAGCAGACTTCACTATAATATCAGGAAAAGTAAAATTGGAAATAACCGGAGGTTCTGAAAAAATGCTCTGGGTGGTTTTTAAGAACCCAGTCCCGACAGTAAAAGAATCTGAACTAACATCTCGTAAAAGAATACCACCAATACTATTCATCACACCTAT
>CAZYLQ010000002.1:19950-46232 GCA_964648395.1 uncultured bacterium | reverse complement strand
GCTGCATAAGCTAAAAATTCTGCAGTATCTCCTCTAAAAGCTGCCCGGGAAGCTATGTTTATTATTCTTCCGGATTGTCTGGTTTTAAAGTGCTGAATGGCTAAGTTGCAAAGAATGCCCACTGCTCTTAGGTTAATAGCAATTGTTTCATCCCATTCCTTAACCCAGTTTTCACTATCCAAGGGTGATACGATTGCAGTGCCTGCATTATTTATAATTGCATCAAGATGGCCAAATTCTTCTAAAACATTTTTAAATAACATTTCACAGTTATCAGGGTCTTGCAAATTGGCCTTAAATATTTTTGAACCATTACCGCTGCTTTGTGCCACATCTTCAGCTGTTTCTTTTTCTTTATTATAATGTATTGCAACTCTTGCACCAGATTTACCTAATTCCTTTGCAATAGCCGCGCCTATGCCACGGCTCGCCCCCGTAACGAGGATATTCTTATTTTTTAGATCAATTTTCATAACGATTTTATTATTCCTGTTTTTATTAATACCTTAAAAATTACTCCACGTCCTTAAATTCTTCTACCGTGATCTTTATGCATGGCATGAAGAAAATATGTTTTACCTGTAGCCACCACAAAACAAATATGACAAATAACACCATTAAACAAATTCAGTCTCTTGAGCGGGGAAAGTACCGCCGGAAACACAGCCAGTTTTTTATTGAAGGGAAACGGTTAGTCGAATCTGCACTGGAATTTGGAGCAAAAATAGAAAATGTCTATTACACAGATTCCTTCAAAAATGAAAATCCAGTACTCATTCAAACAATAGAACAAGCTGGATTATCGCTTGAACAGATACTTACAAAACAATTAGAAAAAATTTCATTTACTCAATCACCTGCCGGTATTGCTGCCGTGTGCAATTTGCCAGATATGGGCAATCCCGATGTAAGCCAACATAAATGGCTCTACCTGTATCAAGTGTCCGATCCTGGCAATATGGGAACCTTATTTCGATCTGCCGCCTGGTTTGGTTTTACACATATTGCACTATCCCCGGATTGCGTTGATCCATTTAATCCCAAAGTGGTTCGTGCGGGGATGGGTGCCCATTTTGGGCTCTCTATCCACAGCAATATTGAATTAAACCTGTTCGCCGATTCACATACATTGATTGGGGCAGACCATCGTGGAAATAATCTATCTGACTTCAAATCGCCAGATAAATTTGTATTGATTCTTGGGAGCGAAGCACATGGCCTTTCAAAAGATATTCAGGGCATAATTGATCAAACTATTGCTATTGAAAAAACAGGTTTTGGGGATTCATTGAATGTGGCGGTTGCCGGTGCGATTTTAATGGAAAAGCTAGCGTAGCTTTTGTCTAGATTAAAGAAAATCATCTTTTCGAAAATTGCAATGAACGCAGTAAATTTTATAAAATGAATCTTCAGGAACCTGATCCTTATGAACAATACGTTCAGTATTCGCGCCGCATTCGGCATTGTTGTAGTGTCCATCTTGTCTGCATTTCTCGCAGGCGGGATTGTCTTGGGGATTGGTCTATCTAATCCTGACTCCCCACAAAAATTTTATACATTCATTTCTTTTATTGTCGGCCAGGGATTCATGCTGGTTCCCCTTATCTGGTTCTTAACATCCAGAAAAGAACCGCTCTTCAAACGGCTTAGACTTAATCCCATTTCTTCCTTTACAGCGCTCATGTCTGTATTGTTTTCCATTGGGCTTATCATCCTGTCTGATGAATTAGACAAAATCGTCCAAATATTCCTCCCGGCACCGGAATATATTGTGGACCTGAACGGTTTACTCAAACCTGAGACCATGGTTGGATTTATTTTACTATTTATCGCAGTTGCCATTATTGCGCCATTAGGGGAAGAATTACTTTTTCGTGGATTCTTACAGCAATTCCTGGAAAAACATTGGAAAGATGTGACTCGTGCCATTCTGGTTACAGCATTATTTTTTGCCACCATTCATATGAATCCCTACTGGTTTATCCAAATCTATATTCTTGGCATTATGCTGGGATTTTTATCATGGAAAACCGGGTCTGTTTTTCCACCGCTAATTCTTCATGGCCTGAATAATAGCTTTGCCATGATAGCCTCCTTTGGAGATGTTGGTGAGAATAATTTTTATCTTTGGAATGGACACGTGGCACCCTGGATTCTGATTTTGGCAGTGGGCTGTGTTGTATTTGGGTTTAGCAATATTAACCGTCAGAGCATCCGGTCATGAGAAAAGCAATGTTTGAACACGAGATAAAGATCCTAAGGGATACGTTCGCTCGTCTTCTTCGTCGTAACGCTCATACTAATCTTGTAAAACTCATCCGCAAGACTCACCCGGCTGACCTTGCTGTCGTATTTCGATATTTCAACGATGAAGAGCAGACACAGGTTTTTAGCATCATGGTGGAAGATGGACAAGCGGTGGAATTCCTGGTGGAACTGGATGATACGCTGATTGCTAATCTCCTGGAAAATGAAACTCCGGAACGCATTGCCACAGTCATTCAAGAATCATCTGCCAATGATCAAAGCTATATTCTTGGCACACTGGAAGATGAGCAGGCTCAGTCCGTTATTGAATTATTAAAAACAGAAGAGCAGGAAGAGATCGAAGAACTCATGGGCTATCCTGAAGATTCCGCCGGCGCCATGATGACCACAAATGTATTCACCCTTTACCAGAATACAACTTGCAGGGATGCATTAAAATCACTTCAGGATCAGTCTGAAGCGGAAATGGTCTTTTATCTATATATCACTGATGATGATGACCGACTTGTGGGGGTTGCGTCACTCCGGGCCCTGGCCACGACACCGGCAGACACCATATTAAAAGATATTATGGTTAAGCGAGTCCATACAGTACGCCCTGAAACAGATCAGGAAGAAGTGGCCCAGATCGTGGCACAATATAATTATCTTGCCGTTCCCGTGTTGGATGAAGATGATCAGCTTCTTGGGATCGTTACAGTGGATGACGTGGTGGATGTGATCCGTGAAGAAGCTACAGAGGATTTTCTCCAAATGGCCGGTGCAGGAAAAGATCGTGAAATCCTGTTAAAATCAAGTTGGGAAAATGCCCGTGCTCGATTACCCTGGCTTTTTGCAAGCTGGATCGGTGGTATTTTCGCAGCAAGCATTATTGGAACATTTGAACATATGCTGGAAAGCATGATTGCTTTAGCCGCTTTTATCCCCGTCATCATTGGAATGGGGGGAAACATTGGAACACAATCTTCTACAATTATTGTCCGCGGAATTGCAACAGGACGGATTGAAATTGGCAGTGAATTAAAAGTGATGTGGAAGGAAGTTCGGGTTGGAATAATTTTGGGAGCACTCTATGGTTTATTACTTGGGGCCTTTGCAAAATTTAGATTTATTGACGCAGATCCTATGTTGGGTATCGTGGTAGGATTGAGTATAGGTTGTTCCATGCTGCTGGCAGTTGCAGTTGGAACGTTTGTTCCCATGTTTTTACGCAAGGTAGATATTGATCCTGCTATTGCTTCTGGGCCATTTGTCACAACCAGTATCGATATCCTTGGTGTCCTTTTCTATTTTGTAATTGCAGAGTATTTCCTGTCAATTTGATCCATGTCTTTGCTGCTCATGTTATGCGCCGGGATTTACCTGGCCTTTATCTTATTTATTATAGCGGGACTTTTTCGCCATAACGAACAATCCATAATAAGCACAGATCAACCTCCCGTTGTATCCGTGGTTATTGCAGCTCGAAATGAAGAAAGGAATCTCCCTGATTTAATTCAGGATCTGCTGCACCAGGAATATCCATTGGATCAAATGGAAATCATCATTGTTGATGACAGATCCACTGATTCTACGGCCAAGATCATAAAAGAAGCTGCCGAAAATTATGCCGTTTTAAACTATATCCGTGTTGAAACACTGTCTACGGAAATGACACCAAAAAAACATGCGTTAACCCTGGGAATTGACATGGCGAAAGGTGATGTAATTCTTACAACAGATGCAGATTGCCATGTAGGAAAATTATGGGTGTCCAGTATGGCCTATAGTGTTGTTCAGCAAGATGGTATTTCAATTGGGTATTCAAAAGTAGCCGGTGAATCATTTTTTGAACGAATCCAGATGTTAGATTTTCTTGGTATTATCACGGCCAATGCCGGTGCCGGCGGTTGGGGACATTTCTGGTCAGGAACTGGACAGAATTTAGCTTATAAAAAATCAGACTTTGAAGCAATTGGTGGATTTGAACCTGTGAAAGATAAAATCTCCGGTGATGATATGTATCTTGTTCAATCCATTTCAAAATTAAAGACCGGTATAATTAATATTGATGCTAATTCATTCGTAACAACTTCCGCAATGCCAACTATTCCGGGCTTTATAAATCAGCGCATCCGATGGTCTTCAAATTCAAAGGATAATGCTAAGCAAAGGCATCTGTTTTTTGCCTTCCTAAGTGCTGCGTTTTTGTGCAATTCCACTATTCTTCTATCTTTTCTATTTGGGCATGCATGGTTTTTTGCATTTTTATTAAAATTTATTTTGGAAGGAAGTGCGGTCTTTTTAGGCGGGAAACTTTTTAACACCAAGGTAAATCCTATTGTTTATGCTGCCTGGTCATTGGCCCAACCCATCTATATTCCCGTTGTGGGACTTATGGGTCTTCAAAATCGATACACCTGGAAATCATGAAAAATCTCTTAAGTCTTTTAATTATGATCGGTTTTACTCCTGGGCAGTCCTATTCTGTTTCAGTTTTTGGCATACCCGCAGCAGATGTGGAACAAACCATTCATGACTCAGGAAAGATTGAATTCACATCACAGAATAGAGGAATCTTCGATCTCTTTTGGCCAGCAAAGAATGTTTATAGTGCTATTTATGATTCGAATTCATTTGCCCTGAAGAGCTGGAGTAAAACTGTAAAACAGGGTGAATTCAAACAAAAGGTTTCAGGCAAAGTTGACTTTTTGGGATATCTTGTTTACGATGACAAAACCATGATTAAAATACCAAAAAATATTTATACAATATTCACTCTCCTGGCCATGGTGCAATCAAGGCCTTATGAGAAATTAGATACAAAATGGTTTGATTTTGAGCAAGAAGGCCAAACCGGACGAGCTCGGTTTGTCTGGGCAGATTCTTCCAATACATGGAACGGGAAAGATTCGGTCATGTGTGATCATTATCGGCTGGATATAAACATAGAAGATGAAGAAAAGAAATTGGATAAACGCTCTGATTATTTTATGGAAGAGGTTCTTGCAGATGGGGTGGTAAGAGAATTGTGGGTGTCTAGAAAAAAACCGAAAAGAATTATACGCACAACTTTAAAAACAAATTGGTTCCCAATATCGGCCACCATCAATGAATAGCAATCCTTTCCTTATTTACAATTATATTTAGACATAAATCAATGGTACATCCTATGAAAAAGACTATTGCTTACACAAACATTTTCTTATTATTGCTTTTGTTCGGCATCTTAAATGCCCAAAATGATAAAAGTAAAATTGTTGGTATATGGGAATTCCAAACAATGACTTCCATATATTATAGCGACCCGCAAGAAACATCAACCACTAAGCGTGATAAAGATCACCAAGAAACATTAATTTTTCATGAAGATGGAACCTTTAACTACCATGGCGTTGATGAAGGTTCAAAATATGCATCGATTGGTTTGTGGAATACAGAAAAAGCAACATTGACAATGGATGCCGGTGGGGTTAAAACGATTTGTGATTATGAAGTGACTGGGGAGATTATGACACTAACTGTCAGGGAAGATGAATCGGAAGAGTTTTATAGGATGTATTCTGTATTAAAGTATAAAAATAAGATCATTAGCCGTTAATTCACTGTTTTTCGTGTTTTCCACATCACCTGATATTTTGACTTTTTCAGATTTTGCCAGGGCTTCCGTATTAAATGAATAAAAAACCATCTTTCTTAAAAATCTATCGTAAACAGATCTTTGGCTGGATTCTGATTATGACTGCTATTTGTGCTGCACTGTATTATGGTATTGATAAAAAGATTATTTTATTTGCCACCTTCGTCATCAGTATTTTCACTCAAATTTTTGTGGGTCTGGGTGCACTGGTGGGGATGATCCCATTTGTTGGGCCATTGATTATAAACGTCATATCTATCCCTGTATTTTGGTTATTGAATGCCATGGGATATGTGGTGTCCGGCGTTGCCATTAAAAAAGGATACGCCACGGAATTGGCTAAAAGCAGGGTTGTTACCCTCGGTCTTCTGATCGGAATTATCATTGGATATATTATAGGTCATATAGTGCCCATCAGATGAATATTTTAATTCTACAAGGTCCAAACCTAAATCTGTTGGGTTTAAAATCTTCCAAAAATGAGAAACAACTTACCTTGGATAAACTCAATAAAGCCATTCGGAAACATGTTCATGGCAAAGAGGTGACACTGAAATTCTTACAAACCCATAAACAATTCCAGGCCATTAATTTTTTACAAAGAAACCGGAACTGGGCTGAAGGATTATTATGTATTCCTACGTCCTGGGCAAAGTATGATTGGTCCATCGCAGAAACGTTAAACTTAATCAATATCCCAATTGCTATGGTTTTTTTCGATGATCCTTTCTCACTGGGAGGCAATGAAACGGAATCCATTATAACGGGAAAAAAGATTCATTCATTTTCAGGACAACCAGTTGATGCATGTATTTTGGGGATAAACCATATTCTATCTTAATTTCAATGAAATTTATTTTTTCTTTTTACTTTTTCGGGTGGGTACTAGTTGCCCAATCTATTGATGAACCTAAAAATTCTATCCTGTCTGTTATATCAAACCTTAACAAAAAAGATAGCCCTGAAATAATACCCGAAACATTTGATCTGTCTTGGGTCGATTCACTTAGATTACAGTTACCTTGTGATAATGTTCCGCCACCCAAACGAACAATGCGCCTTCCCAATGCACCGCGGGATTACAGGAGCGGGATACATCGTGGAATCGATTTTTTTGCAAATTGGGGGACACCGGTTAAGGCTGTCTCTGACGGAATTGTTATTCGTGCAGATCACGGCTATGAGGAAGTACCTGCAGATTTCAGAGTCAATATGCTTAACGCCAGCGCTAAGGTTGGGAACACGCCTTCTGATATTTTTAACAGTGTTTTGCTGGGAAGAGCAATCTTTCTAGATCATGGATTTGATCTTATTCCTGGATTCCGGGTCATTACTATTTATGCTCATTTATCTCATATTGAAAAAACCATAATACCGGGAGCGGTCATTAAAGCAGGGGATGTAATGGGGAAATCGGGTAATTCCGGTACCCGTGAAAGTACGGTGGGATTAAAAGACGGCGCCCATTTACACTGGGAAATGATTTTGCAAAAAGGGGAGCAGGAAATTTATTTAGGCAAGGACGTCCCTAATCCGCAACTCTACGCTATGTTGAGGCGTATTTTCTATAAAACAAATCCTTAATTTTGGATACTAAAAAAGGGCAGGTAAACCTGCCCTTTTTTAGTTTATAATCAAGATTGATCTATTTCAGCAACATCATTTTCTTTGTTGCAAAGAAATCACCTGCTTTAATGGTATAGAAATATAAACCACTACTTACGGGTTTTCCTGCATTATCAATGCCTCTCCATTTTATATGATGCGTACCCGGACTCATCGTATTCAAATCGAATGAGTTAACCTGTTTACCCAACACATTATAGACCGTGATAGTAACGTCGGAAATTTCCGGAACGTCAAATCTGATGGTCGTAACGGGGTTAAACGGGTTCGGATAGTTCTCATAAAGAGCAAACTCAGTTGGTAAACTCAACTCATCTTCATTAGATACTGTTGATCCAGACCATGCCAAGAAATTGCCCATGACAGCCTGTTGCGAAGCATCCGGCATCATTGACAGATTGAAGGCCATAAAAACAACATTTCCATTTTCTGATGAAACATAGTATGATGGGACTCCAAGAGCAGTTACCAAGCTATCACCACTTTCAAATGGGCTCGGTAATTGGTCCTCAGTACCATAGTAAAGTGGATCAACTATATCCGCCATACTTCCATAATAGTCTATGGCTGTATTTAAAATAATCTCACTTGTATCCATATCGGCAGTTACCGCCAAATCATCTTTGACATTTACGGTGGTATAGCCGATATCATTCATCACCCATTCTACACCTAAAACGTCATGGACAAAATGCCCTTCGCCAAAAGAGATGTCTTCCCAATCAGTGTAGGTCCCGAGTGCCTCTTCAGATGAGAAAAGAAGATATCCTCCATCCGCTACAAACTCACCTAAGGGATGCACATCTGTTTCTTCTGGGTTTGCTATCCAGTCATATACGGCATGATAAATCACAGCATCATAGTTCGAAAGTACTGAACCGGGATCCGGATGGTAATTCGAATAGACGCTCCATGTATCATACTCCTGACCCAAAGCAGTCAAATTTGCATTAACTATAGAATCCGCTGCGCCTGGACCATAAACCCAATATGGAACATAGTGATCGCTCATTAAGAGAACATCTGCAGATGGGACAAGAGTAGTCCCCCAGAATTGACCAATACCTGTTAATGATGTTAAACCATCATTGTCTGTAGCAGACAACTGATAGTTACAGAGACTTGTGTCTGTCCAAGCTGTGAGAGTCAGAGTTGCAGAGAAGTCACCGTCGCCATCATCTGTCATGGCTTGTGTATATTCTGTACCATCAATGTCATAAACAACACTCACAGATGCAAGGGTTCCGTCACCATCAACCGCCATACCTGCTACATAGGCAGTCGTAATACCAGAGGCAACACCAAAGTGAGTTGACGATCCTGAGAGATCGACCAATGGAGGAGAAACTGCTCCTAGATACCCTATCAGTGCACCCATAAATTGCTCAACAGACGATATATCCCAGCCCATAGTATCTCCATCGACTATATACCAGTCCACAGCTGCTTCCGGCATAAATGCAAGATAAACAGCCGTACCGCCATCATCATGATCTATGGCTGTTCCAACAACATTATCCTCTTCATCATAAAATATTTCATCTGCATCACCTGCTTCAACTAAATCTGTCCAACCAAGAAGATCTGGGATAGTGTGGTTCAAGTTATAGCCTTCTGCAAATGGAGTATCAAAGCTCGTTACTTCTGCTCCATATACAGTAAGAGTATCTCCATGAAGCGCTGTTCCAGCTTCATTCACTGGATCATTTGAGCCTGCTGAGATACCAAATACGTCGTACATGAAGTCACCCTCTGCGAAGGTCCACTCCGCAACACCACAGTCGTGGCCACATAAAAGGTCCTGGTCCATGACCACAAAGTTGTTACCGGCTTCAACAAAGGCTCGATAGCCAGGATCATGGTGATCAGCAGTTGCGGGTACCGAAGAGACACCCCAACCGGATACAATGATATTGGTCCAGCCATGATTGATAACAGACTCATCAATTCCTTTGTTCGACGGAACGTCCCAGACTTCATATACAAAACCTGAACCATCCATCGCATCCAAAAGTATAAACTCCTGATCCTCATTAATGTTATCTACCACAAGTAAAATATCGGATGCAGGGTTCCAAGGTTCGACAATATTAAAATATTGAACCGCAGATATGGATTCTAATCCATCATTATCCACTAGTTCTACCCAGTACTCAACTGAATCACCGTCCATTAGTGTGTAAGCAATATCGAATGTATAAATACCATTACCATTTGCAGCAACCTCTGCTGAAGCTGTGAGAGCTCCAGTAGTAGTGTCTCCACCTGCAACATAGTAATATGTCAATACGTCATTTGCATCTAATGCAACTCCTGATTCATCTTCATCATCAAAAAGATCAACACCAATGGTTCTATTTCCTACGGTTTCATATGTATTAGAAGGCTGGCTTATGGAAGCCACAGCAATGGGGGCACCCCAAGGATAAGTGACCTTTACTAATACCATGTTATCAGTGACATAATGATATCTTCCCCACAGATTATCCGTCCAAGGACCACCAAACCATGTATAGGTTACAGATCGACCAAGTGCATCGTTACTGCATGCTAATGGCTGTGGTGTATCACCACCCTTTATCGCTACAATAACGAACTGGTCAACAGCAGAAAGATCTGTAGAGTCACCTACTGTGAATGTACCGCCAATATCTAAATATGCATCAGAAGACCAATCAGCAACATAACCTTCTATTGTATTCGGTGTTGCAGTTGTGCGAGGCGTTCCAATGGGGGTCACCCAAGTTGTGTCGGTGGACCCTTCAGCCACATGGAATGCTTCACCTCTGGCAATACCGTAACAATTTCCGTCTGGACTAACAAGACTTGCATTGCCATAGTCCGCACCGAAAGCAATGGTATTACCCGCAGAGAACCACTGGTAGTATACTTCTTGAACCACGCAGGGCGCTGCTGGGGTGAAAACAGTAGCAAATGTGTCATTTGCCGCACCAGAGCCAAGATAGTAGTATGCATCACCTTCATTCAAACCATTCGACAGATTCCAAAGATCATCTCGTGATGAAGAATTATTTTCCATCAGGAGATCCTCTTTTCTACTGCGCTTAGGTAGTTCAACAACGCCTTCTGATTCAAGGTTTAAGGCATTAGGTCCGAATCTTTTAAGGGCCTCTCTATTAGTAATAGCACGACCATTTGGTCTAAGATATTGAACTCGATTTTGTTCTATTAATTTATCAGCTTTCACACGTTCGGCTTTTTCTAAACGCGGATTATTGCCGATATCTTTTTTATCTATTTTAATGTCCTTTTGGGCAAGCAATGTACCTTGATTACTTTTTGCTTTTATTGGTTTATCCAATGCAAAGCCAAAAGAGCACATTATTAATGCAACTGAAAGAACAATTTGTATCAATCTAGTCATATTATTTTTCTCCTTTTTTATTGTTTTATTGTGTGATGTTTGAAATTAATTCAACAAGAAAATCAGCATAATCAGTAGTATAAGCATAGTCTACAACTACTGTGTCACCAATAGCAGGAACTGGATTAAGGATAATATCAAATCCGTTTGTCCCTTCATAGGTTTCTGCGATAGCGCAATTTAAACCAGAAGATGTAGCATTTTCAACTGAAATTAAAAGGTGCCCTCCATTTAATACAGTGGCGTTAACCATACCGTCAATAGCAGAATTATCATAATGAAGACTGACTTTAGCCGTATCGTTAGTATTGGTCACAGTTGAAAAATTTTCACCCAAACTAACACTAATTTCAAAAGCATCACTAATTTCATTCAAGTAATAATGAGCTTCTGCCATAGTATTTAAAACTGATGCCTTATTGATTGTATTATCTTGATTAAATTCATAATTACTATCACTAGATATAACCTTCCTTCCAAAACTAATAACACTTTCATAATTACTATTAACTAATTCTACAAATGTTAAGCCTGCGAAAGCATCATTTGTTAATTGTGCAGCATTGGTTTCATCCAAAAAGGCAAAGGAAATGACTTTCTGAAAATTGGATTCAGCATTTACAGCATCCATCAATCTTAACTGGCTCCATCCCAATCCCAAATAAACTTCAGGCTGGGTTGCATCCCGTTCTGCTGCTGAATGGAAAGCTAATAGCGCATCATCATAATCACCGGTGCTGAATGCATTCCAGCCGCTTGTCATGAACCCAGAGTAGGATTCAACATCTGCACTTAAAAAACTGTCATCGCTTAAATAGTCTTCACAGCTGATGAAAATAAAAAGGATTAAAATCAATATGGGTGACCAAGGCTTTAATATGTTTTGAATAGCCATTATTTCATCAACAGTATCTTTCGATGGGTTATAAAAGTCTTTGCTTTCATCTCAACAAAATAAACACCGCTTGCTAATGGTTTCCCCGCCATATTTTTACCGAACCAGATAATATTATGTACACCAGGATTGACATGAAAAGCTTTATCTGACCAAACAGTCCGACCCAAAATGTCAAATATTCTAATCGACACATTTGATTCTTCGGGGAGTGAATAGGAAATAGTTGTCACTGGGTTAAAGGGATTAGGATAATTGGGAAACAATGCAAATTCTCCCGGGAGTGTCAGTTTATCAGATTCAGGTAAATGATTGTCTCCTGCCAATACAACAAACCGCCCAAATGCAGTTGTCTGTGCTGTAATCATATTCCTATTGATGGACCCACCTATATTGTGCCATTGGCCATCATAATACTGGTATACTTTACAGGTTGCTGATAGATTCTGCGAATAAATTTTGACAGTAGATGGCCAATTTAATTTTTTATTCTGCGGACCAAAAGCGATAATTTTAGATACAACTGATAGGCCCAGCGGGATATCGTGGACCAGTTTTTCAGGGAATGTCATACTGGCCAAAAATCCATTTGTATTTAATGCTCCCGGCTCTAACGAAACACTTGATTCCCCTAGCTTTAATACGGCACGAATGGTTGTATTATAAAAAATAGTGCTGACCTGAAGAGAATCCGGTATAAACTCGTTCCCGCTGGCATCCCGGCCATTAAAGATAAAAGTATAGTCCGTTTCAGCATTGAGTTCAAAACTAGCATGGTAAGATGTAAAACCTGTGGTAGTGTTGTTTAGAATTTCCAAAGTTAATTCACCTGAATCTGTTTCTGTATTGTACAACACAATTGCAGTTTCATTGCCAACGGAGTCATACACTGCCCTTTGGCTGGCAACAAAAAGATCTATGTGATTTGGCGCTCCCTTATTTTGGAAACCATATAGGTCGCTGAATTCCGGTAATGAAGTAATATTTGAAATCCAAAAGTCTGAGGTGGGCGGTGCTGGCGTATCATCCACTTTTGCCACCATTAACATCACAAGCTGAACACCTGTCGTTGTATCGGGCTGCCCCAAGCTGTCTACACCCAATTCTTTGAATGTAAAGTCTGAATCTGTTGTAACAGGAAGTTTCCCAAAACCAGTAGTGGTGTCAATTGTAAAGTTTACAATTTCAAAATCCGTTGTCATTTGATCTAAAAATCCGCTTTTTAATGCTAATTTTTTTACCTTGAACTGAATACCATCGTAGCCATTGAAGATCAGGGTATCGGTGGCACTCAAATCGGGGCTTTTATACACAATATTTTTTTCAATATCAACAATATACCCCTGCATAATGATCCAATTATATGACCAGGGTGGAATATTTTTAAACATGAAGGGCGCAGGGGCATTATTTTCCTGATCCCATTTGAGTGTGCTTGCACTTTTCCCTGATGGCGCAGCCATGAGGTTTAAGGATTCAAAAGAATAAATCCCGTTATATTCATTATTGGTGTTGGACAGATCTAAATAACAGGCCATGCCGTAATCAGCAAAATAATCGGCAAAATTCTTTGATGCTCCAATAGCGACCAAAGCAGTATCCACACTTTGGACGCCCACTTTGGTTGTCTGGCAGATTTCTTTCACGACATGCCATTCAGGTTCATTCTCAAGACCGAGGGCGGTGAGTTGTTCCTGAAGGTAGGTGAAAAAGATATACACATTGTGCTGGTCTGTTCTGCCTTTTAGTTTATTGACCCCTGTTGACAGATAGGTCAGCTGATTTCCTGTTGATGTGGAAGGGGCTGTACTTTCGCCAAAAAATACACAATTACCAAAAATCTTTTTCTGCATTAACTGGGCCACTGCTTCTAGCATCCAAGGTTGTTCATCTGGTTTGTTGTGCTGGAGACACATTTTGGTATATTCATGTGTCATGGCCTGGAGTAGAACATTGAGATCATTATTCGTTGATGTAATATCTAATGGATTAGTATCAATATAAATTATCTCGCCGCCATTTGCGAATTGGCCACCGGACACAGTGTCGTTTGGAGTACTGTATCCATGAACAAAAAGGCTGCTCTTTGTATCGTTGCGCCCCAAACCATATTCATCTTTAATATTTGTAAAGACAAAAATGACCTTACTATTCTCATCTGTATCTTTTTCTTGACCCGTAAACGAGCGTACTGTGCTGATAATTGAGACTTCAGTGCTATCATATTGGGAGATGGTAGAATCGAATATAACTGTATTTTCAAAAGCCTGCCCTATGAGGGTAAGAAGTGTATCACTGATTTCCGGGGAAGCAACATCTACAAGGATATCACATTGAGTCCCGATATAACTGATGGCACAGAATTGTTGGGCCGTGGCAGATGGAAATGCTTCAAAACTTGTGATCCAGTAATTCCTGCCATAATCCACATCCAGCGTACCAGCTGCACTAAACGCACCATCCAATCCGGTGAATGCATTATCCATTACTGTCATATTAAATGTAGTTTTATCTTCTTTGTCCATGTCGTCCAACGCCAGGGTGCCTGATTCGGATAGTGTGATAATAATATTTTTCACGTATGTAGCTGTTGAATCTGCAGATGAAATAGTACTACCGCTGAGCACAGTAGATTCATTGACACTATGAAAACCCAAATCACCTGTAGAAAATTCTGATTTAATAACCGGTTCACTGAGTGTTATATTGATGGTCCCAGATTGAAAATCATATTGAGCGCCCTTAACAATTGGTCCCGTTGTATCCGCCACATATTGGATAAAAGCTACTGAATCAACTGTCATAGCGGGTGAGCCGTTATCTTTTGTGCTTGCAAAAGTATAAAAATCCAACAAAAGATAAAGTGTGTCTTTATGACTGTTAGATTCAAAAGTAATTTCGTCAGCTTCACTTAGGTTTACATATATGGTTTTTTTATTGCTGGATTTCCATATGCGTCCGGATGAAAGAGCAAGAGTATCCCCGGTTTGATGATCATACAAAGCAATGCCATCTAAGCTACTAAAATCATTTTCACCTATTTCATCATCATCGGGAACATCATCGCCATTGAAAGAGCCTATCTTTGTGTCCCATGTAACTGACAGAAGATTATCGGATGCATCGTAGTAAACAAAGCCACCCATATCATCTTTATCGGGCTTGGGCGTTGCATAGGTTGACGAAGATGACCCAGCGTAAAAACTCAGGGGAACTTTAGGTGCAAAAGCATTCCCATTCTCGGATCGATCGTAAACGCTATAAGCATCCAAAGAACAAAAAACAGAGTCTGCCATATTTCCATCGGCATCATATTGGATCAAATTTTCTATTTGAGCAAAAACAGCAAATGATAAATTCTTGATTTTTAAATAATTATTACTGGCTGTAACACTTCCAGTGGTAAGCGAAAAGGAACTTGATGAGTTGTAGATCTGTATTTTGCTCCAAACGGGGGCGGGTGTAGGTGAAATATCGATCTCTGAATTTTCAGAATCCCTGAAATAAATATAGAATTCATTTTTAGCATAATCAAATGCTGCTGAATCAGCAACCAAGGGAAGGGAGTCTGCGGTTACAGTGACTGAAATGGATGAGCTAACTATCGGATTATAAAATGTATCCCGAAAGGCAGCCACTGCTACATTGAGATTGAGTGCGTCCAAATCCAATGTTGTTTCCAAGCGCTTGGCATCATTGATTGTTAATACAATATCCAGTGTGTCATTATCTGTGGTTTGTAAAACATATTTAATACCTTCAAGACTGACAGAGCTTCCCAAATTATCCGCAAAGCCGATTTTAAATGGAATAATATTTGGCTCTGAGTCCAAAACACCATTGTCATTTCTATCTTCTCCTGGATCATTGCTGCCAACCTGAGGATCCAGGGATCCATCTCCAGTACCGCCATCTACTGATCTGTCTTCTGCTATTTGGTCAAACTGAACCGGTGTGCTGAAAACAAACTGCAATGTATTATGGGTGGCGGAATAAGAACAGCTTGTGATCGTTGGATCAGTCCCTTCTGTTACGGTTAGAGATAGTGTTGTGGAATCACTATAGGCATTATTTGCATCTATAAAAGCTCCGCTTTGAAAAGTTACTGCACAATCAGCTAAATCAAATGATTCGATCTCATCAACTTGGGTGGTGGTGTTACCCCATAATTTCACATTTTGCGTACTGCCAAAAATGGTTTGCTCTAGCTGGTCAATAACTGTTCCATAGATAAGGGAAATCGCCAGTGAATTTGTAAAATAACTAGAATCGGGCAGCGTGCCACCAGTGAGCGTGTATGAATTACTGCCATCGGTAATTGTAATCCTGCCTAAGAGAACATTTTCTGTATTGACATTTCCAGAAAAATTAACTGTTAGAACATTTGTAAAAACATCATAGGATGCACTTGATGGCGTTGTTGCAGCGCATGCATAACTCATGAATAATAAAAATCCAAATATCCTGATCGTCGATTTCATCAGAATAGAATTCCCAAACTTATTTGTGAAACGGCACCAATTAAACTGTAGTCTGACAAAGCGTAATCAACCCGTATTTTAGGTGAAAAGAGTTTTGATAGGTCTAGTCCAAAGCCACCCATATAGCGTCCGGAGTCATGATTGGAGTAGGCCCCACATCGGACAAATAACAGGTTCATAAATGAATATTCTAGCCCCACATTCAGCCGTTCATCTGAATCATTTGGATGCACACCATCAAGAGCCATTAATAATGAATGTTTTAGATTAGTCTCTAGAAAGGTATAGGTAATCCCCACCTGAAAGGAAAGGGGCATGTGGAAGGGACGGTAGGATTCTTTTTCAGTCAACAACTCGCCATTGTTATAGTCATCGAATTCAGCATCCTTGCCACCAACCTTAAAATCCAATTCTGGCCCAAAATTTCGCACAGCCATACCTAACGTTAAGGAGCGAAATCCTGTCCGATATAATGCGCCAAGGTCCACCACATAGGCAGACGCATCTAGCCCATAAAGAGCCACAGACTGTTTTAAGTACCCTAAGTTAAGTCCAATTGAAAATTGATCAGTGAATGAGCGCGCTCCGGTTAAAGAAATCAACATATCATTCCAATTGTACTTCCGACCAGTTCCGTCAGATTGATCAACCGTTGTTTCAATAATATCACCGGAATTCAAGGTCTTTAACTGGAACCCCAAGGATCCATATTTTGATTTCATTCCACCTGCCAAAGCAGAAAACTTAATATCAGCAAACCAGTTAACTTGCGAAACCACAAGGCTGGGGTGATTCAAATAAACCAAGGAAGCTGGGTTGTAGAATAAGGATGACGCATTATCGTTTATCAAGCCAGATCCACCATTACCAAGAGCCGCATACCTGGCATCAGGGCTGATATTAATAAAATGGGAACCGGAAGTACCAACTTTTGCAAAGTTCTGCTGGGCCACAACAAAATAACCTAAGCAGAGCGGTAAATATAATAAGACCAGTTTTTTAAAATTATGCTTCATCTGAAAATACTGAATTTTCCTATGTGTTTACTGCTGCCGTCTTCCACAATAAAAATGTAAAGGCCACTGACTACAGACTGCTTATTTCTGGTGATCAAATTCCAATATTCAATATCGGAACCGTCGTTGTGTGCTATTTCATCTACCAAATCTCCCGATAAGGAGAAGATTGAAATTTTGCAAAGCCCGGGAAGATTCTTAAACATGATCCGGTCCTCATATTGCGCCTCCCACTTGGCAGTTCCCAAATAAGGATTAGGGACAACTAGGACACCAGATAGGGCCGGTTGGGTATCGCCCGATTCATAAAGATTTTTTGTAAAAACGGCGATCGGCGCATTTCCAACAGATTTGTTGTAATTTGAAAGAGGTGAAAAGGCAGGCGCCAACCCTGCGTCCGGATGACCCGAATCATAGGCGGATACACTATAAAAATATGGTAATCCATAAACAGGCTCTGAAACTGTCTGTCCCCAAGAAGTGACATAACCGGTATCAGAAAATGTATTGGTGATATCCGGTAAGGTTGCAAAAATCCAATTGCCGCCACTGTCTTTTTGATTCAGAGTGTCGCCGTTTATATCTACCACGTAGCTCCCAGCACGAGTATTATCCTTTTCAAAAGCAGCGATCAGACTCCAGTCCTGTGGACCATAGGTGGCCCTATATATCTGATAGCCTTTAAAATCATTTACGCCTTGGGCATCATCAAAAAAGGATTCTGCTGAATTATCCCAAACCAAATTCATCCCTCCGCTAATAGGGCTGTAGGATAATAAGGGTATACTGGGTGGAATCGGTAGGGCCCAATGGCTACCTTGATCAAAATCACAAGGATCTATCGGGCTGCATTCACTACCGGAATAATAGGCAATAACTGCATTTTCCGCATTGGCGCGCAGATCCCTTAAGCCTGTTCCGCAGACGATAGCAAAAACAACCTTTACAGTATCATTTTCCGGAATGTCAAAGGGTCCAGTAGACAGTAAAAAACGATAATCAAATTGGGGATAGCCCAACTCCAACGGATTATTTAAGAATTTTTTCCCTTGGCTGGCAGCATGTTGGCCTTTGATATAATCCAGTTTATCCTTATCGGTGCCTGGATCACTTTCCCAGTTCCACCACTGATGGGAATAGCCACCCATGTATTTTTTCCCATTTTCAGCTGTAATCTGTTTTCCCGCATCGGTATAAATAATTTGCCCGCCAAGAAATCCTTCATTCGTAGGTGATTTTTCTCGTTCACCATAGTCATTGGTAGAAGAACCAGGATTGTCACCGTCATAAATGTAGGACATGCTACGAGGATAAAGATAACCAATCAAGACTGTACCATCACCAAGCACAGCATTTTCTCCGGCAACACGACCCAAATCATTCACATCCGCTTGCCATTGCAGTGTATCACCATCCGGGTCCAAAATCACCGCCCATTCATCGTAGAAACCGTCCTGTTCGCCTTTGGATGGGTTATAATTTGGATTTTGAGGCTGGTCCTTTAAATAGGGGACGCCATATTCATCATAGCCGGTAAGACCGTCATTGTCCAGATCCATGGGATCAACAACATCCAATATATCAGTATTGGAATCAACTCCATCCCAACCTTCATAATCCACCAAATCATCAATATGCGGCTCAGTATCATCTGAAGAAGAAACATCAATATCATACCAAAAACTCACAAAGACATCTTCCAGGTCACCGTTTAAGCCTGTATTAACAATTTTATACTCAAAAACAATAAAATCATCATAGGTAGGAAGACTCCAAGTTAGCCCTTGTTGAAAAACTTTTAAGCCAATCGGTGTGTGGTTGCTTTCGGGTCGTTCATCAATATCATCAAATACAATATAAGAATCTTCAATGGATTTTGCCGATTCACCATTGACCTGAGAGCCAAGCTCTCCGGGAAATCCAACTGTGGGTAGCCATTCCTGATCAGGATTGTAAAAATAAGTGCTAACTGCAGGTTGTCCACCTATTTCTGTGCCAATCCATAAGCCCGCATCATAAAGATAATTGTTGCCAGAGCCGCCAGGCCACTGTGCAGATGGGCGCCCTGTTGATGGTGAATTTGGATCACCATAACCGCCGTAGTTTGTTACGGCTATCCAATTATTATTGGTTGTGTGATTATAAAACGCTTTTTCTGGCCTCGTTACGGAACTTTTTCCAACTCCAACGGATTTATATTCCGTTGATTTTTCTTTTCCGAATGAAACAGACATTGCTAGTATTAAACAAACTGTTTTCAAAGGCTTCCGATTAAAAAGAATTTTATATCTCATTAAAAACTAACTGTAAATCCAACTTGCATTCTTCTTTGATCTTGATAAACAGTAGGATTTAAATGTGCTCCCTGTTCAGGATTTAATTTATTTTGATCTATTTTGCCATCATGATCCAAATCAACGTTACCCATATATTCAAAATATTTATCTTGACCGTCTGCTAGGGTAACCTTGCCATCATCATTTGTGTCATAAGTATCCACAAGCCCTTTAAACTGGTGGTACCATTCCACATCCGCAACTCCGCGAAATCTTTTTAGATTAAACAGATTAGTTACGTAGATATAGGCTCCAATATTGGTGCCTGCAATAGTGCGCGAATAGCTCAACCGAAAATTGGATGACACGTACCAGGGAAATGTTTCCGTATTCTCCAGTATTAACCTGCCTTGGTTCGGCTTTGAGTAGCGGGTGCCACTACCGTAGTTCATAATAAACGTAGCTAAAATTCCTTTATAGGCCACATTGGAATTCAAGTTAAAGGTGTGGGTCTGGTCCCAACTTAAATATGATTCAAATGTTGGTACAATATTCCCGGACCATTCCGTTAAATAACCTTGCCCGACGCTACTGCTTTTGCCCTTGGCAATGGAATAGGTATAGTTCAATTCACCGTAAACTATTTTTCCTGGGCGGCGGCCTAAAACAATTTCAAAACCGCGCACATTACCGTAGTCCCTATTATAATAGGTGGTGTACCAATCGGAGACTGTCCAGTATATGGGTCGCGTGTCTGTTAAACCAAATATATCCTTGTAAAAAGCTTTCGCCTCCATAAGAAGTTCTCTGGGTAGTTCTTTCCTGACGCCGACTTCATAAGCCGTGGTTAGCTCAGGATCCATATTGGGATTCCCTACAATAGGAAAACCACCGCCAAAGTTATATGTATTATTCCTGAACAAGTATGCCAGTGCCGGCCGTTGGTATTGCCGACCGTAATTGAAATAAAGCAGGGATTTATCGGTTATGGGAAAGGAGACACCCAAGCGCGGCGCGATGAGTAATTTGTTTTCCGCATCTACTGGATTTTTAATATCATCCAAGGCGTGTTTGTATGCCCCAGAATTTGCGCGCCATTGCTTATACTCTTCATCTTTACCGTCTCCATCCCAATCCGCATAATCGTTGCTTGTCCAGGTAGGGTCAGACTCGTCTGCTGGAGATGCTGCATTTGGCTTAAAGTATTCCATCCGCAATCCGGAATTCACGATGATACCTTTGTACTCCATTTTATCTGTCGCGTAGAGCGATAAATTGGTGGGCGTGGATTTATCATTTTCCGCATAACCGTAACGATCCGGCGGCCAATGATTCTGCATATCGTAGTTTATGAATTCCAATCCAGAGCGAATCTGGTTGGTTGGGTTAATTTGACTCACCAAATCAACTTTATAAGTGGTCATAACCTTTTTATCAAAATGCCAATGGTCACGGTTGTAGGTGTATGGATTGGCTGGAGAGACTCCGTAGAAAGTGCCGTGATGCTTAAAGCCTTCATCGGGGATATCTGCCCAAGGCATCCAAAAATATTTTTTATCAAATTCGTCAATGCCATCACCATTCCAGTCTCGCTCAGACTCGTCTACATAATCATTATTATTGTGATCGTGGAACATGTCCTGTGGATCATCAAACCCGCTAATGGGTTTAGCTGGAGTATAGGCATCTAAAATGCCATTGCCGTTAAGGTCTTCGTTTCTTCTATCATTGTCACCATCTACATCCCAATCCAGTTCTTTGTCATAGGTATTGTTGCCGTTGATATCGCCGAACCATTCGCCAACGCTCCATTTATTATCACCATTAATATCTTCAAAGGGTTCCGTCGACCAATAGATATCCAAAATGCCGTCCCGATCTGTATCTTCATTAATCCGTTCTACAATATTTGATTGCAACATGGTGCTGTATTGAGCAACGCGAAAGGTCATGTAAGTATTTTTGGAAAGAGTCCAGGTCAGCCCCGCGTTCCACATATGAGATTCATCCTGCCACAAAGGACGGCGTTCAAACATATTAAAATTGGTGATGGTTCCATCCTGGTCCACATCCTCCGCATCCAAAATACCGTTGCCATTCAAATCTTCACCTACATCCAATACTCCATTGCCGTTGGCATCTTCAGTATCCAACACCCCATTACCGTACCAACTATCCAATGCACCTTCTGTATCTAAAACAAAATTGTTATTGTAGTCTTCATTAACACCATCACCATCGGGATCAATAAGTAATCCAGTGGCGTCTCGATCCTGTTCGTAAGGGGAATCATCATAGATACCATTACCATTGATATCATTATACCATTCACCTTCATCATGCTGTCCATTTTCATTCCAATCTGCAAAAGGCTCATATTCAATATAGAGATCCAGAATACCATCTCCATCAGTATCTTCGGTCTGCAAACCAGCTGTTGTCCACCAATCGGTATAAAAACTGGGCACCTCACCTTCTTGAATAATGCCATCTGATATAGGACTTATCAAATCATCAAATCCTTTAACATAGCTAGGCATAAAACCGGTTTGCAAATCCTCAGAAATCATGTGACTATAAGAATAGTTAAACCCATCATCTGTATCTGTTTTGGTGTATAGTCCCGAAAAACTCAATTTTAATTTGTTATTTATTTTATAAGACAAACGACCGGTGTAACTGGACATTTCATTTCTTTGATTTCGAAACCGTCCGGATTTATCCTGCTGTTCCCCGATAAGCGAAAAGTGGATTTTATTCTTAAGAATTGGGCCACTTAAAGCAAATTCAACAGTATTAGATTCATAGGGTGCTTCAAAGGTGGGTTCATCGCTGAGAGGGCTGGATGAATTAATACGCACATTCCCGGAAAAAGTATTCCGCCCCTCTTTGCTGGTGAGTTCAATAATACCAGATTGAGCGTCGCCGTACTCTGCGCCGAATCCACTGGTTATGACATTCGCTTCACTAATACTTAATAACGGTACATTTGTATCATTAGAATTACCTGACCATGGATCTTTTATGGGAATACCATCCAGCAGATAAATCACTTCAGATGTCCTACCGCCCCTAAAGTGCAACCCGCCAGAATTAACGGCACCGGCAGTGTAGGCAACTGCAGATTCAATATTTGTTACGGGCATATTGAGCAATTCTTCCGATGTGATGCTTCTCCTGCTAGATGTTTGGTCTGCCTGGACCAGAGGGCGTTCAGCCGTTACAATAATTTCTTCACCTTCTATCGCTTTGGATGTCAAGGAAAAATCAATGGTTGTTGTTAGGTCTCCGTTTATCAACACGTTCACAACACTCATAGATGCATACCCGATAACTTCAGCTCTAACTTGATACTTCCCTGGAGGGATATTTAACATTAAGTAATAACCATTAACATCAGCAGCCGAGCCCATGGTGGTTTCTAAAATCATAACATTGGCACCGGGGAGAGGTTCGCCTGTTTCGGTATCAACTATCCTTCCTTCTAGTTTCCCAGTGTCGATGGCGAATGCAGACTCAACGATAAAAAACAAACTTAGTGAGATTATTAAATATAAGTTATATCTGAAGTAATTTTTATTTCCCATATTTATTTTTTAGTTAATCATTTAGATCGTGTTTATTAATAGAAAAAAAGTCGATCGATCCCAAAATACGTGATTCATTTTAAATGTTTCCACCGTGTTGATTGGCCTACATCAATCCCCTTTAAACTCAATAATTATCATCGTGAACCTAATTGTGTTAATTGAATCATGTCAAGCCAAACTATTGTTTTTTCCGTGCCCACTGAAATTCTATGATCGGTACCCAGGTTTCTGCCATAGGAATGTAGGGCAGTAAACGCATATCTGAGCCATAAGGATACTCGCCCATGACAAATTTGTAGCCAGTAAGAACTCTGAAGTTTTCTGATTTATACCAGCTAAGAAGTAATTTATGCTCCAATGAATAATTCCCTTTAAGGCCCGGTAATAATCTTAAATCAATATCCGCTAATACGCCAATTTTCTCAGAAATATTTTTTTGTACGTCTGCACCCATGTGCATCCCCCAAGTATTATAGTAAACACCTAAGCGATGATAAACCAGAGGGAGATCAATGGTAGAACGAGAGTCTAAATCACCAAAGGCCACACCTAAGTCTAATCCGCTATTGAGAGTTAAATTCATTCCGCCCATATTTTTTGACATGAGCCAGGAGGCAGAAAGTCCCAACAAAGGCGGTATCTGAAAGTCCGGGGCAATAATGCCCATGATTCCTTCTTTTGCAATCATATTTAAAAATGGCGTTGGATAAACCATTTTATATTGACTGGCAGAGGTAAATCCAGCAAAATCACTTTGTGATTTTTTTAGGCTGAAATTTGGCATGACAAAAAACCAGAGTGGATGAACACTGTATTCTATCGATTCAGAATAGCCATATCTAAAGGGCTGAAACAACCCCATCTCCCATCTTTTTTGCGGCAATAAATAGGCAGAATGTGCATCCCATTTTTTTGTTTCTCCAAAAACAAGACTAGCGATGATGAAATAGAAAATAAATTTTTTCATTATTCACCTCCAACATTGAGTACTGCGCTCACTGGCAAATGATCACTTAACTCCCAGGCAGCCTGATGGGTCTTGCTTAATGTGTTCTCCCAAATACCATTTGTAAATAAATAATCCAGTTTTCGGTCATATTTAATATCGTTCATTTCATAACTGGTACTGGGTCCGTGGGTAAAATGGCCTGCATCCAAGTTCGCCCCAGATAAGGTATCAATAGCAGATACATAATTATCATATAAAGGAACCAATAAATCTCTCTCACCATCAAAATTATTAAAATAGGCCCCTTCTTTATGAGGCCCGCCAATCAATGAATCAATAGAATGATAGTCTATTTCATTTCCATTTTCATCTTTATATTTCTCACCAGGACACATATCTTGTAAACAATAGTCATATTCAGAGCCTGGGGGGACGGAATTCAAATCACCGCCTGTCACAAAATAATCACCGGAAGAATGAATTTCAGCTAGAGTTTCCACGTATTTATCAATGTGCTGCTGCTTAGTATCGTCCGTGGCAAAAGCTGTGGCATGAATATCCACTGCATAAAAATCTTTAGCTCCTTGAGCCAGTGCGGGTATTTTTGCTTTTACAATATTTCGCCTCAGGTAAAAATATTGTGTTAATCCATCCTGATCTGTACGGAGGCGAAGTTGGATTCTTTCTGCATCGGTTAATTCATACTTTGAAAGAATGGCGTTTCCCGCATCTATCCTTCCAATGCCATCACTGGGAATAAAATCTGCTTTCCACATGGATGCATAACAACCGTAATTCAAGTTAGTATTATCCAGTAAATATTGAACTTGATCCATATAACCCGTTCGCTTGGAAGACACATCCACCTCCTGCAGAAGTACAATATCTGCATCAATGGCATTTAGAGAATCAGCAATAGCGGCCATATTTTTCTCAATGGAATCATCATCAAGTATTACATCATCCCCGCAGGAATCACCAAAAAATGGAAAACGTGCAATGCCAAAGCGAATATTCCACGTTACAACTTTGATGTTGCCGCTATCATAGGTTGCATTGGATTTACTGTCTGCCTCATACATAACGGCATCTGATAAATCTTTGAACTCCGTTACAAAAGGCTCACACCCCAATATTAACAATACACCTAGAATACTTAAGAATTTTTTCAATTGATTCTCCTTTTAATCAATTAAAGTTAAAACATTTTCCGGAGGACGACCAATGACTGCTTTTGCACCTTTTACTGCAATAGGGCGCTCCATGATTTTCGGAAATTTTTCAATGGCTCCCGCCATTGCTTCATCATCATTTAGGATTTCTCCAAAATTGTTTTCTTTATAACTGGTTTCATTTTTCCTCACAAATCCACTTGGGGCCATACCAAGTTTATTTGATAAGGATAATATTTCATTCCTGTTTAAAGGGTTTTTCAAATATTCTACTTTGGTGAATTCAACACCGTTTTGTTCCAGGAGCAGCACGGCTCCACGACTTTTCCCTCAGCGAGGGTTATGGTATAAAATGATTTTTTTCATAATCCTTTCCTGATTTTTGTACTGGACTATACACCTCAATTTACTTTCAATTCAATAACGAAAATTATTCTATTTTCTACAATACCGCTAAAAATAATTGTAAAAAATTTGTTTACAGGCAGTTTGACAAAATAAATAAAAGAAATCTTGCCCTTTTTAAAAAAATATTTCAGTCATAATTTCAAGGAAGATTAAAACAGGAACAGATGATATGTTTGATAAACGTGATATTCAAATTCTGGAAATTCTCCAGGAAAATGGTCGATCAACAGCAAGTGATATTGCCAAAGAAGTGAAATTGTCAATTCCGGCCGTAGGGGAACGGATAAAAAAATTAACAGAAAAGGGTCTCATTAAGCGATTTGCAGCCATAATAGATCATAAAGTTGCAGGACTTGACGTGACGGCATTTGTTTCTATTATCAGTGAACATTCGGACCACTACGAAGGCTTTATTAAAAGGGCAACAGAATCAAAGGCCATTCTAGAATGCCATTCTATCACCGGTAGTGGATCTCATCTATTGAAAGTACGAGTGAAAAACTCACAAGCTTTGGAAGATTTGCTATATAAGATCCAAAATTGGCCTGGGGTGTCAAGAACGCAAACCAACGTAATTCTCTCAACATATAAAGAAAC
>CAZYLQ010000002.1:14750-19850 GCA_964648395.1 uncultured bacterium | reverse complement strand
GGCCTGGGGTGTCAAGAACGCAAACCAACGTAATTCTCTCAACATATAAAGAAACCGAGAGAAATGATTTAAAAATATTAAAGGAATTGCATAAAATATCTTAATATATTATATTTTCCTGTTGAATTTTAATTTCTAAATATTTAATATTCCGGGGGTCAAATTGCCAAGTGTAAACGGACTCCATGGGTGGTAATACACTAATTGCATAAAATATTAGCGACATAAACCCTATAGTCGCTTTGTAAAAATCAACACCCGAATTCTATGTTCAGGCTTTATCTTGGACCAATTATTTATTCACAAATGGATCATTCAAAAAACATCTATCCTCTTTATGACTCATCAAGCTTTCATGATGCTTGTGGGACTGGTTTTATTGTCACTCTATCTGGAAAACCAGAAAAAAGAGTTCTGCCCTTAGCCTTAAAAGGATTACAAAGGCTGAATCATCGAGGCGCTATATCGGCTGATAAAGAAACCGGCGACGGTTCAGGAATTTTAACAGATATCCCTCATCCATTTTTCCGTAGAATTTTGAAGGAAGAACAGGGAATTAGGATGCCTTTTAGAAAAAAATTTGCTGTGGGAATGGTTTTTACAACTTCCCGTGAAATCAAATGGCTGAAAGAAATAATAAAATCTACCGCAACTCACAGCGGGTTTAATGTTGTAGCGGTACGGGAAGTGAAAGTGAATCCCAATGCCCTGGGCAAATTTGCACGAAACACAAAACCATTGATTGTACAATTTTTCTTAGTTGAAACACAAAAGAGCAAACGCCCACTGGAAACTCGATTATATCTACTCCGGAAAACAGTGGAAAAAGAGATTCTAACCCAAAAGAAAAAATCTTATATCTGTTCTTTTTCTTCTGAAACGATTGTTTATAAAGGGCTCATGACTTCCACCCAACTCGATCATTTCTATCCGGACCTTACCCATCCAAAATATGTTGTAAAACTTGCCATTTTCCATGAAAGATTTTCCACAAATACTCAGTCCACCTGGGCCATGGCACAACCATTTCGTATGCTGGCCCATAATGGCGAAATTAATACCATCAAGGCCAACCGCTTGTGGATGACAGCGCGGGAGAGAGAAATAAAATCTCGGTTCTGGAATAATGACCTTGAACACCTGAAGCCTATTGTAAATCATCGCGGAAGTGATTCAGAAAGCCTAGACCACATATTAGAATTTTTAACTCAAAGCGGGCGAGATCTTTTTAGCAGTACCATGATGTTAATCCCAGATCCTTATGAATACGACAAGTCTATGCCCCGAGCCTTAAAAGATTTTTATATTTATCATGAAAACTTTATTGAACCTTGGGATGGGCCGGCGGCAATTGTTTTTACAGATGGTAGCCATGTTGTAGCTAAAATGGATCGAAATGGGTTACGCCCTCTGCGATATTCTATAACAAAAGACGGATTGGTTATTATGGCCTCGGAAGCAGGTATTATTGATATTGCTGATAATAACTTAGTTGTGCATCACCATATGACATCCGGAGAAATTTTTGCTGTTTCCCTGAAAGGAAAGGGAATTATTCGGAATAAAGAGATTAAAAAAACTGCAGCTGCAAAAAAAGATTACTCCAGTTCCCTAAATAAATATCTTACTACATTAAAAAGGAAATCTCACCGCAAAGAATTTGGAATCTTTGGACTCCCCGAACAGGGATTTGATCATCGATTGCGGGTGGCCTTTGGTTGGTCAAAAGAGGATTTAACACGGTATTTGATTTCTATGGCAACCAGTGGACGAGAACCCATTGGCTCCATGGGAGATGACACTCCTCCCGCTGTCATGTCCTTACAAGATCGGCGATTTTATGATCATTTTAAACAATCTTTTGCACAGGTTACCAATCCACCCATCGATTCAATTCGCGAACGGGGCGTCATGGCATTGTTCAAATATTTAGGATCGGAAAATAATCTTCTGGATGAAAACCCAACTTTCGGCGGCGTCATTCGAATCGAAAGTCCTGTTTTGTCTCCCCGGGAAGTATTAGAACTTCATGATCGCCAAAGCCAGGCCCCCTATAAACGCATCTATTGTCATTGTGCACTTGACCAGGATTTGAATAGCCGCCTATCCCGTATTAAGTCTCAATCCAGGGAAGCAGTAAAAAACGGGGCAAAAATAATTTTTCTCACGAATGAAAATCTGAAACAAGGCTATTTACCCATTCCCATGCCCCTGATTGTTTCTACAGTTCATCATGCGCTGGTGAAAAACAAATTAAGAAGCGCCGTTTCCCTTATTTGTTTATCCGGGGATGTGGTGGAAGATCATCACGTAGCCGTTCTTATTGGGCTTGGCGCCAGTGCTGTATATCCATTTATGGCTTACGAATTGATTCGGGAGCATTTTCATGATGATAAGGATTGGCCCAACAAGATGGCCAACTATCGGTACGCTCTTGAAAAAGGCATCCTGAAGATTATGTCTAAAATGGGCATTTCCACGATAAGTAGTTATCATGGAGGTATGCTCTTCCATACATTGGGTTTGGATAAAGATTTGATTGGAAAATATTTTCCATCCTTTCGAAGTGAACTGGGCGGTATCGGATTATATCATATAAAACAAAATTTGATGCAGCAGCACTCTGCAGCATTTCTGGAATCATCACCTAGCTTTAGTGAAAAAGGATATTTCAGATTTCGAAAAAATGGTGAAAGCCATGGGTATTCACCTCCAGAATTCAAAACGATACAAGCTGTAGCGCACCAAAAGGAGCAGAAAAATATTAGAGCAGAAGTGCCTGTTTATTTACGCGATCTCTTTCAAGTTAAAGAGAAACTGGAACCCATTGATGTTAAGCAAACTGAATCTTTGAAAAAGGTACTTAAGCGGTTTGGCTCCGGTGCCATATCTTTTGGCGCTATTTCTGAAAACGTTCATCGCGAACTGGCACGGGGAATGGCTTTAGTAGGAGCACGGAGCAATACAGGCGAAGGCGGGGAATTGGATGACCGTTACAGTAGAAGCAACCCGGATAAAGATGTGAATTCCTACATAAAACAGGTGGCCAGTGGCAGATTTGGTGTTTCCGTTGATTATCTTGCCGCATCGAGGGAAATCCAGATTAAAATGGCTCAAGGGGCAAAACCTGGTGAAGGTGGACAATTGCCGGGGCATAAGGTGACAGCGCAGATTGCCCATGCACGATCCTCAACCTTGGGGGTTCCTCTTATATCACCACCTCCTCATCATGATATTTATAGCATTGAGGATATTAAACAATTGATTCACGATTTAAAGGAGGTGAATCCCCGGGCATTAATTTCTGTTAAACTGGTAGCACAACCCGGCGTTGGCACCGTGGCTTCCGGTGTGGTAAAGGCGGGTGCTGATATCATCCTTATCTCAGGCGGAGACGGCGGTACGGGCGCCAGTCCTTTGGGTTCACTAAAACATACAGGCTTTCCCTGGGAGTTAGGATTGGCCGAAACACACCAGGCTCTGGTTGCTAATCAATTGCGTGACCGGGTCACCCTTAGAGTTGATGGCGGACTCAAAAAAGCCCAAGATATTATTATCGCAGCAACTTTGGGTGCAGAGGAATATGATTTTGGTACAGCAGCCCTGATTGCCTTAGGATGTATCATGGCCCGACAATGTCACCTAAATACCTGCCCTGTTGGTATCGCCACCCAAGATGTAAAATACATGAAAAAGTTCAAGGGGAATGCGGGTAACATTAAACTTTATTTTGAAAAAATTGCCGAAGATGTGAGAGATGAATTAGCCAAGTTGGGCTTTAATACCATTCAATCTCTTGTGGGCAGGAGTGATCTTTTGTCCATTCATAAAGATTTTAAATCCTATGTTAAAAAAAGAGGTTTAGATTTTTCAGTAATTTTTAATCCAGACTCAAAAAAAGGATTGCCTATTCCTTCCACAAATAAGGTTCGGTTTCAGGGTCGGCTACAAGATCAAAGTTTGGATGAAGAGATTATCACTGAGGTGCGAAATGCAATTATGGCTCATGGGCATGCTGTTGTTTCAAAACTTGTGAATAATACACAACGATCCATTGGGACACGTCTTTCCGGTGAAATTGCTTTTTTGTATGGAAAAGGAAATTTCCAAGGGAGTATACAAGTTCAGATGTCTGGGACCGCAGGTCAAAGCTTTGGGGCTTATCTTTCAGAAGGTGTGGAGCTGCGGCTCATGGGGACAGCCAATGATTATGTCGGAAAAGGGCAATCTGGCGGCTTAATCACTATTCGCATGCCTCGGTTGATTCGCCGCAAGAAAAAAGAACACACGATGATTGGAAATGTTGCCTTGTATGGCGCTACCGGCGGAACACTGTTTGTTGCAGGACGTGGCGGGGAACGGTTCGCTGTCCGGAATAGCGGTGCATCTGCCGTAATTGAAGGAATCGGGAACCACGGTTGTGAATATATGACTCGGGGGACTGTGGTTGTTCTTGGCGAAATCGGGCATAATTTCGGGGCCGGAATGACCGGTGGATCGGCATTTATTTATACAAAAAAACTGTCCATTAAATCTCGATTAAATACTGAATTTGTGAAAGAATCAAATTTAACAGCCAGCGATGAAAATCTATTAAAGCGGCTATTAAATACACATATTTTTCACACGGGTTCTACCATTGCATCTCAAATCATTTCCAATTGGAAAAAAGAAAAATATCATTTCAAATGTATTGTTTCTCTGGCACAGGATATTGTGGATTTTAAAAATATTTATGACTTACATGTTGCGGATAGACTGGGTGTTGTATTGAATGAATGAGTGATTTTTTATTTTTAATGTAAAATATATTTATGTCATATATAAATATAACCTTAAATTTTTAATATTAATATGTTATTTACATAATATTTTATACTTGACACTAAATAATTCAGTACTTAATATTATATGTGATATTTATTAAATAACATAATATTTATTGCAATTTAATAAATAATATTAAAATAATAAGGAAAACTAACATGTCTAAAATAATAATATACGTTCTTGTTGTAATAACAGGAATCACATCTCTTTTTGCGCAAGAGCAGGAAGATGGATCAACATGGGGTGTCTCATGTGATATCTATAACAGGT
>CAZYLQ010000002.1:0-14650 GCA_964648395.1 uncultured bacterium | reverse complement strand
CAAGAGCAGGAAGATGGATCAACATGGGGTGTCTCATGTGATATCTATAACAGGTATGTCTGGAGAGGCACAGATTTTGGCACTAGCCCATCCATCCAACCTGGATTAACCTATACAACGGGTAATCTGACTTTAGGGGCCTGGAGCGCTTGGCAGTTTAGTGGACAAGGCAGTGAGAATGATTTGTACGCAAGTTATTCTATTAGTGATTATTCCATCACAATAACTGACTATTATTTCCCCGGTGCTTCACCAAGTGGCAACTTTAACGAAACTGCTTCTGATACAGGCGCACATAACATTGAATTATCTTTAGGTGGGTCTTTTAGTGGCATTGGCCTAACAGCTGCAACGTTCGTTGTTGAGCCTGGATTTTATGGCGCATTCGATGCTGATAAGGCACCAATGTCAAAATATGTCAATATTTCTTATGGACCCTTTATGCTAGGATTTGGAGATGGTGGGTATACAAGTGACGGAAAGTTTGCACCTATTGAAGTTGGAATTTCAGCGAGTAATGAAAAGTATAGCTGTTCTTGGATTTTAAATCCTGACAGTGGGCTGGCGTTTCTAGTTGTTGGTAAAAGTTTCTAAAATAAGTAAGGGGCATAAAAATGAAAAAAATTAGATTATTAGTTGGCTTGTATTTCATGAGTTTCTCTGTATTACTAGCTAATGGAGAGCCAACAGCTGCAGATGCTATATTTACTGTAAATAATACATGGATGCTGGTTGCAACATTTTTAGTATTTATAATGCATTTAGGATTTGCAAGCTTAGAGGCAGGGCTTACTCAGTCAAAAAATACAGTAAACATTCTTTTTAAAAATGTTTCTATCATTGCGATTGGTATTTTGACTTACGCTGTTTGTGGGTTTAACCTAATGTATCCAGGAGAATTCAATGGTTACTTTGGTTTTGCCGGTTTTGGTATAACTAATCCTATTGGCTCAGCAGGACTGATTGATTATGCTGGTGGAGCTTATACTTATTTTACAGATTTTATTTTTCAAGCTATGTTTGCAGCAACTGCTGCGACTATTGTATCTGGAGCAGTAGCAGAGAGGATAAAATTATCATCATTCCTGATATTTTCAACCGTATATGTAGCAATAATATATCCAGTTGCAGGCTCTTGGAAGTGGGGTGCGGGTTGGCTGGATCAAATGGGCTTTTATGATTTTGCTGGATCCACTCTGGTGCACAGTGTCGGAGGATGGGCTGCGCTTGTAGGTGCAATTTTAGTAGGGTCTAGACTTGGGAAAT
This sequence comes from uncultured bacterium, assembly GCA_964648395.1. Lineage (GTDB taxonomy): Bacteria > Fidelibacterota > Marinisomatia > Marinisomatales > UBA1611. The sequence goes on along the minus strand of CAZYLQ010000002.1, from coordinate 13,384 downwards.
ATGGGCAAAACGGACAAATTAAACCAATCCTAGGTCACAATATGCCGCTTGCAACTATTGGTGTTTTTCTTCTATGGTTTGGCTGGTACGGATTTAATGGCGGGTCAGTTCTTTCTGCAGACCCTGGTGGTGTATCTCTGGTATTCGTTACGACTACATTGGCAGCCGCAGCGGGTGTAATTGGAGCTATGATCACATCTTGGTATGTAAGTAAAAAACCAGATTTATCCATGATATTAAATGGTTCATTAGCAGGGTTGGTTGGTATCACCGCAGGTGCGGACGTTATCAGTCCAATGAATTCTGTATTAGTTGGTTTTATTGCAGGAATTATTGTGGTTTTGTCTGTAATTCAATTAGATAAATTAAAAATTGATGACCCGGTCGGTGCTATATCAGTCCATCTCGTATGCGGTATCTGGGGGACGCTTGCTGTAGGTATTTTTAGTGTTGCCCATAGTCTGTATGTTCAGGCTTTAGGTGTTGTGGCATATGGAATTTTTTGTCTCATTGGTTCAATCCTGATTTTTACGGTAGTGAAATATTCCATTGGCTTAAGGGTATCAGAAGACGAAGAAATCATCGGACTGGATATTGGTGAACATGATATGGAGTCATATGCCGGATTTCAAATTTTTACTGTAGAATAGGAGATATAATCAATGAAACTAATTATTGCAATAATTCAGCCGGAAGAATTACCGGCCATTAAAGAAGAACTTCTTAAAAGAAACATTTACAAATTTACCGTTACCAATGCCAGGGGACAGGGAAAGGAAATACCTGTACAAGAGGTCTATCGAGGTATATCTCATGAAATCACTTTGTTAAAAAAAGTCAGACTCGAAATTGCAGTAAACGATGAATTTGTGGATGCTGTAGTTGAAGCAGTTACTATTGTAGCAAAAAAGGACGGAGATAAAGGTCGGGGTAAAATATTTATTTTACCCATCAATGATTGTATACGTTTAAGAACTGGAGAAAAAGGTTCCAAAGCAATTGGGTAGCTTAGTATATTATGCTTTGAATTTCTTTGGAATAATTGTGAATTCCTTAATAATAAAAAGAAAATTAGGCGTACTTCATTAAATGTTAACAACTTAAGTGAGATAGAAATGAGTAAACTCAGAGCAGAATACATATGGATGGACGGGCACAAGCCCACCCAAAAACTTCGATCCAAAACAAAGGTTTTTGATGGGCCCGTAACCAGCCTTGATGATATCCCAGACTGGGGATTTGATGGATCCAGCACCATGCAGGCTATTGGTACTGACAGCGATTGCATGTTAAAACCCATTTGTTTTATTTCGGACCCAATTCGGGGAGGGGACAATATTCTGGTCATGTGTGAAGTGATGAATGCAGATGGGTCTGTTCATACATCAAATACCCGGGCACATTTAAGGGAATTAGAAGAAAAACATGCCGCTCAGGAAGCCTGGTTTGGTATTGAACAAGAATACACTCTTTTCCAGGGTCGATCTCCTTTGGGGTGGCCAGAAGGTGGATATCCTGCACCTCAGGGTCCTTTTTATTGCGGTGTTGGCGCTGATGAAGTTTTTGGTCGAGACATTGTAGAAGAACATTTGGACCTTTGTATTGATGCGGGATTGGAAATATCTGGAATAAATGCAGAAGTGATGCCGGGACAGTGGGAATACCAAATTGGTCCACTGGGACCTTTAGCATCCGGCGATCAAATGTGGCTATCCCGATGGCTTCTATATCGTATTTCTGAAGATTACGGTGTGAGTGCAACGCTGCACCCAAAACCAGTTAAGGGCGATTGGAATGGCGCCGGGGCGCATACAAACTTTAGTACGAAAACTATGCGAGAAGCAGGTGGAATAGCCATCATTGAAGATGCCTGTGAAAAACTAAGTCAAAAACACCCCGAGCATATTGCAGTTTATGGTGCCCATAATGAGGAGCGTCTCACTGGCCTTCATGAAACATGCAGTATTAATGAATTTCGTTATGGCGTAAGTGATCGGGGCGCATCTATCCGGATTCCCATGCAAACATCAAAAGACGGATATGGATATCTTGAAGATCGCAGACCATCTGCAAATATGGATCCCTATTTAGTTTGCGCTATTCTACTGGAAACGACTTGCGATTAGATTTTATTTATACCTAACCTAAGACAAAAATGCCTCGATTACTCGGGGCATTTTTTACACCTATCTTCTCTAGGTAATACCATAGATCAAAAATGATCTTAATCTTTAAATTAGAATAAAGTTGCCTGATCTCCACCAACATCAATATCTATGTTTTCGCCATCCCGCTGGGCTACCACTGCCAAATGAGCCTGCCGGATTGGTTCTGGTCGTCGATAATGGGTTACACATTCCAATGTAAACTCCATGGTGGTGAGCAAATCAGCTTTATGTCCTACTGAAACAAAAACAGGATTAACACCATCTTTCGTTCTTAAAGCGAGACCCACCTCTTTATCGTTGTGAATCAGGGGCGCATGGTGCCCTTTTTCGGAGTCTATATTATCGTGAAACCCCACCAAAATACGGTCCGAAATACCAATCGAAGGAACATCAAATAAAACGCCGAGATGGCTGGCTAAACCAAACTGCCGTGGATGAGCCAAACCGTGAGAATGGAATAAAACAACATCAGGATTATGTTGAACGCGCTTCATTAGTTTCATAATAGGGGGCGCCTCCCTGAAGGCCAATATTCCCCGAACATATGGAAAGGTTATTTCTTCTGAGAAACCATGACGCTCAACCAATTCCATATCGGGAAAACGCAAGACAACAAGTGCAGCATGGATTGTATTGGTGTTTGGATCATGTGAAACATTGGTTCCGGCCACTAGACGGATTTCATCCGGTAAAGGCTGAATGGTAATCTTATCCCGCAGGTTCATTTGGATGGCAGATGCTTCACCCGGGGAAACATTCCAAGAGTGGATACGTACAGGCTTCATTTTATTAAATCTAATGCTGCTACATGAAAAAATGAAATATCAGATTGCAAATTTTAAAATCCATTTTTTCATTTAATCCATCATGAGGAATCACCTAAATTTTTCTATTATGAAATTGATACATCAATCCATTCCGTTGCTTTTTATGGCAGGTTTGCTTTTTGCAAGCATCGAAAAGAATCTTCAAACTCAATTCATTCTGGCCGAACCCGGAGACACAATCACCATTCCGAAAGGCTTGCACCTCATCCGCGGAACATTATCCATCGAAGGAAAAAGTGATCTTGTTATTCGCGGGCAAAGTATGGATCAATCTATCCTTTCCTTTTCAAATCAGGACGAGGGTGCCCAGGGGATTAGTATTACCAATTCAATAAATATCACGCTGGAAGGATTCACCGTTCAAGACACCAAGGGCGATGCCATTAAAATTCAATATACAGATGGAATTGTTTTCAGGCATGTTAAAGCTGAATGGACGGGAGGCCCTAAGGAGACCAATGGCGCTTACGGGCTCTATCCGGTGCAATGCCAAAATGTATTGATTGAATACTCTGTTTCCATCGGCGCATCGGATGCAGGAATTTATGTGGGGCAATCCAATGATATTGTGGTGCGCTACAATACTGCTTACAATAATGTAGCAGGAATCGAGATTGAAAATTCCAATAACGCCGAAGTGTACGAAAATCACTCTTACCACAACACTGGGGGGATTCTTATTTTTGATTTGCCAGACCTTGTACAAAAAAAAGGTGGAAATGTGCGAGTTTTTAATAATCTGGTTGAATCAAATAATTTGTTCAATTTTGCACCGCCTGGCAATATTGTGGGAAAAGTTATTCCGGGAACAGGTATTCTCATTTTGGCCTGCAGCAATGTGCACGTGTACCAAAACACTATTCTGAATAATAAAAGTGTCGGGACGGGAGTGGTTAGTTATTTTATGACCGAAGAAACCATTAAGGATAGTCTCTATAATCCATATACTGCAGACGTCCATATTTATAATAATACTTTTGACCGTTGGCCGGGCTTACCTGAGTTGGGTTATGATATTGGTAAATTATTAGCGGTAAAGTATGGCCGCAACACACCAGACATTATTTATGACGGTATGCAGGATCCGGAAAATTCAGCGGGTTTGTGTATCCAGGATAATGATGACGCCCGCTTCACCGATTTGGACATTGAACATAATTTTGAAGAATGGTATTCACCTTTTATTTCAAATTTTTCCGAGGATATGTCACCACATAATTGCGGTCGGGAACACCCTTTAACTTCCTCGGTGAAATAATGTCAAGATTGTTGGGTAAAACCAGACAATTGGTTTTGCTCCCGCTCCTTATTGCTCTTCTCTTTGGCGGCAGTCCTATCAAGTATGCCAAACCCAAATTGTCTGATTATGATTTCTTTAGGGGTCGCATGGTTGACCACCAACCAAAGGAAGGCGTTCTCCCCTATGATGTTTCTGCGCAATTATTTTCTGATTATGCTTTAAAATCCAGATTCATTGTTTTACCATCTGGTGAACAATTAACCTATAAACCAGACGGCTCCTTTAATTTTCCCGTTGAATCCATTCTTATTAAAACATTCTATTATCCCGGTGATTTACGAATACCCAAAGAAAATATTCGATTCATGGAAACAAGGCTTCTTATTCACACCCAGGATGGCTGGATGGGCTTTCCTTATGTTTGGAATTCGGAACAAACAGAAGCGTATTTGGAAATTGCGGGTAAAAGACTAAATGTGTCATTTATTGATCCATCGGGGCAATCAATCAATTTTGAGTATAGTGTCCCCAATTTTAATCAGTGTAAAGGGTGTCATGTAAACCAGGGTAGCATGATCCCAATCGGGCCAAAAGCAAGGTTGCTAAACCATGATTTTGATTATGATGATGGCAAAATGAATCAATTAAAAAAGTGGAATATGTTGGGTCTGGTCAGTGGCCTCCCAAGTGTCTCATCCCTGCCTTATACACCAGATTATAACGATCTTGAGAGCGGTTCTATTGAAGAGCGCGCTAGGGCCTTGATTGATATTAATTGTGCTCATTGTCATCGATTGGGTGCCCCGGGAGAAACATCTGGATTATTCCTTAATATTGAAGAAACGGATCCAACGCGTTTAGGAATTCATAAACCACCAGTGGCCGCAGGGCGTGGTTCGGGAAATTTGAATTATACAATTGTTCCCCAATCCCCTGATCAATCAATTATGATCTATAGGATGGAATCCACCGACCCTGGAATCATGATGCCAGAGCTGGGAAGAAAACTGGTGCACAAAGAGGGTGTAGAATTGGTAAAGAAATGGATTAAAGAAATGGAAAAATAAAAAGTATTAATCTGTTCACATAAGCGCTCAACGCCTACAACAATTCTTCAAATACACCCGTCTTTTTATTTTTCTCAACCTTATTCCAGTCAAAATATCTGCCATTCATGGCAATGTATACACCATGGGGTAAAGTTTGCGCAAAAGCCAAGGCGCTTCCAAAATTAAATAGTCCATCACTGCTACCAAATTTATAGGGAATCATTGCACCGGTCAGTACAATTGTTTTTTCAAGTTTTGCATTCGCAATCACCCTTCCTGTTTCTGTCATGGTATCTGTGCCGTGGGTAATCACAATTTGATTTTCTGACACTCTTCGGCAATTATCTAAAATAACATCACGATCATGATCGGTCATTTCCAAACTATCCAGAAGCATAAGTGTGCGTATCTTGACTTCCAGTTTGGATCGCCCTAAGTCCAGAATTTCTCGCATATGCGTATCTTTGAAATAAAGTTTCCCTGTGATTTCGTCGTATTCCTTATCAAAGGTACCGCCTGTAATTAGAACTCTAACGGGCATTGTTTTTCCTTTTTTTTCGAATACTGAGAATGTCAAAGTATTCTTTGAGCCATTACCTTCGAGAGGCTACTGGTATGATTAATTATCAAATTATTGTCGCCACTTCTTGAAAAGACTTCTTTTTCAATTCTGGGACTTTGGCATTCTCTGCGGGATATCCAACTGGAATCAGTAATACAGCCTTTTCATTTTCCGGCCGTTTCAGAATCTTTTCCAAAAAACCCATGGGGCTTGGTGTGTGAGTCAGGGTTGCCAAACCCGCATTATGAAGGGCTGTCAATAAAAATCCCGATGCAATTCCCACTGATTCATTTACGTAATAATTTTTTCGTTTCCCGCTTTTCCCCAAATCATAACTCTGTTTAAATACTACAATCAAGTAAGGTGCTATTGCTAAAAATGGCTTATGCCAATCTGTGTCAAACTGATTCAAGTCTTCCAGCCAATAATCCGGTGCGCGGTGTTCATAAAATTCTTTTTCTTCTTTTTCAGCAGCCACCCGTATATCTTTTTTTATAACAGGGTCTTTCACAATTACAAAATGCCATGGTTGTTTATTAGCTCCAGATGGGGCAGAAGACGCGGTCTGGATGGCCTTTTGAATAATCTCGATTGGAATAGGTCGATCTGAGAAATCGCGAACGGTCCGTCTTTGGATCATTAGTTCAAAAAAGGCTGTTGATCGTTCAATCATTTTTGGTTCTGGATATGGATTATGGTCTAACTTTTGAAATGACATGGCTTATTTTCCATTGTATTTTTCGCCCCAATTTACAATAAGGATTTCATGTGAATACTCAACCAATTTTTCATTTTTTTCAATAATTTAGTGCGCCCTTTAGAAATACTCACCTTAATTCTCATTGCAGGAACCTTAACTGCAATCTTTACACACAAAGAGCGTAAAATTTTTCTTTACCTTTTATTTGCAGCAATCGGTGCAATGTTACTACAATATTTTTTAGAAGGACAACGGTGGCAATTTGTCCCTGCTGTGTATTTATTGCCTGCATTGTACATTTTTCACCGATTTCAAAAAGCAAAAATCAATACTATCACAAAAGGGTTTCTTTCCGGTTGGTTTGGCTTGGCAGTTTTACTGCCGTGGTTAATTCCTGTCTTCGCGCTGCCCAATCCTGGTGGATCTTATAGTGTAGGAACAGAAACATTTCACTGGGTGGATTCATCGCGTATGGAGTGGTTCACAGATGAAAATCTAAATGATGTGCGGGAAATTATTGTTCAAGTCTGGTATCCTGCGTTTAAAAATGCCGAAATCAACCCGGAACCCTATTTAGATTTTATTGATCTTCGTGCAAAAACGTTGGCTGGCGCAGGTGCGATTCCAGAGTTTTTCCCAGGCCATTTAAATCATATTTATACAAATAGTTTTAAAAATATTCCCATCATTAAATCGGATCAATTAATGCCTGTTGTCATTTTTTCACATGGCATTACGGGCACTCGACACCTCCATCAAGCCCTGTACGAATTTTTGGTTAGTCGAGGATTTATTGTCCTAGCACTTGATCATAGTTTTGATGCTAACCTCACTATTTTCCCTGATGGACATCTTGCAGATTATCGCTCAGATATTACTGGTCATCCTGATAGTGCAAATGTACGCACAATGCAAATGAACACGCGGGTGGCAGATATTAGTTTCATTTTAGATCAGTTAGACAAAATACAGTCTGGTAAAATTGAGTCACAAATAAATGCTAAAATTAATTTGGAGAGGATTGCTGTTGGAGGGCATTCATATGGGGGGTCAACCGCAACAGTCGTATCCCAGCGGGATGACCGAATCAAGGCATGTTTTGTTTTGGATAGCTGGATTAGCCCCATTCCCCAAGAGACCATTGATGATGGCGTTCATATTCCATTTCTTTTCATGGGGCGCCCCACTTGGGATGGGTCAGATTATCCCGGGAATTACCCAAAGTTAGATAGTCTCATGGCGCATTCTTCCAATCCAAAATACAGGTTAATCCTCAAGGGGACCAAACATCTGGATTACTCAGATATTCCATTGTTTTCTCCTATTATAGGATATGTACTGGATGTGGGTTCAAACCCAGCAGATTTAACTGTGTCTTTAATAAATAGATTAGTGCATGGTTTTCTTGTAAAGCACTTGTTAGGAGAATCAAATAATATTTTTGATAACGCAATCGATAATGACCTGGTATATCAGATTCAGTGATAAAACACACTGCTAGAATTACATTCGGAATTATTTTGGTTATTATTGGTTTAATCGGCGGGTTAATTCCAATTTTCCAAGGGTGGATATTTGGTATTCCTGGGCTTATTATTTTGGCCGATTATTTCCCGCCCGTTAATAGATTATTAGTATGGGCTAAAAAGAAGGCTAGAATTTCAGATAAAAAAGAAAAGAAGTAAACTTTATAAGAAATCCATTTTTATCATATTAATAGAACACGTAAAGTCAGCTACGAGATTTACTTAAATTAAGTGACTTTTCAATCCAATATACAAAACTATCCTTTGGCAATTAGTGCCCTCCAATACATCTAATATAACAGTAATTGTCGGCGCCCAATGGGGGGATGAAGGCAAAGGAAAGATTACCGATTTCTTTGCTGGCGAATCAGATTATGTGGTTCGATTTCATGGCGGCAACAACGCCGGCCACACTATTATTGTGGATGGCACTACATTCAAACTTCATCTTATCCCTTCCGGGATTGTCTACGGTGAACCCATGTCCATTATTGGAAATGGCGTTGTGGTAGATCCAAAAGCGTTACTCGATGAAATTGCTTATGTAAAAGAAAAGGGAATAGATCCCAAGCTCATGGTGAGCGATCGCGCTCATGCGATTATGCCCTACCATATTGCAATGGACGGTGCACTTTCCGGACATCAAGGTGACTTGGCAGCTGGAAGTACGCGTAGAGGCATTGCGCCGGTGTATGCAGATAAAATGTTTCGCAACGGCATTCGCATGATAGATCTTTTAGAGCCTATTGTTTTCAGAGAAAAGTTAGAAAAAGGGTATGCTTTCGCAAAGGGAATTATTGAAAAATCATTAAACCAAACTTTATATATTTCTATAGATGATATTTTTAATACCTATTCTGATTACGGACATAAATTAAAATCCTACATTCATGATACATCACTTGAACTTTATAGAGCTCACAAGTCTGGCAAGTCCATTTTATTTGAAGGCGCTCAGGGCATCAGTCTGGATGTGGATCACGGTGTGTATCCCTTTACCACGTCTTCCAATACTGCCGCCGGACACATTTCCACGGGAACCGGCGTCAGCTTCAGGGATATTAATCGAATCATTGGCGTTACAAAAGCATATTTAAGCCGGGTTGGTGAAAGTCCGCTACCATCAGAAATTCATGGTGGTGATGCAAAAAATCTTCGGGATAAAGGCGAGGAATACGGCACGACCACTGGCCGGCCGCGTCGGGTAGGTTGGCTAGATTTGGTTCAAGTTAGGCAAGCTGTCCGAGTGAACGGACTCACAGAAATCGCACTTACAAAATTAGATATATTAAATGGGTTTGATGTTTTGCCTGTTTGTGTCGCTTACGATGTGGGCGGAAAACGCATTAATGAAATGCCGGCGAGTTTAACTGAATACCGTAACGCAAAACCTATCTATGAATCGTTGAAGGGGTGGAGTAATCTTCCTGAAAATATTTGGAATAAAGGTTTCGACGCCATGCCGCAGACACTAAAAGATTATATTGCATTTATTGAGCACGAAGTGGGTTGCCCTGTGAAGATTGTATCGGTGGGGCCACAGCGCCATGAAACAATTATAAGATAATGATTTGCCTGAGTGCCACAGAGCATAGAGAAATATATTATATACAACTTCTCTGATGTTTGTGGGTAAATAAAATGGCATTTACAAAAGAAATTATAGATTTCGCCGGTCTCTCCAATTCTGAGATAAAATCTAAGCTTACTGAATTAAATATTCCACTTACCCCAGATGAAGCACTGAAAATTCAAAATGACATGCTGGAACGTGCGCCATCTCTGGCTGAACTCATTTTATTTTCCATCCAAGGTTCGGAACATTGCAGTTATAAAAGTAGTCGCAATCATTTAAAACAATTTACCACCGAAGGTCCTGATGTAGTGTTGGGGGCCAAAGAAGACGCAGGTGTGGTGGCAATCGCCACAGATAACAATGGTCATCGTTGGTGTATTGTGATGAGTCACGAATCTCATAATCATCCATCTCAAATTGTGCCTTACGAAGGCGCAGCCACGGGCGTCGGTGGAAATGTCCGGGACGTTTTGTGTATGGGAGCAGAAGTGATTGCTGTGACTGATTCATTTCGTTTTGGAAATATTGAAAAAAATAAAACAAAATGGATTCATGATGGTGTTGTTGCAGGAATCGCCGGCTACGGAAATCCCTTAGGTATTCCCAATATTGGCGGTGATTTATATTATCACAAAGGGTATAACGAAAATTGCTTAGTTACATTGGTGACGCTGGGTATCGTTCGAGAAAATGATATTATTCATTCTTATGCGCCTAAAAATGCAGATGGCTTTGATTTAATTTTATTGGGAAAGCCCACAGACAATAGCGGCTTTGGCGGTGCAAGTTTTGCTTCGCTAGAGCTTGAAGAAGAAAAAAAAGAGCAAAACAAAGGAGCAGTGCAAGAACCCAACGCTTTTTTGGAACGGCACTTGCTCAAATCATCCTACGCACTATTTGAAATCCTGAAAGAAAAAGGGCTTATTGATAATATTGGTTTCAAAGATTTGGGTGCCGGTGGCGTGGCTTGCGCCAGCGTAGAACTGACAGAAACATCTGGCTACGGTGCGGAAGTGTGGATGGACAAAATTCATATCGGTATGGATGGATTACATCCGTCTGTTTACCTTTGCAGTGAAACGCAAGAACGATTTATGTGGGTGTGCTCGCCCGATATTACCCCTATGATTTTAGACCATTATAACAAAGTTTTCGACCTCCCCGGTGTGAGCGAAGGTGCGCAGGCATCTGTCGTAGGGAAAATTAGAAATGATGGCCAATATATCGTCCACAGTGCCGATGAAGAAATTGTAAATGCAAAAGCAAAAGAAGTGACAGAAGGTTTTTTATATAATCGACCTTATGAGGCCCGGAATTCAAATTTTGTTGAACCAAACTTTACAGAGCCTGCAGATTACAATCAGGTTTTGGTTGACATTTTATCCCACGAAAATATGGCAAGTCGCGAACCCATTTTTGAACAATACGACAAGCAAGTTCAAGGGCGGGTTCATACTGAAACGGGATTGGCCGATTCCGGTGTGATGGCACCATTTAATTCAGAAAAATATCCAGAAGAAATTCGAAATGTAGGCATCGCTCTTTCCACAGATCACAATCCAAGATATGGACTTATTAACCCCTATTGGGGTGGCGTAAATGCGGTGGTAGAATCCATGCGTAATGTAGCGTCTGTTGGTGCCACGCCCCACGCACTATCGGACTGTCTTTGTTTTGGGAATCCTGAAAAGCCACATCAGATGTGGGAATTTGTAGAAGGTGTCCGCGGCGTTGCTGATGCGTGTCATGCCATTACGTTGAAAGATCACCCAAATGACCCCACGCCCATCATTGCAGGAAATGTAAGTTTTTACAATGAATCAAAAAATGGCCCCATTCCACCAAGCACGATTGTAAGCTGTTTGGGCCGACTCAAAGATGTGAACAAAGCAGTGCCTGCGCATTTTCAGAATAATGATTCTGTAATACTTCTGATTGGCGAGCGTAAAAATGAATTAGGCGGATCTGTTTATTATAGTTTGAAAAATGAATTAGGGGCCAATGTACCAAAGCCAAATTTTGAAGAAGTGAAAAACCAAATCTTTGCCCTGATCGATTGTATTGATAGTGGTTTAGTTTTGTCCTGCCATGATATTGCAGACGGCGGAGTAGCATCAGCTTTGGCAGAAATGACATTTAAAAACAATATTGGATGCAATGTGAATATTGAGAGCAACCTGTCGCCTGATAAAATTTTATTTTCTGAAACAGGTGGCTTCATTTTAGAAGTATTACCGAAAAATATTGATACCATAAAGTCCGTATTTTCAAATTATGGATTGGACGTTTTTAAGATAGGATCAACGGGCGGAGAGTCAATTGAAATAAATGGTTTTACGGATATTTATGTGACTGAAACGAAAAAAGCGTGGACAAATGGCCTACGAGAAAAATTATAATGGGTAAAATTGATTACAAATCAGCTGGGGTGAATATCGATGCGGGGAATGAAGCCGTCAATCGTATTAAAGATGGTGTCAAATCCACCTTTACATCCAATGTGCTTACAGGAATTGGAAGTTTCGGCTCACTCTATGATTTAAAACCCATTTTAGATAATTATGACAACCCGGTTATGGTTCAAAGCATAGATGGCGTAGGAACGAAAACCATCATTGCTCGGAAACTGGGGAAATTTGATACCATCGGCATTGACCTATTGAGTGCTGCCGCCAACGATATTTTGGTTATGGGTGCCCGACCACTTACCTTTCTTGATTATATTGCTAATGACAAATTAAATCCGGAAACTATCAAAGAAATTGTGTCGGGAATGGTAAAGGCTTGCAAAAGTACGGGCGTCTCATTGGTGGGTGGTGAAACCGCGGAAATGCCTGACACTTATTTGCCTGGCGAACATGATCTGGTTGGCATTGTTACCGGTGTAGTGGAAAAAGAAAAAATAATCACCGGTGAAAATATTAAACCCGGTGATGTAGTGCTTGGGCTTCCTTCTAATGGGCTGCATACCAATGGTTATTCATTTGCCCGGAAACTCTTTTTCGAGATTGGTGGATACGATGTAAATGACACAATTCCTGAATTGGAAAAATCAATTGGACTCACATTGCTGGAACCGCATATTAATTATACGAACCATGTATTCGCAACTTTGGACGCTGGAATTGATGTGAAAGGCATCGCCCACATTACTGGCGGAGGATTAGTAGAAAACATTCCACGGATTTTGCCGGATGGTTGTGGCGTAGAAATTCAAAAAGGCTCCTGGCCAAACATCTCCGTTTTTGATATAATGCAATCCATTGGAAATGTGGATGAAGACGAAATGTACCGCGCTTTCAATATGGGTATCGGGATGACTTTTATTGTGAGCCCTGATGATATTGGTGCTGTAACAGATGCGTTGAAAGATTTGACGGACGTATATGAGATTGGTTCCGTTTTTCAGGGTAATAAAAATGTGAAACTTACATGCAAAACCTCTTTTCAATATTCTTAATTCTTGGTTTCATTATTACAGGCTGCAGCAAACCTAAAATAGCAGAGATTCCGGAAGGGGCTGTGCCATTCTCCATTTATTCTGGAACACTTCCTGTCGGGACTGTTAAACTCCGGCTTGTATTCAAGATTTATAAAGACAAGAATAACAATCTGAGTGCCACCATGGACAGTCCGGACCAAGGGGCAACGGATATCCCTGTTGATGCAGTAACCATTTCGGATTCAACAATACGGTTTGATCTGCCAAACCTGAAAGCGTACTATGATGGTTCAC
>CAZYLQ010000001.1:22644-53322 GCA_964648395.1 uncultured bacterium | reverse complement strand
AGCGCCCAAATTTCCGTCACCCCACAATATGATCTTTTTATTGCGCTACAGCAAACTTTTCGACGATGCAACCGGAACAAGTATGGTGGAAACGACACTTCATCATATGCGGCTCGGTGGCGTTTTCGATCATATCGGTTTAGGATTTCATCGTTATTCCACAGATAAACGATGGTTTTTGCCCCACTTCGAGAAAATGCTTTATGATCAAGCCATGATCTCTATGGCCTTCCTGGAAGCATACCAACTAACGAGCAATGAAAAATATGCAAAAGTTGCCCGTGAAATATTTACATATGTTCTGCGGGATATGACAGATAAGGACGGTGGTTTTTATTCTGCTGAAGATGCAGACAGCGAAGGTGAAGAAGGTATTTTTTATATATGGACCCAAGAAGAATTAGTGAAGATACTGGGCGAAGATGACGGTCTAAAACTAGCAAAGACTTTTGGGTTTATTGATGGTGGAAATTTCTTTGAAGAAGCCAGTGGACAAACAACAGGCAGTAACATTCCTTATTTCCAGGATGACCGTGAAACATTGGCAAAAAATCTAGACATGAGTTTGGATGATTTTAATGCATTTATTGAAAAATCCCGGCAAAAATTATTTGAAGTGAGAGAAAAACGGATACATCCATTGAAAGATGATAAAATTCTCACGGACTGGAATGGTCTCATGATTGCTGCACTATCGCAGGGTGGTCAAGTTCTAGGTGATGATGTCTATATAGATGCTGCAAAAAATGCTGTTAACTTTGTTCTGGAATCCTTGAGAGATGACAATGGAAAACTCATGAAGCGCTCCCGTCTTGGTAAAGCCGGTTTACAGCCACATCTTGATGATTATTCCTTCATGGTCTTTGGACTGCTTAATCTGTATGAAGCCACCTTTGATCCATCTTATTTGGCATCAGCCCTTGAACTAACAGAAATCATGATTGAAGATTTTAGCGATAAAAATGGTGGTTTTTTTATTGGCAGCAAGGATGCTGAAAAACTTATGGTTCGGGCCAAGGACAGCTATGATGGCGCTATTCCTTCCGGGAATTCTGTCGGTGCACTAAATTTATTTCGATTGGGGAAGATCACAGGAAATACTAAATGGACGGATCTAGGCTATAGCACACTGAAAGCATTCACAGATATGGCCAAACAATCTCCAACCGGATTTGCTCACATGCTGACAGCATTCATGTTTGATTTCAAAAATCCAAAAGAAGTGGTAGTGGTGGGCGATTCTAACGATCCTGAAACTCAAAAAATAATCAGCGCCATTCGTAAAAACTATTCTCCAAATAAAATTATATTATTCAAGGATGTGTCAAATCCGGATGCATTGCTGCAAGTTGCACCATGGACCGAAGATCATGTAATGATCAGTGAATCACCCACATTTTATGTCTGTGAAAATTTCGCCTGTAAACAACCCACTATCAGTCTTGATCTGGCGATGAAATACATGAATGATGAATAAATCATTTTCTAAGCAATTGGGCTCCACCTTGGCCCATATTCAGGATCTCTTTGATACCGTATTTCACGGTTTCCTGAAATCCGGCGGCGAAAAGAAAAAAAATAAAGTTATTTCAAATATTCAGGATGCAGGTGATGCGTACTACGAGACGTACACCGATATTAAAAAAGGGAAAGATACAAAATGAAAAAATTAGCACTTCATTGGCAAATTATTATTGGACTCACACTGGGCTTGGTCTACGGAATTATTGCGGCTAGCAATGGATGGGGCTCATTCACTTCAGACTGGATTGCTCCTTTTGGAACTGTTTTTATAAGTTTGCTTAAATTGATCGCAGTTCCATTGGTTTTGGCTTCGTTGATTACTGGCGTGGCATCTTTGTCCGATTTGAAAAAGCTAAGCCGGATCGGTGGAAAAACTATCGCTATCTATGTGGGCACAACCGCTGTTGCCGTCACAATTGGGCTGGTCTCGGTTAATGTGCTTCAACCGGGTGACAAAGTTCCAGACCAAATGAAAGAGAAACTCCAGCAAACTTATGAAAAAGATGCCACATCTCGTGCAGGAAATGCTCAAAAAGTCAAGGGGCGCGGGCCGCTGCAGCCTATTGTGGATATGGTGCCCAGCAATTTCTTTTCTTCAGCATCCAGTAACAGGAATATGCTCCAAGTCGTTTTTGTCGCCATTTTTGTTGGAATTGGATTAATCCAAATTCCGAAAGATAAAGGGAAACCCGTTTTGGATTTCTTTGAAGGTCTGAATGATGTGGTAATAAAACTGGTGGATCTAATTATGCTAATGGCTCCAATAGGTGTTTTCGCATTGATTGCCCAGACCATCAATAAAATTGCCGGTGACGATCTTTCCCAAATTTTAGAATTACTCGGTGCTTTAGGTTATTATATGATTGCAGTTATTCTAGGACTCATCATCCATGCAGGATTTACCTATACCGGTCTTTTGAAATTTTTTTCGAAAATGCCATTAAAAACATTTTACAGAGGTATAGCGCCTGCACAGCTTTTGGCATTTTCAACCAGTTCAAGTGGTGCCACTTTGCCAGTTACTATGGACTGTTGTGAAGAAGAATTGGGTGTTTCGGAAGAAGTCTCTTCCTTTGTTCTTCCCCTGGGAGCAACCATCAATATGGATGGAACCGCCTTGTACCAGGCCGTGGCTGCGGTTTTTATTGCCCAAACTCTTGGAATGGGTCTTGGAATTGGTGCACAACTCACCATTATTTTAACAGCAGTACTGGCTTCCATAGGTACAGCAGCAGTACCCGGCGCCGGTATCATCATGCTGGTGATCATTCTAGAAGCGGTGAGCGTACCAAGTGCAGGGATTGCTTTAATTCTTGGTGTGGACAGAATTCTTGATATGATGCGAACGGTGGTGAATGTAACAGGCGATGCATCCATAGCTGTCATTGTGGCGGATTCGGAAGAGCAATTGACCATTCCTGATAATTAAAAAAAATAAATTAAATTAGTTTTATTTTAAAATAATAAACCTAATATTTTATCGGATTTTTGAAAGTTTAACGGGCAGGTTCTGCATTTTTTGGATCTATACTCATAATTGGGTGCTGTACTTCGGTGTCAAAAAACAGGCCTTCTCTGCAATTGCCGGGTAAAGGAAGTTTGCTGTCTTCGAGAGGCTCCCTTCATTCATTAAACAAAGAATGATCCCAAAAAAACAATCTGCCCGTTTTTTTATTCCACTGCCGATAAAATCTGGTTAATTCGTGATCGGCTCCCTCTTACTCTCAATTTCACTCCGTTCTCTTCATATTCCCTTTTTAAAACTTCCACACCTTCCTGCGCATGGGCAATGGTTTTACCCTGATCGTAGGGAAATTCAAGATCAATAGTCTGAAAATTCTCCTCCATTTTTGCAATAACACGTGATTTCAATTCCGATAATCGCAAATGTTGCTGGGCAGAAACGGCAACTGAATCAGGAAATTGCCGTTGTCTCTTTTCAATCATATTGCCATCAGATATTAAGTCCACTTTATTAAGAACAAGAATTTGTGGGATATCCTGGGTTCCCATATCTTTCAAAACATTCTCTATGGTTTGAAAATGATCTCCGATCTGTGCAGATGAAATATCCAGCATGACAAGGATCAGATCAGCTTCTAATACTTCCTTTAAGGTACTCTTAAAAGATGCCACAAGATTATGGGGTAATTTCCGGATGAATCCAACTGTATCACTTAAGAGAATTGAATGTGATTCATCTATTTGTAATTTGCGGACAGTTGTATCCAATGTGGCAAATAACTGATCCTGTATATACACATCAGAACCCGTTAATGCTTTAAATAGAGTAGATTTCCCAGCATTCGTATAACCCACCAATGAAACCCGGAATTCAGATTGTCTTCGATAACTTTGTGTATCCCGTTCCTTTTCGATTCGAGTCAATTCTTTTTTTAATTTAGAGATACGTGTTCGGATCAAACGGCGATCGATTTCTATCTGGGTTTCCCCCATTCCTGCCCGAGTTCCAATACCGCCCATCTGTCGTTCCAGGTGCGTCCACTGACGAGTAAGCCTCGGGAGTAAATATTCCATATAAGCTAAATCAACTTGGGTCCGCGCTTCCTTGGTTTTTGCATGTTTCTGAAAAATATCTAGAATAAGACCACTGCGGTCCAATACCTTCACACTATCAGAAATTTTATGATAATTCTTTATCTGGCCAGAACTCAATTCATCATCAAAAAGAATGAGTTTAACATTCAATTCTTTCGCCTGGTTCAGGATTTCTTCTGCTTTCCCCTTTCCAATAAAAGTTGCAGGATTGATCTTGGAAACACGTTGTGTAATTCGACCTGCAATCTTTGCACCAGCCGTTTCGGCAAGTAATTCTAGCTCATCTAAATGTTCATGGATTTGCGATTCAGTTGTCCCTGGCTGGATAACTCCAACCAATAGAGCTTTTTCCTGATTAACATCATTCGATTCAATCATGAATCTTCATTCTTCATATTAGCTCTTACGGGCCGTCCTATGATGGATTCTGCCAGTAAAAATAAGATTGCCAATGCTAAAAAAATCTTCCACAATGATTTACCATGTCGCGTCTCCAAAAACACTTGGGAAAATTCGTCCTTTAAGGTAAGCCATCTGGTCTGATTGCTAGATAGAATTGATTCAATGTCATTCTGGGAGAAACGGGTTTGAATATATTCTTGATCATGGAGTCGTGTTGGAAATGATGTAAACAATTCACCATTTGAATAAACAGTATATACACCCAATTCATCTGTGGATGAAATATTGATTCCTTCCCTATCATATTCAGGAACTATCATTTCCATTCTTCCCGATGGTGATACAATTTCCCATTTGTGCCGAAGATACTTTTCTTCAACAGAAATCCATTTAGGTTCATTGATCTTTACAGAAGATGTGTTAATCTCATCCGTCCCCGTCAAGACCAATAAACGATAAATAAGGGGTACCAGCATGCCACGAATAGGTAAATCGTTCCAACGAAGATCTAATAAGGTTGAAAAATAAAAAATCGAACCACTTCCTTTCGAAAATTCTATCAATAGTGGATCACTATTATTCAATATCCAATGTACTTTTTGCTTTACATCAAATTTTGTCTTGATATAATTGAATACTTCTGGTAATTCACTATCTAAGTTTCTTACTTGAAGATCCTGGAGAAGATCAGAATATTCTCCGGCAATTTGGGTGGAAAAAAATCCCTGACCTGCATTCATTCTTTTTTCTGGGAAGGGGAACCCTATCTTTTCAAAAATATCCTGGTGGAATTCAGAGCCATCTTCATTACCCTGAAACCAGATAACACCGCCGCCGGATCGAAGGAATTTTTCCAGATCCTTTACACCCTCTTCTGTTATACTTTTAGGATTATGTATAAGAGCAACATCCACATCATCCAAAAATAATCGATTTAATTCCGGCTGGATCCTGGATTCAATAGATAAAAACTGGTGTTGAGGATCAATGGCACGCAATACCATCTCTAACATGGCTACATCATCAGAATTAGCACCAATTATACCACAACTAATCTGTTCCATGATGGACATTGAAAGGAACCAGTTATTATCTAAATCATAATTATCCTTTGGTAATGAAACCCTGCCCTGAACAATACCCATATTTGCAGGGTATGCCTGGAACTGGAATTCTTTTTCCTTCCCCGATTCAATTTCAGAAACCACCTGTCCCACCCGGTGATCATTAAACAATAGTTCCAGGGGAACATTGGGCTTTGGCAATTTACCTGAATTTTCAATCCTCGTATTCAATTTCACCAACTGACTCATGGTTTTGATCCGGTTTAATGAAGATACAGACCGGATAGAAAGATTATCATATACAGTGCCCGGTTGAATAAAATAGAATTTCCATGACTCAAAACTTGGAATCCCTTCAATAAAGGTAGAATCGGGACGATACATAAAATCGCTGAAAATCACGCATTCTTTAATCGGTTCAACAATAGTTTCATCCTTCAATAAATGATTCAAGTTGGCCCATAGATCATCATAACCCACTGTAGGTTGAATACTCTGGATCGATGTGCGCAAACCCGGATCATTAGATTGCCCCATAAATAATGTTTTGGGTGGACATGTTTGTGCAAGTGTAATCTGAGTTTCTTTATTAAATGATGGTAATAATCCAATTGCTTCTTTTTTGGAAAGTTCAATGAAAGATTGATTGCCAGCCTTTACATTCATGCTTGCAGAATTGTCAATAACCAGGATCAACCGCGCATCTTGTTCAGCCGCAAGCCAACCAGGCATAAACCCCTGGGTAACAGGCTGTGCCATCATCATAACCAGGGATGCAATCACCAATATTCTTAATATTAATAATAAGATTTGTTTGAATTTCATTTTTCGGATGGAACTTGTTTCCAATTGTTTGATAAATCGAACTGTACTGAATTCAACTTTATTGATTTGAAGTCGGCTTAATAAATGGATCACGATAGGAATACTGATTGCACCAAGAAACCAAAGTGCGGATGGAGAAAGTATCGTCATAAAACCATCATCCCATAACTCATGACGAGTCCGCCGGTGAGCGGAATAGTCAGGTTATCATTCATGGGGATGGGCGCCACTTCAACAAGCATGCTCGCTATTGAACTCAGGATGATAATTTCCCCAGGCAAAATTTGATTAATCCACAAGGCAATACCACACGAAGTCATTATGCCGGCAATGGTTCCAGACAGATGTTTGTCACCAATTTTTCCTATGGGTATCCCTTTCCCAATGATGGCCGCAAATACATCTCCTACAGTTAAAAATAATAGCGAAGGAACTGCAATTTGTATTGGAAAAAGAAAAACGGTGATGGTACTACCAAATAAAAGCCATGTTGCACCAGTCAGGCCTCCATCAAATTCGGTTTGGCGTAACATAAAATTGAAATGTTTTTCAAATAAGGATTCTACTGTATCCCATTTTTTACGGCTGATCTCCAATAGAATTGCAAATAAACTCAAACAACCTAATAAAATAACCATAATCTCTTTATCCTGGATGAACCACACATATCCCAATGGAATAATGGATGAAAAAAGATGAAGAATCTTCCGAGTGACCTCGTTAGTTGGGATAGGTTTCACTTATCAATCATTTGGTTAAAAATATCCTGCATATCCAAAACACTTACAGTCAAATCAATGGTTGAAGGCTCTTCCAAAACTGTTTCCGCAGGGATGGATTGATCTAAAACTGTGTATGGGATCAGGTCTTCGTTTTGGCGATAGAATAATTTCCCGACAGAGAATCCGGCTTTTCGTAGATCATTAACAGCTTTTTTCTTACTCAACCCAAACAAATTAGGAACTTGATAAAAATTTGGCGGGACACCCAGACTCACAGTCAGATGAAGCCCCATACCTTTGTTTAACATGTCTCCTCCTTTAGGATATTGCCAGGTAACATTGCCCGAAGGAACATCTGAATTAAATTCTTTATAAACCGTATCTATTTCCAATCCGGATTGACCCAGCATTAATTCCGCACTGCGAATAGATCTCCCAATCAAGTCTGGAATTGAAACCGATTTTTCTAAATGGGCAATTTTAAGTCTGACAGTGCGGCCCTCTTTCACTCTCGTATTCGGTAATGGATATTGATCCACAATTGTTCCAGCTTCGTATGTAGCAGAATATAAGGTATCAGAGACAAGACCATTATATCCTTCAGAATCTAAAACTTTCATGGCATGTTGAAGTGTTTTTCCTGTCACATTTACCATATATCGTCCGTCATTCATACGCACATATCCAGGCATGATGACCACATCAAACAACAGGATGGCCAATAGGGATAAACTCCCAAAAATGGCAATATAACTAGCTATTCTTTTAATCATGATCGTGTGATCCTTGCTGCAAACAGCCCATCAACGCCATGGATGTGTGGAAAAGTACTTAAACATCCCATTTCATTAATCCAATTGGGCATCACCTGAGATGGTCCTGTCATCAACTTAAAGTCAGCATTTAACTTAAGGAACTGTTCAACCACGTTCCAATTCTCTTCCGGTTCCATAGAACAGGTTCCATAGACCAAAGTTCCCCCATCATTCAAGAATTGGGACATATGCTTCAAAAGCTTCACTTGTAAAGTTGCCATGTCAGAAATATCTTCCGGTTTACGTCGCCAACGGATATCCGGTTTGCGCCCCACCACTCCTGTTCCCGTACAAGGTGCATCAATCAATATTTTATCGGACATAGGAAAATTATCCTGAGTAGCATCCTTCACACTCCATTCAATATTTTTGCGTCTATGTCGATCCAGATCATTTTTTCCACGGTTTGCTCTTAATTGATCCAAATCTGATGCCAAAACTCTTCCCTTTTCGCTCACTCTTTCTGCAATAAAAAGTGATTTGGTTCCAGGTGCAGCACAAACATCCAAAACAATTTCTCCTTCTAATGGGTCTAAAAATTCTACAATGGCACCTGCTGCTGGATTCTGGATTGAAACTTGCCCAGATTGAAAAAGATCTGTAGAGAATATTTTTCCGGAACCGGTCAAAATCTTTAAAAATGAATCGGAATAATTTTCTGCTTCAATTCCCGATTCAAGGAGGGATTTCTTTGCATCATCCACAGTATTTTTGGCCAAATCAACTCTGACAAATATTTTCGGATTTTGATTAATGCAATTAACCAATGCAAAAAATCCACTTTCACCAAATTGATATTTCCACCTTTTTTGGAGCCAGATCGGTAATGAAACCCATTTTGGCCTTTTCTTTAATGACTCATACCAATTTGAATCTTTATCCCTATATCTTATCAAGTTCCTCAACACCGCATTGGTCAGTCTAGATGCTTTCCGACTTAAAACAGTCTTTGTCAAATTAACCAAGGAATCTACCGCAGCATAATCTGGGATGGATTCATCATAAATAATCTCATAAAATCCAACTCGTAAAATGGAAACCAATGACGAATCTAAGCGATTGATTTTTCGTCCGGAGACATATTCAATCATAACATCCAAACGGCCTCTAAGCCTGATGATTTCATTTGTCAAAACCATGGCTCGGGATTTATCTATAGATTCAGGTTTAAAACTAGAAAAAACCTGGTTCCGTGATATAACCAATTGTTCATTCTTTTTTTCGAATCGGTTCAGGATCTTCACACATATAAAACGAGCATCCTGTTTCATTCGCCCAACTTATCTCCCATTTGGATGTTGTTCCCTTTCATGAAATCAGACACACTCATTCGTTTTTTCCCTTCTAACTGAATTTTGGAAAAAGCTAATAAATGTTCACCCGTATCCACGAATATTTCTTCAGAATCAGCCCTAAATACTATTCCATCTCCTAAAATAACACCTTCATCTACAACACGCGTATTGAAAATACGCATTCGTTTCCCTTTCCAAGTGGTTGACATTCCAGGATGAGGTGATAAACCCCGGACCCAATTATGTATCTTTTCAGCAGCCCAGGACCAATTAATAATTGTCATCTCTTTTGTAATTTTTGGTGCCTTAGTTGCATGATTATTGTTCTGAATAATTGGTTGTAGAGAACCTGCTTCAATGCCATCTAATGCATTTACAACCAAATTTGCTCCAATTGTGCTAAGCCGTGTTCCCAGTGTCAACATATTATCATTAGGAAATATATCCATTTTTTCCTGTAATAATATGTCTCCTGTATCTACACTTGGCATAATTTGAAAAACCGTGATACCGCTTATTTTATCTCCATTCATAAGTGACCATTGGATCGGTCCTGCACCACGATATTTCGGCAATAAGGATGCATGGAGATTCAAAGCGCCAAATCTTGGCAGATTAATCAATGATTTTGGTAAGATTTGAAAAGCCACAACCACAAAAACATCCGGATTCAATACGGATAATTGATTATGAAGTTTATCAGATTTAAGAGTTGACGATTCAAGGAGATTCAAATCATTTTCTTTCGCAAATTGACCAATAGCAGTGGATTTCAATTTACGACCACGACCCATGGGTTTAGGCGGATTGGAGACGATACCCACAACATCATGCTGGCTAGATAAAAGAGCTGTTAAAGTTGGGAGAGCAAATTGGGGATTTCCCATAAAGACAACGCGCATCAAGTCACTCCCATGCAAAACTGAAATAAATGATTAAAGGACAAACCCCTTTTTGCCAGACTGAACTTTATGACGCTTCTTGGATATTTTTTCTATTTCTTTCAATTCCGTCTGATACTGAATCTTTTCAATTTCACTTACCCGATCTATAATGTAAATACCATTCAAATGGTCAGTCTCATGCTGAATAGCTCGAGATAACAAACCATCAAATTCATCTTCATGCCATTCTTCATCAGGAGTTTGATATTTTAAGGTGACCTTTTCCGGCCGTAAAACATCTAAAGATATTCCAGGTAAGGATAAACATCCTTCCTGATAAACACCCTCATCTCCATACTTAGAAATAATTTTACTATTGATGAATACGTGAGGGGTTTCGGTTTCTTCTGTATGAGTTACATCTATAATGAAAAGATTCATGTCCAGGCCAATCTGGTTCGCTGCTAAGCCGATACCTTCTGCTTCATACATAGAATCAAACATGTCATCCAGCAAATGGTCAATGTTGGAAAAATCCTTAAACGCATTACATTTCTTACGTAGGATCGGATCCCCGTAATGAACAATATTCTTGACAGCCATTAGGTTTGTTCTAATTCAGTATCTTTTACTTTTTCAGCTAAACCAGCAACTGCAGTCTTGTTGATTGTAATATTTGTGTTATTATCAACCTTAATGATAGCTTGCCGGCCTTTTTCCTTAAACCCCTGGACAGTACCATAAATACCACCCATGGTGATGATTTTATCACCTTTTTTTAAGCCATCCCGCATAATATCTTTTTCTTTCTGACGTTTGGTCTGGGGTCGAATCATCAAAAAATAAATGATGAACATAATGACGATGAATGGTAAAAATGCTGCAAGTCCGCCTCCGCCTTGCCCCGGTTGTGCTGCTGCGTATAAAAAATCCACTGTATTTCCTTAATTAGTTGGCGTGGAAATTACCTTTTCTATAAGATTAACTCAACGAGTTCAATGATTTGATTTTGGATTTATTTTCTTCTACACAAAATTGTATGATTTGTTAAATATTAATAAAATGATTTATAAGGTTATATGACTTTTGAATATTCATTTTACAATGAATTTTCTGAGAAATTAAATACAAATTTTTCTTTACATTTATAAAATCAATATCAACGATTAATAATATTATTAAATGGGCCAAAGAATCGGTAAAAAGTAAATAGCGATAATCCAGAATAACAATGCCAATGGAAATCCAACTCGGATATAATCACTGAATTTGTATCCACCCGGACCATAGACCATTAAATTGGTTTGGTATCCAACCGGTGTAATAAATGAAGCAGATGCTGCAAATGCCACAGCAAAAATAAATGCTCTAGGTTCAAATTCCATTTGCTGTGTTACAGCTAGAGCTATGGGAGTCATAATAATCGCTGTAGCAGCATTAGACGAAACTTCTGTCAAGATCATGGTGATCAAATAGATCAATGCTAAAAGTGCATGTGCTTGCCATTCAACAGGAGCCATACGTGCGGCAGTAGAAATAAAACCGCCTAACCATTCTGCTGCACCAGATGACTCTATAACAATACCTACCGGGATTAATGCTGCAATAAGAACAATCACTTGCCAATGGATTGATTGGTATCCTTCCTGGGGTGTAATAATCTTAATAGCCATTAATATGACAACACCGATCATGGCCCCGCTCATGATTGGCATGATACCCGCAGCGGCTAATCCAATCCCTCCCAACACTACCACAATGGACATCCACCAGAATCGTTTTTTTCGCAATTTTGCTTCCACTTCTCCCAACACAATAAAGTCTCCACTTTTGGATAATTCACTTACCTTATTGGATGGACCATAAACTAAAAATGTATCAAATGCTTGAAGGACAATATGTGCGATCTTTTTCCGGAAAATAGTACCTTCTCGACGGATGGCAAGAATGAATGTGCCGAATCGCCGGCGAAAATTTGACGTCATCAAACTATGGCCAACCAAATCCGATTGTTCTGTCAACAAACATTCTACTAATACATTGTCTTGTTTTTCTAATTCCTGTTGAGTCAATTTTTCGTCAGTTAATAAAGTAACTTTTTCCACTTCTTTCATGCTGAGAAAATTGTTTAGCGTTCCCCGGACAAACAAAATATCACCTGCTTTCAGTATTGTCTGGCGAATATTAGATGTGATCATTTTCTCATCACGAAGAATATCTAAAACCATCACATCGTAATGTTTATTTATGCCACGGTCAAAACAACTTGTCCCCACCAATGGTGACTCCTCCTTGATTTTCATTTCAGTCAAATATCCACCCAGGTGATAACTCTTTGTTAAACTGGATGTGACAGTTCGAGATGGTAATAATTTGGGCGCAATAAAAAGAATATAGAGCAATCCGGTGGACATTAGAATTACACCATATCGAGCAAATTCAAACATACCCATGGGCTCAACATTAGGTTCAGAAATGTAAATTGAATTCACAAGTAAATTTGTGGATGTACCCACTAAAGTGAGCGTACCACCCAGTATAGCAGCATAGCTCAATGGTATCAACATTTTGGATGGGCTCAGTTTATATTTATGAGCCAACCGAATTGTTACCGGCATAAAAATGGCAACTACAGCTGTATTGTTCACAACAGCTGAAGCCAAACCAATGGTGAATAAATAAACCGCTCTTCCCAAGAGTCTCGAGCGGTCTGCAATTTTATTGATCCGAATAACAAGGTACTCAAGAATACCTGTTTTCTGGAGAGCATGACTCAAAATAAAAAGGAAAGCAATGGTGAGCACTGCAGGATTTGCAAAACCGGAGATTGCCTGCTCCGGAGTCAAATATCCAAATAAGAAAAGGATAGAGAGAAGAATCATTGCAGTAACATCGATTGAGAAAATCTCGGTCACAAATAGGATAAACCCCAAGGCAAGTAAACCAATTACTATGGCAATATCAGGTGTCATAGAAGCAAATTTAATTCAAGAGATTGAAGAGAACAATCCGTGAATTAATCAATTGAAAGGATGTTCTCCAATGCGGGATCTTGCCGCATCAGGCTTGAATGAACTTTTTTCGGGAGTATTGGACTGATCATCCTTTTTTAAAATGGCATTAATAATTGCATCCATAATGGCATCCCGTCGTGTATTATTCAATACAGCAATGACAAAAATTGGGAATTCTGCTTCCGGCAATGCTTTCTCCCATTCATCAAATAGATCCGTTTCATCCAGGAATTTGTCAACATCCGGTTCATTTTTTAAATATTGCACCACAGTATCCATGAGGGATATTAATTGTTCTTTCAATTGGTAATTATTTAACGAAGTCAAATCAATCATGGCTTCAGGACAGCCTCCTCATCCACATTATCAATCTGCGTTTTAGCAACATAATCCTCCGCATATTTTTTATAGACACCAGATTTCACAAAAATCTCGAATAAATCCACATCGATATGGTAATCGTTTTTCATAAAGCCCATAATACGCATGGCATTAGATAATTTTTTTCCGTCTTTGTAAGGCCGATCCGCTGCCGTAAGTGCTTCATAAATATCTGCGATGGCCATTATCTTGGCCTGAGTTGACATTTGATTCGCCTTCAACCCCTTGGGATAACCGGTACCATCCATCTTCTCATGATGGCCTCCGGCAAATTCCGGAATATTTTTTAGGTGTTTTGGATAGGGTAACTTTTCCAACATTTCGATTGTAATGACAATATGGTCGTTGATAATCTCCCTTTCTTCTGGCATGAGTGTTCCCTTAGGAATGTTCAAATTTGCTATTTCTTCATTTGATAAAAAATTTTGGTCTGTTCCATATAAATTAATTTGTTGTTCACCAATAGATTTTACACGTTCCTGTAGATTTTGGTTCATGAATTCTCCCCCAACATTACTGTTCTCTAAAAATTTCATATTATCTTCTATCTGCCGGATCGTTTCCTTGTATTCATCGTCAAAATTTCCCGTGGCTTGACCATTCAACTGCCGTTTTAAAAAAACGATTTCGGCATCTCTTTTAAATAGTTCCATTCTAGTTTTGACTAGTTCGATTCTATCAAAGATAGTTTCTAATTTGGTACCTTTATCCACTACATGGGGCGGTGTTGCAACTTTTCCGCAATCATGGAGCCAAGCAGCGATGTATAACTCGTATCGTTCCTCCTCATTCATGGAAAAATTTTTATATTTTCCTTCAGTCATTTCAGCCACCGCATCTGCTAGCATCATGGTAATCACTGGTACACGATTACAATGACCGCCGGTATATTCAGATTTTTTATCAATGGCAGTGGCAATCAATTTGATAAATGCTTCAAAGAGTGTCTTTAGCTCCTCCACCAAACGCTTATTGGTCAAAGCCACGGCACCCTGAGACGCCAATGATTCTAACTGTTCCTGCATCTCCTCGTTGAATGAGATAACATCACCATAATCATTCCGAGCATTAATAAGTTGCATAACACCAATGATTTTATTTTCGTGATTTTTCAGAGGAACCGTTAAAAAAGACTTGGAACGATAACCGGATTTTTCATCAAATTTCTTGGTCCCTTCAAAATCAAACCCTTCTTCTTCGTATGCGTCATGGATATTGACTGTCTTTTGGGCAAGTGCAACATACGCTGAAACATTTTTTTCGTTGGGTGTTTGTTTATCGATCCAAAGTTTAACTGGATAATATGGAATCTCTATCCCAGAAGTTCCCCCCATGTTTATATTCATAGAATCATTACGCATTATTTCAAATTCCAAATTCCCATCTTTATTCATAGAGTAGAGAGTTTGGCCATCCGCACGGGTAATCGCCTTAGCTTCTTCGAGGATCATCTCAAACAAACGATCGGTATTCTTTTCTGTGGAAAGGGCCATACCAATTTCGCTTAAGCGGTGAAGTCTATCTTCTAAAAATTTGATTCTGTTTAATGCATCCATAAATATCTTCAGTGTCCCCCATTTAAGACACGTAAAATTATACCAAAATTAGATGGTAAAAAGAGAGTATTTATTTTAGGCGAATTAACTTTTTTGTTTTATTGAAATTTCCTTGAATTAATAAAAAATTTTATCGCTCTTTAAAGTATTAAATCATTAATAAAAAATAAATATGTTAGATTCAACCTTAAATATTTTTTATAAATCAATTAGTCTTCAATTATCATAAAGACTCTCCATTAATTTCTCCTATGGACACAGGGCTCCAAACCCGGATTAACGAATCCATTTCCCAAGCCTATAAAGGAAATTTGAATGCTGATGCATTAATGCGCTTGGTGAATGATTGTTTAGACCATTCTCCAGATAGGAAAATTATACATCAGTTTCTAGACTTGGCCCATATTCAATCTGTAACAAAAATAATTACTGAAGCCAAAGTAACCGAAGAATGGCTGGAGCGGGTTGTTCGACTCATCCATCTTTCTCAATTCCACACAGGAACCATGATTGAGCAACGAGCAAAACGGTATGGCGATAAAACTGTTTTTAATATGATTCATGGTAATGATCTCCACACTCTATCCTATTCAGATTTGTGGATAAAAATCCAAAAGACCGGAAAAGCACTTTCTGTATTAGATAGGCCTGAGAAACCATCTGTTATTGGCCTTCTTACCTACAATCAATTAAATGGTGTTTTAGTAGACTTGGCCTGCTTGTCATTTGGGATTCGTGTAATACCTATCCCTCTGAATTCAACTTCCGAGCATCTCTCGTTTATTTTAAAGCAATCAGAAGTAACTCACCTCTTTGTAGGTGGAAAAACAGCCATTCGCCTTTGGAATGAGGTTCATCACAACTACGACGTTCTTGTAATTGCCTTGAATGATTCAAGTTTAATTCAAGGAAAGGTTATGGATTGGGAAATATTTTTTGAAAATCGGGATCTTTCACAAAATTTTGATGTAGATCAGTGTTTGTCCAATGTGTCTATGGATCGCACCCAGACTATTATGTATACATCAGGCTCCACCGCAAACCCAAAAGGAATCACATTTAATCAAAATAATATTATTAGTAAACGATTTGCCCGGGCCTTAGCTTTACCTGATTTTGGTTCGGACGACATTTTTCTTTGTTATTTACCACTCTTCCATACATTTGGACGATATTTTGAATTGATGGGCAGCATTTTTTGGGGAGCAACCTATTCTTTCGCCGAATCACCCGCTTTTAATTCATTGTTAAAAGATTTTCCCATAGTGAACCCTTCCATTTTTATAAGTATCCCAAAGCGGTGGGTTCAACTCTACGAAATGATGGAGAAACAATTAGATATGGATTCTGAAGATAGTGAAACCATAGAGACAAAATTAAAATCCATCACGGGTGGAAAATTGAAATGGGGATTATCAGCGGCAGGTTATTTAGATCCTGATATTTTCAAATTTTATCAATCCCATGATATGAATGTATTGAGCGGATATGGTATGACCGAAGCTACTGGCGGCATAACTATGACCCCTCCAGAGGAATATATCATCGATTCCGTTGGAATAGCTCTCCCGGGAATAACATTGAAAATCGCTGATGACGGTGAATTGTGCCTGAAAGGTCCCTACGTTACAGATGGTTATTATAAGAATGATGATTCGGATGTAATAATAGACGGCTGGTTTCACACTGGTGATATTTTTGAAGAAAAAGATGGGCATTATTTTATCATCGACCGGAAAAAAGATATATATAAAAATAGTCGAGGCCAAACCATTGCACCTCAAAAGATCGAGAATCTTTTTCAGGATTTTGATTCAATTAAATCAGTCTTTCTTGTGGGTGATGGCCGGGAATTCAATACAATTTTAATCTTCCCAGATACCACGAATTCCCTCAATAACAATGAAACTACAGATAAACAGGCCATCCGTGATTTGTACAGTTCTATTATCTTGTCAGTGAACAGTTTTCTATCCCCGTTTGAACGAATTGTGAATTATGTCATAATCAATAGGGATTTTTCTGCAGAAAAAGGTGAATTGACAGCCAAAGGAACATTTAATCGAAAAAATGTTTTAAAGAATTTTGTCAATATTATTGAACCACTTTATGAAAAAAATTATGTAGCCCTTCATTCCGGTTCAAAAGAGATCCGAATTCCGAATTGGTTGCTTCGAGAGATTGGAACCGTTAGAACTAATGTGGAATGGGATGGACAAAAAGTTTCTATCAAAGGTCAAACCGAATCACTTCTGGTATCCTGGGTGGATACCAAGATCCAAATAGGTGATTTTACCTATTCTATTGGTTCAGATATATTGGATTTTGACGCTCTGATCCAATCACCTACACACTGGTTAGGCAATTTTGGTATAACAGAATTTACCGGTCCTATGATCTATCGATTAAAAGAGCCTGAGCTTTACATTACGATTCAAATTCATGAGCCAAAGATCGGGACATCCTTTTCTCCCGTAACTCCAGATAATAATAATAATATTTTACTGTATAATTTCCATTTGGCAGTTCGACAATATTTGGCAGATGATTCAAGTGTATTTAATTACTTGAGAGAAGTAGTAGATGGCGATCTTGGGAATTGGTCCAGCGTATTAATTGACACATTTTTGAATTATCAATCTCATTCAGACCCAACATTTCGCATAAAATTGATTGAAACACTTACGCCCCTTTTGTCTGGAGATATTCTCATTTCAATGCTTCGCGATACATATCAATACCAGAAAAAACAGGATAGATACAAGGGATTTTCTTTCAATATCAACCGGACTACAGATGAACATTATCGTGCTTTTATAAGCTATTTACAAGAAGCCCATTTGAATTTCAAGGATTCCAAATCTGTTGACCAAGAATTCATTCAAACTATTTTGCTCATGGTGACAGATTTTGGCACAATTCATCCTACTCGGTATGTTTGGGCCAGATCTGAACTCATTTGGTGGCAAATCTCAGATATCTCTAAACCCCTTTTTTCAACGGCTCAAAAAGCATATTATGCTTTAACAAAAGGATTTCGAACCTGGATCGGAAAATCGTCTAAATTGACCATTGATAGAGATACAGGTGAGGAATACACGTGGAAAGATGTAGTAACCTTTGATGAAAATGTAAAATCCATTCATCGAAAGAAATTAATGGAAGCAATTAATGATACATCCATGATAAGGGAGTCAATTTTTCTTCTATGTTCTAATTGTATCGTTGGGTTAAATGATATCGCTAAAAACAGTCTTTGGGTTTCTCATTTAGGTTCCCGAAATAATAAAAGTGTTTTCAGAATTTTAGTTAGGACGCGTTCTCTTGGAACACATAATATCGTAGTGAATTTGAATGATGGTTGGAATCGAAATTTTCTAGAAGAAGAGATTAAATGGCTTATTATCATGGGATCCGGATTTAAGGACAAACCTCTTGTTGAAAATTTTGGGGGTTATTGGCCGGAATATCAACTTTATACAGAGGAGTATATTCACGGTGAAACATTAACAGCTTATCTTGACCGGAACCGGAATGATATTTTGGATGAATCTAAAGTTGATCGATGGCAAATGCGGTGGCTTCATTTTATCTGGAATGGTGTTCAGGCATATCAGGATTTTTGGAATCGAACCGAATTCAAATTATCAATCCAACCGCCATCACCTTCTAATCTCGTTATTCCCCAACATGATTATTCTACGGGTACGCGATTGATCTCAATTTCTGGGCGAAAACCAACTGAATCTATGGCAGAACATTTTTTATCTTTATACACGGATTATATCGTTCGAACGGAAAAAAAATATCCCGGTCTGAAACATATGTCTGACTGGGAAGTGATTTTCACCGCAACACTGCAAGCAGTTAAAGTGAAACGCGGTAAAAAAATACTAAATCAACTCAAAATGGATTTGAACGAACAAACTCTACGAATCAAATTCGAATCAATGGGATGCACAGTAGATCGAATTGATCGGTTTTTGGACGATATTGAAAAATTTGGCATTTTGACAAAACCAGTGGTTTTTGCATCCTTACGCTTTGAACGTTGGTTGGATTTGAATCCTCAAGCAACACTGAAAGCTCGGGCGTCCATTCTACAGGAATTATATCAAGATTATGGTTTGGATTCCCTCATGGAAGAATACCCGGAGACTCGTGTACGATTTTTTATGATGACTTGTTTTAAGGAAGACAACCCGGATCTGCTAATTGAATTTCAATCTATAATCCAGAGCATGAGAGATGGGTTATTAAGTCCTTGGAACCTACAGGAGCGGATAACTCAAATTCAAACCAATATAATATTAAGTGAAGAAGAAAAATTTTACCTAGCGCGAATGTTATTCCCCCATGTTGATGCTGCGGATTATGTTGAGTTGGTAACCACAACCCATGGTGAGGATAATCGAATAAATTTGGTTTTTCAAACAGAGGCAAAGGATGGCAAAATTTATCAAATTCGTCCACCCTTTTTGCCAAAGGAAATTGGCCAATTTCATACTTTATTATCAGAATCATCCCTATCAGGGACCTTTACGGCACAGCACGATTTCCTCCTTTTATTTAATTCCCGTAATCGAATGGTTGGTGGGTTGTATTGGAAAAATATGGAGAATAATCGAATTCACTTGGAATGGGTTGCTGTTAGGGAAAAATACCGAAATATTTCTTTAAGTAATCGATTGATGGACGATTTTTACAAACGAATGAAGCACCGAGGTGTTGATATAATTACGGTTGGATTCTATGTGGAAAAATTCTTTTTCCGCCAAGGGTTTGAGATTAATAAACAATATGGTGGATTAGTAAAAAGACTAAAATAAAAGTCCTGAAAAGCTCCAAATCTTTTTAACCCGCATATATTCAAAAGCTATTAATCCTGAAATAATATTCCCACAATATCAATAGAGCATTAAATAAATAATTACGCCCGATATTGATACATAAAGCCAGATTGGCAATGTGATTCTTGCAATTTTTCTATGTTGCTTCAATTGGCTCGTCCAGCCTCTATATAACGTAAATAAGGCAAGAGGAATTATAATAATAGCCAATAAAATATGGGTTATTAAAATAAAATAATAAATGGTCGTAAAATCACCCATATACAGCTTTGGACCACTCTTAAACCAGTGATAAATCACATAGGTTACCAAAAATAGGCATGACATTCCAAAAGCTAAGAGCATTGTACTCTTATGTTGTTCTCTCCTTTTTTGCTTTATCAGGATGAATCCTAAAATCAACAAAACTGTAGTGATTCCATTAATCACTGCATTCACCAGCGGCAATATTGATACATCAAGCGCTCCTTCAATACCTTCCGGCCTTGGCCCTAAAATCAAAAAAGCCACTGTTAAACTAATTACCACAGATAGAATGTAGATAATCTTTGTCCAGAATGAATTGTTTAGCATATTAAGTTAATTTATCTAAAATAATGATCAGGAAAAGGGCTGGCAAATAAATCACTGAAGATTTCAAAAGCAGCTTTGCATTCTGTAAAGAATAATTTTTTATTAAAGGAAATCCCGATACAAAATACCCGATACCTAATATGAGTGCACCCCAAAAATAGGTCATGCCCAATAAGCCAATGTAGGATGGCATTATTGATACAGGGATTAATAAAAGTGAATGCCAAATGATCTGACGATTGGTTCGCTTTCCATCTGTTTCAAGGACAGGTAGCATTTTCAGGTTTGCTCTTTCATAATCTTCTTTGCACATGAAAGCGATGGAATAAAAATGGGGATGCTGCCAGAAAAACATAATGGCAAACAAAATCCATGCTTCCGGATCCAAAGTTCCGGTGGATGCTACCCAGCCTCCCAACGGTGGAATGGAACCGGGAATCGCTCCAATGGATGTATTGAGCCAAGTGATTTTTTTCAATGGCGTATAAACAAATAAATAAAGTAATGCGGTTGATATGGCGAGGATCGCTGTTAATTTATTGATCAGAAAAAAAAGTATAGCTACACCCAAAAGTAAGATCATAATTCCAAAAAACATGGCGTGATTAGGCAAAATAATTCCTATCGGAATAGGACGGGATTTTGTCCTGTTCATTCGTTGGTCTGATTCCTGTTCTGCATAATGATTTAATGCACCGGCACCAGAAGAGACCAACCCGGAGCCAATCAATGTTATAAACAATTTGGACCAATTATCTATTCCATCAGCACCAAGATAATATCCCAATGCTGTTGAAATAAGGATCAAAAAAGTGATATTGGGTTTGGTTAGCTCAAAATAAGCTGCAAACAATGAATTCGCTTTTGGTGGGACTCTTTTCATTTAAGATTGAATTTCGTTTACAATATTATTCAGATCTTTTCGAAGAACAGCCATACTGGCTTTATCTGTTCCATCATAATATTTTCGAATTTGTCCATCCTGATCTATCAATACAAATTTAATAGCGTGCCCACGTGGTAATTCATCTGCATACAGCATAAATCCATTTTTCTTCAAATCCTTAATGGATTCAATATCAGATGTTAGAAATTGCCAGCGACCATCTTTCACCCCATTTGCCCTTGCATATTCTTTTAAAGTACTCGCATTATCAATTATTGGATCAACAGTTATAGACACAAACTGAACTTCTGATACATTCTCATAATCTTCATAAAGATGCGTCATGTTATTGGTCATTATTGGACATGGCCCGGCACAACTTGTAAATATAAAATCTAATACCGTGGCTTTTTTATGAAAACTTTTTTCGGTGAATGATAAACCATCCTGTGTAATAAATGAAAAAGTCGGTACTTTTTTAATGATAGTTAATTCATATGATGAATTTGCTTTTTGGATTACCCACGATGCACCTGAACCTAAAAGTATCATACAGATTATTATTAGGAAAATATTTTTATTCATGCGCTAATTGAGATTGATTCCAGGCTGTGTATTGAACCATGACCAGCCCTAGTATCCAGGAGGCAACCCACATGTGGAAAAGTTGGATAAGCGGAATAACACCTAGAAATACTAACAATTCTCCCATAATAATTTGCATTAAAACCAAACCTAAAATGGAAGTTGAAATTTGTATCATGATCCTTGAAGGGTTTTTAGAACCAAACACCAATCTATACCAAAGCATTCCAGAAAAACCGGTAATGATAAATCCAAGGATGGTATGAATGTATTTAAAAGGACCTAACATATTAAGTAAAAATTGGCTTTCTACCATGGGGTTATCTTCTCGAATCATTTCCAAACCACCGCGAATTTCGGTTCCCAAAACTACTTCCACGAGCAAAATACCCGCTAGGAGTCCAAACATCCATTTCAGGTCAGAAGGATAGCGACTCATCTTCTCCGATTCAGGATTTTCTACATAATAGGCTTCTTGTGCTGCATACAATAAGAGCATTACAATTACTAATGCCAGAAGTAAATGTAGTGTAATCGTGATAGGATTTAATACAGTATCTACCAAAACAGAACCGAGCCAACCTTCCACCAATGTGAGAAAAAATGCAGCTAAAACCGACCATTTGATCTTATCCACATGTTTATAATATTTGAAAGCCAAAAATGTAGTGACCATAATAACCAATCCAACCAATGCACCAAATAAACGGTTACTGTATTCTATCCATGCCAAAACGATATTGAATTTGGCAGGATCGATATGATCCGGAAGTTGTTCCAAACTGGTTGGAGGAATCCAACGATCGAAACATTTGGGCCAATCGGGACATCCCATACCAGCACCGGCAACACGGACCATTCCACCTACAAAAATCAAAAGATAAGTTAATCCTGTGGATAAATATGAAAAATTTCGAAATGTATTCATAAACAGCCGACAAAATTAGAGACATTTTTAGTGGATCGAGTAAAACTTTTACACTTCAAATGGACAAACATAATATTAAGTTTCGGGCTGGATTTAGAACAATTTTTTAACAGTTTATACTAAAACGACAACCAAAGACTTTTATTAATGATTCTAAATAGGATCGATCTGGGTACAGCCTGTACAGTTCGCAATAGCGGTGAAACCGGTATTCTGAAGAAGATCTATTTCTACCCCACCAAGTATGAAATAGAATTTTCAGACGGAAATATCCAGCATTACTCATCGAAAGATCTTGAGTTTGAAGGTATTGAACAGCCCGAAGCAAAACTTCAGGCTCCACCTGTTCCCAAAAATGGTGTTGGCGAAAGTTGGACAGCCTGGGACCCATTTACAGGCGAAAGTATTGTCAAACACCATTTTTCCACCACCAAAGACATCATGTGGCAAATGATTACATCTTTGAATATGTATAATGTGTGGTTCTATGGAATTCAGCGAGCACTTCCTGTTCTTGATATTGATCGCTATGTCCACAAATATTCTTTCACCCATCTAAATCTTGAACCAGGATCATTCTTTAAAATTCGACCTCGAACCATCGCTCCCTATTTTAAATGCCGAATCATTACTGTTGAAAAAGAAAAAGAATTTGGTTTCACTTTCAGGACATCCCCACTTGTTAGTGAATATGTCCAATTTACCATTGAAGAAACAGAGTTGGGTGTTTGGGTAACATGCAGGAGGAGATCCAAAGGCCTTTTTTCATTTTTAACACAATTCAACTGGTCAGCCAAGTCACAAATCCTGCAAAAATTAGATATAATTGTACCTAAAGTAGATTTCACCAAAGAAGATGAGCAAACGGATAGCAGTGCGGATAGTGCAAACCAATTTGGCGGTTTTGTATCGCGACAAGATTATATCGACTACGCAATTAATATGGGCATGGAAAACAATATGGATTTTGTGAATGCCATCCCTGAAAAACCCATCCGAGGCATGGCCAAAGCAGGCATTGTTAAAGCCAAGCGAAGCGGTATTACACCACCAAAACCAGACAAGCCTTCTGGTGGAGTTGCAAGTGCGGCAGGGGGTGGAATAGATGCATTATCATCGAAAGAACTAGTAGCTTTATTGGTGAATAAAGGATTAGATGGCGATATGGACGCTGTGAATGCCCACGAGGATAAAGTGACTCGCGGAAAAGCCAAATCCATGATAGTTAAAATTAAACGGGGGACTTTTGAACGTCCACCCATGCCACAAATCCCTGAGGCGTCTAGTGGCAATACGGATGCCGGTGAAACAGAAGACCAATTAATTGAACGCTTGATTTCCAAAGGATTAGAAGGCGACATGGATGAGATTAATGCTCTTGATAACAGACCTTTACGGGGAAAGATTAAATCCGCAATTGTCAAAGCAAAACGGGCAGGAAATTAATGTCTCAAACACAAAAAGAATCTTTAACTAAAACGCAGGTCATTTCTATGATTGTGTGTACACTGCTTCTTTTAGTTTATATCACATTAGTAACATGGGTGCTCTAATAAAACAATGGAATGGTTCACACTGGAATGGCTTATGCGGAATCTGGAATGGGCCGTTGGACTACTCATGGTTGGATGTATTATCTTGTTCTTTTTTCCAATTCTATTGGGCTTGCAATTAAAACAAAATGATGATGGTGAAAAAGAGTTATAATGGACTCGTTGCCCATGATCTCCATCTTAGTTTTGGTTTTTACCTTGATCTTTTTAGGGGAACATATGAAATTAAAAAAAGAAGTGCGGCACCTTCAAAATTTGACAAAGCACTTAAAAAATGATATCGAAAAATTAAAAGATGGAAGCTGAATATTAAAATAAAGCCTAATATCTATTTAAAATCATGAACGAAAACGTAACACAATTATCTAAAAAAGAATCAACCAGGATTTATACCCTTTTTTATTCTTTTTTCCTGATCCCCTTTATGATCGCTATTTTTGGTGCGGTTTTCTTTCTATTGTTTCGTTTCATTACCTTTGAAACAAATGATGCTTCAGCCCTTTTAAACCAAGTAAAGATCGGCTCTGCTTCCAAACGCTGGCAATCTGCATTTGAATTATCAAAAGTGTTTAACAACCCGGATAAAATCCCAACAGATCTTTCATTTAAAAATCAAATGGTTTCTATTTATAATCATTCTATTCATGATGATCCTCTTGTTAGGGCATATTTAGCTTTGGCCATGGGCGTTACCAGGGATAATTTTTATTCCGAAATATTGGTTGATGGATTAAATGATGAAAATCGTGAATCGCGGCGAGCTGCAATTCAGGCTGTTGGTTTGATAGGTACAAAAAATGCATCCAATAAATTAAAAGAGATTATTGAAAATTCTGATTTTCCTGATGAGAGACTCGGTGCCACTATTTCTATGGGATTGATAGGCAATCCAGAATCCATCCCATTATTGAAAAAATTATTAGAGGATGAAGAACCAAATATTCAATGGGATGCAGCCGTTGCTTTAGCCAAGATGGGGGATCCATCCGGTGCCTTCATCATTGAAAGCCTCATGGACAGACAATATTTAAATGCTTTTCCCCAAGTGGATGAAGCAGAAAAAAATAAAGTGATTCTTGTGGCGATTGAAGTCTCGTCTCTATTGAAACAGGATCAATTCAAAACAAAATTAGTTTCGTTAGCAAAATCTGATGAGAATCTTCGGATTCGAGATGCTGCCATGAAAACATTACAATCTGCGTACAACAAAGTTATATAATTATGAGTGAAGAAAAACTAACCCCAACCGCATCGGTAGGTACATCCACCAAAGATTCTGAAAATGGAATAGAAATGGGTCGGCGTGGATTTTTTAAATGGTTGTCCCTAGGATGGATAGCTTTTGCCGGCGCAACTGGTGGATTTTTTACAGTGATGATTAGGTTTCTTTTCCCGAATGTATTATTCGAGCCCCCTCAAACATTAAAAATTGGTTTTCCGAATGATTATGCAATAAATACAGTGGATATCCGATATAAAAAATCATTTAATATTTGGGTAGTTAGAGATGAAGAATCTATCTTTGCTCTATCCACAGTTTGTACCCATTTAGGATGTACACCAAATTGGCTGCGAACAGAAGGAAAATTTAAATGTCCGTGTCACGGAAGCGGTTTCCGTATGACCGGAATTAATTTCGAAGGCCCAGCACCCCGTCCATTGGAAAGATATAAAGTATCTCTTTCAAATGACGGACAAATTCTCGTTGATAAAACAAAAAGTTTTAAATGGGAAAAAGGCGAGTGGGCAAATTCTGAATCATTCTTGGTAGTTTAATTAATCACTTTAGATACAATGGCAAAAGACAAAAAACAAAAAACACTTTTAGAACGGATGGGTGAATCCCAAGTTTGGAAATCTATCATTCGATCTGGTGTACCCCATACTCGGCGCCAACGGATGCATGCAATCCTTGGGAGCGTTTTTCTTCATCTCCATCCTGCTCGATTACCAAAACATGCTGTTAAGGTTGGCTATACTTGGTGTATGGGTGGACTTTCGTTC
Source organism: uncultured bacterium (assembly GCA_964648395.1). GTDB lineage: Bacteria > Fidelibacterota > Marinisomatia > Marinisomatales > UBA1611. The sequence goes on along the minus strand of CAZYLQ010000001.1, from coordinate 26,902 downwards.
TTCCTCTTTGTAGTCCTCACAATTACAGGAATTCTGCTCATGTTCTATTACCGACCCACAGTGGAATATGCCTATACAGATATCATAGACCTTACAGAACAAGTACCCTTGGGTATGATGCGTGAACTTCATCGCTGGGGTGCTCATGCCATGGTTTTAACTGTTTGGTTACACATGCTTCGTGTTTTCATGACTGGTTCTTACAAACCACCACGTGAATTTAATTGGGGTGTTGGAGTACTTCTCATGACCTTGACTATGTTTTTATCATTCACCGGTTACCTTCTTCCTTGGGATCAATTAGCAATTTGGGCAGTGACCGTAGGGACAAATATGGCGAGGGCACATCCATTTATTGGTCATGAAGGCCCAGGTGCTTCTTTACTTGCGATTGGAGATATTAATTTGGTCCATATGGGTTCAGATGTGCGTTTTGCATTATTGGGTGGTAGATTTGTAGGCGAAGCTACACTACTTAGATTTTATGTGCTTCACTGTATTGCCGTACCCTTTATTATGATGATATTCCTGGCCGTACATTTCTGGCGTATCCGAAAGGATGGCGGAATCTCCGGCCCTCTATAAACACTGATTTGAGATTCTTATGGTTGAAACATTTAAATCTGTAATTGACACACTTTCAGCTCCCACTGTCAGTTTTACACTTTTAACCCTTTTAACACCACTCATTTTTCCACCAACAGATTGGTTTGATAAACTGAATCGTAAATTGGGAATATGGAGACTATGGACAAAACCAGGGCTTTGGGCTGGAATGGGATTCATCACTTTTTTCTTTATAGTTGGTTATTTTGATCCAAACTTCAAAATTACCCTTACAAAGCCGGATAACTTTCCAATCGTACTATTGGTTTATTCCATGTTTTTCTACATTTGGCTGGGAATGAAGAAAGCATACATCAATGACGATAGGTTAGCAGAAGGGTTGAAGCCAGAAGAATACAATGACCCGGATGATAAAGTTCTGGTATGGCCGGACTTGGTTTATATTGAATTCATTGCTTTAATTTTATTTATGGTATTCTTGATAGTCTGGTCAATCTTGGTTGCTGCACCATTGGAAGAACCAGCGAATCCGGCATCAACGCCAAATCCATCTAAAGCACCCTGGTATTTTCTTGGACTCCAGGAAATGCTAGTGTATTTCGATCCGTGGTTGGCTGGAATTGTTTTCCCCATGTTCATCATTTTCGGAATGATGGCTATTCCTTACATTGATACGAATCCCAAAGGGGACGGGTATTATTCCTTTAAGGAACGGCGGATCGGCATATTTATTTTTATGTATGGGTGGCTCATTTTATGGCTTTTCCTAATCGTAATTGGAACCTTCTTCCGTGGACCAAATTGGAATTTCTTCGGTCCCTTTGAATATTGGGACCCCCATAAAGTAGTTCCATTGAACAATGTGAATCTTTCTGAGTATTTCTGGGTAAAAATGCTCAGCACAGGATTACCGGCAAATATCATGCTAAGGGAATTTATGGGATTTCTGGCAGTGTTTGCCTACATGTTCGTGTTCCCTATTCTCTTAGCAAAAACGTGGCTAAAGGATCTATTTGAAAAAATAGGTCCAATCCGATATACAACATTAATGCTTTTTGGACTATCCATGTTTTCATTGCCCATTAAGATGTATCTCCGCTGGTTCTTCAACCTGAAATACATTATCGCAATTCCAGAATGGTTTTTTAATATTTAGGTTTATACATGTTTAATAACGACGAACGCTATTGGGATATTCAGAAATTAAATAAATGGTTTGCCATATCATCCATCCTGTTTTTGATCAGTATGGCTTGGACATTTGTTGATGATAATGATGATGAATTCAAAGTTTATCAGCGTGAATTCCGGAAAATGGAAATTGGAATCACTGAAAAGAATCTGGAAAAGGAGTTAGAAGCTGTTTCAGCTGAACGCACCTCATTTGAAAAAGATTTGGTCAAGGCTCAATCTGAATTAGATATTCAAAATGAAACATTGGTTAATCTTGATGAGACTTTAAAAACACTTAAAGGCCGTTACTACAATGAGAATATGATCTACCAAGGCCAAAAGGCTGAAGTGGATGGACTCAAATATCTTGTTGAAGCAGAAAACGCCCACCAGGATGATGGAGACCACCATGGACCTTCTAATAAAAACGATTATGCGGCGGCTTTAGAATTGCTTCATAAGTACCAACTCATTAAGGAAGCATCTGAGGTAGAGATCAATGAAACTGAAAAAGCAATCAAAAATCTAAAAGCAAATGTAAAACTAAAGAAAGATGAACTCAATATTGTTTTAAAAGATGTAACGATCGTTGATAATAAACTCAGTAAGATCGACCGTGAACGGATGACCTTTGCTAATAAAGTAGGCGACATTGTTCGTGACCTACCTATCATTGATTTCCTTGATCCATACTATAAGGTGAATCAGGTGGTGGTCAAGGATGTTAAATATGATGTGAACTTTGCAGCAGTTCCCAAAGTGGATCGTTGTACCAGTTGCCATTTAGGTATCGAAAATCCCGACTTTGTTGATGCACCCCAACCCTTTACTACTCATCCTAATTTAGATCTATATATTACATCTGCTTCTTCACACCCCATGGATACCTTTGGGTGTACCAGTTGCCATGCTGGCCGTGGGCGGGGAACGTCATTTATTTCATCCACACACACACCAAGTAATGAAGAAGAAAAAGCACGCTGGGAAGAAGAATATGATTGGGAAGTAATGCATCATTGGCTCCAACCCATGTTACCAACCCAGTATACAGAAGCATCTTGTTTTAAATGCCACAATAATAATTTGGATCTGAAAGGAGCTGATAAATTAAATCTTGGCCTTTCACTAGTAGATAAATCGGGATGTAATGGTTGCCACCTTGTTCAGGATTACCCACAATTATCTAAAGTAGGACCAAATCTAAAAAACTTGGATGAAAAAGTTTCTCGGGAATGGATAGCCAAGTGGATTCAAGATCCAAAGAAATTCAGACACAACACCAAGATGCCATCTACATTTGGCCAGGACAACCAAAATTCAACAGAAATGCAGGCATGGAATGATGCTGAGATCTATGCAATGAGTACCTATCTTTCATCCGAAAATGGTGGTAAAAAATCCACATCAGATTATCGATTCATGGGAGATGCTGAAAAAGGGCAACATTTATTTGAATCTATTGGTTGCTTGGGCTGCCATGTTATTGAACCCGAACCGCTCGAAACTGAAACTTCCCTTAAAGAATTAACAAAACGCCAGGGCCCTAATCTGATTGGTATTGGGTCTAAAACATCTGCAGAATGGGTTTATAATTGGATTAAGGATCCCTTAGCTTATAATCCGGAGTCTCGGATGCCAAACCTTCGAGTGAATGATAAAGATGCAAAAGACATTACAGCTTATATCATGTCATTCCGAAATGAAGATTTTGATAATTTACCTGATGTTAGTCTGAATGAGAATTCCCTAGATAAAGTCGCATTTACTCACTTGTCCAAGCAGATGCCTGAGTCCTATGCTACAAAAAAATTAGCCGGAATGAATCTGAATCAAAAACTTGATTATGTGGCTAAAAAAAGTATTACGCATTATGGCTGCTTCGGCTGTCATACAATTGATGGATTTGAAAAAGCCAAACCTATAGGGACAGATTTAACAGAACAAGGTTCTAAACCGACAATAAAATTGGATTTTGGGCTCCATCATGATATTGACCATACCAATTTTGCATGGTTTGAAGCAAAATTAAGTAATCCTAGAATTTTTGACCGTGATAAGGTCAGCCCGGCATTGGATAAACTAAAGATGCCAAACTTTGATTTTAATAAAACAGAAATTGAAGCCATTACTACAGCCATATTGGGATTTAATGCCAATAAAGTGGATGAAGGAATAAAAGCCCATAATCGTGTGGATGAAATGGCACAGAATGGAGCAAGATTGATTAAACAATTCAACTGCCAAGGTTGCCACTTGATCGATGATTTTGGTGGTCAATTGGTAGATTATATCGGTGCTGCTGAATACGCCCCGCCGAATCTGAATACGGAGGGTGCTAAGGTAAATCCAGATTGGCTATTAAGTTTCTTTAATAACCCATCTATAATTCGCCCGAATCTTGAAGTGCGGATGCCCAGTTTCCATCAGATCACCGATGAACAATGGAATGCCATCATCAAGTATTTCCAGCATTTAGATAATGAAAAGATCTCCTATCGGGATGAATTAGCCATTAATA
>CAZYLQ010000001.1:0-22634 GCA_964648395.1 uncultured bacterium | reverse complement strand
TAAAGAAATTGTGAAAAGGTTATTTTCTTCTAAATTAGCCATTAATAAAAATTCCATCGAATTCAAAGGCGGCGAAATGCTCCATGAGTTGGGTGCCTGTGATAATTGTCATTTTTATGGTACAACATTTCCGAAACAGGATGCCTCCACGTGGGCACCAAACATGGCCCTGACCAAAGATCGTTTGAATCCAGATTGGGTGAAAGAATGGTTGCGTGATCCACAAAACATTATGCCGGGAACTAAAATGCCAGCACCATTTCTCCCTACAGAAGATCTGCTAACGATAGATGGTGCCAAAAATGACTGGGGCGAAGAGCTTGTCAAAATGAATGGGGATACAGAAGCTATGCTGGACGGACTCCGGGATTATGTTTGGAGCATTAAAGGGAAAACCAACATAGATAAAACGATTCAAGATTATTTTGATGAAAACGGTTATGAATTTAGTGGGGATGAAGACGAAGATGAAGATGAATGGGGTGACGACGATGACTGGTAGAAACCTATTGCATATTTAATATTAATAAAGCCAATCATTTGAAAATGAATGGCTTTATTAATATCTTTTTTTCTCTTTCCTTTCCATCAATCTGCGGATACCACTCTTTTAAAAACTATGGCCTGGAGGGAGTTATTTAATTAATAATTCAATTGCAGTTTTAATGTTTCCTGCTTTCCAATTATCACCGGGCCAGTTACCCAATATCTCACGGTTAGGGCCTATTAAAATAGACCGAAGTGTATGTCCAATTTTATTTTCTTCAATTCCCCAAAAGTTGCAACCACTTTGTTTAGCTAAACGATATACATCTTCAATATGACCCGTGCTGGACCACACCTTCCAGTTATCAAATCCTCCTATGGTTGAACCATAAAAGTCTTTCAACACCGAAGGTGTGTCGTGTTTATAATCAAAACTAACCATAACAAATTCTATGTTATTCATTTCTTTAAATGCCTTAACTAAATAATCATTCTTAATCACCACAGCCGGGCACATATTGGGCATGGGGCACCGGGTAAAAATGAAAGACAAAAACCGGTACTTCCCATCAGAATCAGACAGGTGAACCAACGAACTATCCAGATCCAATAAAGTTACATCTTCAATGATGTCACCTTTGTCTCGTTCATAATAGTCTTCATTTTCGAAAAAATCATCATCCTCATCCTCCGGAAATTTCCCTTGACCCACAACTTTAAACTTCCGAGCCCACGTGGATGTATCGCCCCAAACAAATTCAAAATGAACACTGTCTCCAATAGACAATCCTTCGATCTCTTTCAGATCTTTCAAATCAAAGGGCATGACCATTGGATACATAAGATCAGGAATTGTATCATGTGCAATAACGATTATCATGGAATCCGGTTTGATCTCATAAACTGTCCCTTTTACAGGATATACTTTTTCCGGGGCACTGCAATTATATGCAATGTGGATTAATAAAAATATTATTATCTTTTTCATAGTTAAGATTAGTCAAAAAAAAGGCGGAACAAATGCTCCGCCTTTTTTTTCATTAAAACGTCTAATTACTTTTTCTTTGGTCGTGTAAATGTGAAATCCTGATTGGTTTCACCATCACCAATTGTAACTGTTGCAGTCATCGGTTTCTTTTTAAATTTTTCCTGCCAGCAAACCACTTCATAAGATCCAGCTGGTATGCCATCAATGGAGAAATTCCCATTTGAATCTGTAACTGCAAAGTATGGATGATCTGAGACCAAGACCCAAGCTTTCATCCAGGGATGAACATCACATTTAATGTAAAATGGTTCTGGTTCAGATTCCGAAAAAGTTGATTTTTTTTCTTTCACTACTTTCGGCATAGCAAAATTAAATTCCTTATTCACATTGGGTCTGGAGTGGATGTTGTGCAGCGTGGCGTCACTGTTTTTAATCAGCAGTTCTTGCCCTGCTACCATTCCAAATACATGAGGATTATAAATACAGCCTTTCTGGTCTAAAACGACAGGGCCTGCAGGAGAACCACCAGAATAGGAAACATTTTTTAAATAAACAATTGCTTCTGCCATGGAGCCATCAGCTGCCATTTTGAAACTTTCACTGTAAACAGGGCCTGAATGAGATGCACCACAAACCGGGTCGGCATCCATTCTCAGCTTTTTGGCCTTGGGCGGTTTTCCGTCATATTTCACATTCCCTTTTAAGGTACCTGCGTCCACAAACGCGATTGCAACAGTCAAGGCAATTCCGCTGACGATTAATTTCTTAAGCTTCATGTTATTTTTCCTTATATAATTTGATCAATTCGGATTTCAAATTTACCAGTTTTCTTTTACAATGGATAGAATATTTAGACGCATCTTCCTATGAAAAGTTAAAGTTAGTTTAGTATTTTCTGCTCCCATTTTTAACCCGGAGAAAAGAAACTCAAATGTGGATATTTATGATCACTTGTTACTTGCTCATGTTTGTTAATTTCATAAACTTAACCTTGACAGGAATTAGTGGATATTTTCAAATGGATTTGCTAGGTGCAAACCACCCTCGCTTTGCATTGTTTATGATCTTGATATTTGCCATAACAGAAACAGTAGTAATGTATTTTTTTATATCTACTGGTAAAGGAATCAAGGAAGCCATTTTAAATAAGCTGGGAGAAAATGAACTCTGGATACGGGAACGAAAATTAAAAATGAAACTGTTTCCACATCTCATGTTAACGCTTACTTTGGTAAGTGCCGTATTTATTCATGGTGGTGCCGTGGATAACCACATGCCATCATCCTGGCTACACGGACCTTTATTCCTTATCGCTTACGGACATCATGTCTGGTCTCTTATAATCAAGAATTATGCCTTTAAGGAACAGGTCGCCATTATTTCAGAACTAAAACCGGATACTGAATAATGTATTACGGGGCCAAAGGATTGGAAATCCTGGGTATGACAATGATCGGAATTGGGTTTATTATTAAATTCCCCCGATTGATGGACCCTAAATTGCTCCTAGCTGGCATTGTTTTTTTTGTGGCAGGTTGGGTAATAGAAAAATATATCCTAGAGTAAATTTCATTTCTTTCATTTTAAATTTTATTAGTAAATTGATTGTCTGATATTTTTTGAAAAACATGGCAAACACATATAATCATTTTAAAGGAATTCCAGATCTACCAGACGTTCCTCGAGAAAAAACAAAACGTCCGAAGCTCATGGCAGTTGTTGATGAAGATAATTGCACAGGTTGTCTTGCATGTGTGCCGTTTTGCCCCGTTGATTGTATAGAACCAGTAGCGAAGGATAAATATGAAATTCCAATTCCACCTGTCCAGGTTCGATTTAATGAATGTACCGGCTGTCAAGTTTGCGCTCGTGTATGTACTAAGATGACTTGGGATGCAATACGAATGCTTGGTACGGATGTTTTTGAAAAAAATTATGGTCTAGCCATAGACTGAACAATTCTTAATTAAAATTAATTAACCTCGGAGAAATCACGTGAGTAATGATTCTCACCACAAAGAGAATTTTTTACAGAAATATATATTTTCTGTAGACCATAAAATAATTGGCCTCCAATATGGGATTACTTCGGTGTTATTCCTGCTTTTTGGATTTGGCCTGATGATGGTCATGAGATGGCAATTGGCCTACCCGGAAACAGTCATTCCACTGATTGGACATCTGTTCGGTGAAACTGGAATACTTTTGCCGGAACAATACAACATGCTTGGTGCCATGCACGGAACGATCATGATCTTCCTGGGCATTGTACCTTTAGCTGTCGGTGCATTTGGAAACTATATTGTTCCTTTGCAGATTGGCGCACCGGACATGGCATTCCCTAAACTGAATGCAGCCAGTTACTGGTCTTATTTTGTTGGTGGCGTGATCATGCTAACCAGTTTCTTCATGCCTGAAGGTGCTGCAAGATCCGGCTGGACATCTTATCCGCCACTATCGATCTTTGAAACCGGGCAAACCATGTGGCTCATCGGGATGGTCTTTTTGATCACCTCATCCCTTCTGGGATCTATGAATTTTATTGTAACGATTGTCCAACTCCGTGCACCGGGCATGACCTGGTTCAAACTTCCATTTTTCGTATGGGCGCAGTTTGTTACAGCTTTTTTATTGGTCTTGGCTTTTCCACCCCTTGAAGCGGCTGCATTTCTGCAATTGATGGATCGGGTGGCAAGTACCAGTTTCTTCCTTCCCAGTGGATTGGTTTATAGCGGTGCAACCGTGGATGTTTATGGCTCCGGTTCTCCCCTGCTCTGGCAACATTTATTCTGGTTTCTGGCACATCCGGAAGTATATGTATTGATCCTGCCTGCCATGGGAATCGTGGGAGAAGTGATCGCCAACAATACAAGGAAGCCGCTCTGGGGATATAAAACACTCGTTTATTCTATCGTTTTCCTCGGGTTTATGTCTTTCATCGTTTGGGCACACCATATGTTCTTGACTGGAATGGGACAGGCCATGAGTGCTTTTTTCCAAACAACCACCATGATTATTTCTATTCCGTCGGTTGCTATTTTGACAGCCTTCTTTATTTCACTTTGGGGTGCATCCATCCGCTTTACAACACCTATGCTTTTTGCCTTGGCATTCCTGCCCATGTTTGGGATTGGCGGATTGACTGGTCTTCCTCTTGGCGTTGGTGCTTCGGATATTCATCTCCACGACACGTATTATGTGATTGGCCACTTCCATTATGTCGTAGCACCGGGAACGATCTTCGGTCTCTTTGCGGGAATCTATTATTGGTTTCCAAAAATGACGGGACGGAAAATGAGTGAAGCCCTTGGCAAACTCCATTTTTGGCCTTCATTGATTTTTATGAATGGCATTTTTATGCCCATGTTTATCCAAGGACTGGCAGGTGTATCCCGCCGTTTGTATGATGGCGGACAACTTTATGCTCACGCACAGGATGTGCTTCAATGGAATGAATTTATGTCCATTTCTGCATTCTGCCTCGCGGCTGCACAAATTCCGTTCATTATTAATGTATTTGTTTCCATGTTCAATGGCGAAAAAGTGGATCGGAATCCTTGGGGTGCAACGACTGTTGAATGGTCAGCGCCTTCTCCTCCTGTTCCCCATGCGAACTTTGAAAGCGACGTTGAAGTGTACCGCGGACCTTATGAATATAGTGTTCCTGGTGCAGAAAAAGATTTCTCACCGCAAACAGAAAAATAAAGGACTCTGACGGTGCAAATACCATACACAATTGAAGAAAGACCTGATACAGGCCTGAATAATTCTAAATTAGGAATCTGGGTTTTCCTAGCTTCCGAAGTCATGCTTTTTGGCGGGCTATTCTCTGCCTATGTATTCCTGAGAATGGCAGCGCCAGTCGGCGATTTTGCCTACTGGGGTTCGAAATTGAGTATTCCAATGGCGACAGTAAACACCTTGGTATTGATCTCATCAAGTGTCACGGTGATTATGTCCTGGGCATCCCTGAAAATGAAAGATTTTGAAAAATATAAAATGTACATGGGACTTACTCTCCTGTGTGCATTGATATTTCTGGTGATCAAATATTTTGAATATACCGGGAAATTCCATCATGGGATCTATCCATCATCCAGTACATTCATGGGCATCTATTTTACCCTGACTGGATTGCACGGACTCCACATCATCGGTGGCATGATTGTTATGGGCTATTTCTGGTTACCATTCGGGAATAAGATGTGGCAATCCGATCCTGAGCGATTTACAAATAGAATTGAAGTGGCTGGACTTTACTGGCACTTTGTGGATCTGGTCTGGATATTCCTATTCCCGATCCTTTACTTACTATAGGGGACGACAATGAGCGATCACGACAACGGACATATAGAAGATCACATTAGGGTTTATTTAACCGTATTTGGTGCATTGGCTGTATTAACAGTCTTAACAGTGGCAGCATCCTACATGGATATTTCTACAACCGAAGCAATCTTTTTGGCTCTAACCATCGCAACAGTTAAAGCCAGTCTGGTGGCAGGATATTTCATGCATCTTATTAACGAAAAGCAAACCATTATCTGGATCTTGACCCTGACATTTATCTTTTTCCTGTTTTGCATGTTCATCCCCATGATTACTGTCATTGACCACACAAGTCTTTCATGATTTCCCTTAAACAATTCCATTTCTTTTTCATCGCGGTGTCAGTCCTGATCAGCGGATACTATGGCGTATTTGAGATCACACATCCTTCTAATCCCGGTATGGTTTCGAACATGCTAGCAGGAATTTCGTTTCTGGTGGCGGCGGGTCTCATTGCCTATGGCTTTTCAGTGGTTAAGAAATTCAAACAGATCTGATCCATGAAAAGAACCTTTTACATTATCATCCTTTCATTCATCCTGTTGTTCATTCCGGAAACTGTAGAGGCATGTGCCACTTGTTTTGGCGATCCCAATGCACCTGCAGCGCAGGGAATGAATTGGGCGATCCTTACACTTCTGGGTGTAACGGGCGGAGTATTGGGTGCTGTGATCGCTACGATCATTTCGATCGGGAAAAAAACGAAAAAATTTCAACAATTGAATAAACAGTAGAGGATCTTCTTTTGATCGATATTCTCCATAAATTAGGTTTACCCATCAATATGTCGGTGCAGGGCGCCGCTATTGATGAAATTAATGCAATTGTCCATTGGCTCATGCTGGTCTTATTTATAGGCTGGGGTATATTTTTTATTGTCAGCCTGATCAAGTTCCGGGCATCTAAGAATGCGAAAGCAGATTATACAGGTGTAAAATCACATTTTTCATCCCTACTGGAAGCAGTCGTGGCTGTGATCGAAATTGTGATCCTTTTCGGATTTGGATTTCCGATCTGGGCAGCTCGGGTCACAGATGTTCCATCACCCTATGAATCCGTTCATATTCGTGTGGTGGCACAGCAATTTGCCTGGAATATGCACTATCCTGGACCAGATGGCAAATTCGGTGATGTACGGGTTGATTTGGTAGATGAGCAGGAAAATCCTATCGGGTTGGACCGTTCCAGCGACAATGCAGCAGACGATTTCTACACCGTGAACCAACTCCATGTTCCCGTTAATAAAAAGATTCGGATCGATCTTACATCCAAGGATGTGATCCACAGTTTCACTTTAACTGAACTACGAGTAAAACAGGATGCGATCCCAGGGATGAGTATTCCGGTTCATTTTACCTCCACCATGACCTCTGAAGAATTTCTTAAAACCACCGTTGGGACAAAACGGGAAGGGAAATCATTAGAAATCACCTGCGCCCAGCTTTGTGGATTAGGCCACTACCGGATGAGAGGCTTCTTTACCATTCATGATGATGAAGGCTACCAGGCCTGGCTCGATGAACAAGCAGAATACCTTGAGGAAGAATCTGGCGATGATGACGATTGGGGCGACGACGACTGGTAAAAAGCAAACTTAATAGATATTAATAAAAAGCCCTTCACCATTTTTAACGAAGGGCTTTTTTGTACCGCGGAAAGGGCTCGAACCTTCACACCCAAAGGGCACCAGATCCTAAATCTGGCGTGTCTACCAATTCCACCACCGCGGCAAAAAATTAAGGCGGGAAATTACAAATATTTTACAATAGAAAAGCCCTTCACCTACAGGAAAAGGGCTTTTTAAATTACTCTGTCTGAGCCAGATTATTTCATCAAGACCATTTTTCGGGTAGATATCATATTTCCTGCTTGCAGCCTGTAAATATAAACACCGGCACTAACTTGATTACCAAGGTAATCATTTGCATTCCAAGTCACAAAATGGCGACCGGCAGATTGGTTTTGATCAACAACCGTATTGATATTTCTTCCCATGAGATCATAAATATTCAACTGTACATCTGATGCATCAGGCAAATCATAAGCGATCATTGTTGTTGGATTAAATGGGTTTGGAAAGTTTGGATGTAGGGCAAATTCACCAGGAATATTTACTTCATCATCCACGGCAACAAAATACCCTGTAAACTGCCCAAAACTATGGAAAACGGTTGTCAGTGGGTTTGCACCCGCATCTCCAGTAGCATAACTGGCCATTGTCATAATAATGGATGAATTATCCAAGTTGTCATCAAATTCAACCTCAAATTCAAGAATGGGCCCAGACCCTGCTTCAATCCCTGAAGAAAAATCATAACCAAGGAAATAATAAGTACCATCTTCTTGTTCTTCCGAACTGCCATCAACTATTCCATCATCGAATCGCCCCACAGGAATTACATTTGTTACTGTCATACTCTCGGGAATATCAACCAATGTAAATTGCAATGTTCCCACCAATTCAGTATTATCCAAATGAACATCGAATGTTCCAGCCCCGCCAGGGATAAGTGCACCAGAAATGTTTTGGATTGTGTAAGCTGCAGGCGGAATTCCGATATAAACCTCACCAGGAATTGATTCAGCATGCATGGGCAAATCATTAAAATCTGTAATCTCAGCATCCTGTAAATCCAAAACAACTATGGATGCATCTGGTGTGCCAGCAGGAATTTCAAATGTTATATCAGCTATATGGGAAATTCCTGGATTGATTGGTGAATTATGAGCATTGTTCACCAAGGTTACTCGATAATAATTCCCAATCACCATTCCTGACACTTCCCAGTCAGAAAAATCATGGGCGTCACTTACGTTCACTTCGGTCCCCATCATAAATGGTGGATCAGGTGCTATATCCAATTGAAGTCCATATACCGATTGTGTATTCTCTAAAATAATTGAAGATGTAAAATTAGAACCACCATCCCCATAACCACCGGTTAAAGTAATATATTGTGTTTCAATCCCTACCTCATAGGTTGCACTTTCACTGGTCCAATTCAAATCAACAAAGTTTACATCCTGGATAGCAGTGCCGTTGGAGTAGGAAAGTGAAACTGTCATTGCCTCATCTGCATCCGGGTAAAGAATAGCGCTGCACACAGCTCCATCTCCGGCTGTTAGGGGACCTCCAAGACTTATACCAGTAATAGCAATAGTACCATTACCCTGATTTGAAATCTCAATGGACCAATTCGAAGTTCTTTCCGTGGGAAGAATATTAATACTGCTAATTACATCAGGATAATCCACAATTTCAAAGTAAAACAGTCCTAGATCTGTTTCATTATTGATGTAAAAATCTAATGTATCCATTTGCCCTGTGAGCGAAGCACCATCATCCATCCAGCATTCAACCCATTCGACCGGCGTGGCAGAAACTGTGTTGGTAGGTTGGGATTCAGTACCATCCGGGTAAATAGCTGTAACATTATAAAAATAAGTAGTACTGTTAACTACACCTTCGTCTAGATAGATTGTTGTATTACCATCTACTTCCGCAATTTCTTCAAAATCGCTATTCTCATTATAAGATCTATACACTTTATATGCATCGATTTCTACGGGACGAGTCTCAGGTGTGATAGGATTATCAATATCCACCCTTAATTCATAAGGAATTCCACCGCCAAAACGTTGAATCACATCCTCCTTATCAGCAGTAACAACCCAATTGCCTGTTTCAGTCAAATTAAAATGAACGGTTTGTTCAACTGCCCTTGCACTAAAATTAATCATGATATCATCCACAGCCCAGCCGGATGCCCAAACCCCGTTATCATTGGAATGGAATGCAATATAAAGATTTGGTGCACCACCGTATTCAGATAAATCTATGGATTCCATAACCCATTCTGATGCGGGATTTAATGAAGTAACTTCAGTGAAATTAGATCCATCCGTACTCACTTCAATGTGCGCTGTTTGACTATATGCACCATCATAATAAGATGCAAAATTCAAAATTATACTTTCTGCTCCACTAACATTTATTGGCGGTGTAATCAAATAATCGACAGAACCATCATCATCAGCCATATCATCATTAGAGCACATATACCATGTGTGAGATGGGATGGTCCAGAATGCACTTGAACCATCCTGCGTAATGAACCAGCCCTGGGCAGAGTTGGTGGTCATCGTCCAACCTTCAGGAATTTCACCCTCTTCAAAATCTTCTTCAAAATCCTCAGGGATTGGCCCATAAGGAGGATCCCATGATAAAAGAACCTGTGCATCCATTCCATCTTGTGCTTCTAAATTGTGTGGCTCTTCAATATAGCCTGGGGTAACTGTAACTGTTCCGGAATCTGCACCAGCGACCCAATAGGTTCCACCAATTTCATCCGTGACAATCGCATTATCAAAATTCACACCAACATTTGAATTGTAAGCATTCGAATGAATAGTCATGGTCATATTCAATATTGCACCTTCACCTGGTGCAATATTCCCATTGTTTCCGTCATACATGATAACACGAGTCATCCCATTTTCTAATTGGGTATAATCCACAGAAAATCCGCTTGAACGGTCTGTGGTAGTAAAACCAGATACATCAAGATAGTTGGGTGTATCATAAAGATCAAACTGGAGGCCCCCGACAACCCCGGGATTATCTAAATTAATATCGAGAAAAACTTCTTCATCCACATCACCCGTATCAGATGTTGCACTAATTGTAACAACATTTCCAATAGTAATTAATCCGCCCTCTGCACTGCTTTCTAATATGTTCCCATCCTCATCACTTACAGCCAATGAGAACATTTCCAAATCCAATGACGCAGATAAAATGGCTGATCCATCAAAATGAAGATTTAAAACTACTGCATTACCACCTGCACCAACACCTGTGGCATTATTTGAATAAAAAACTACGCGACCAGATCCGTCTTCAAAAACAGTATAATCTGCACTAAAGTTTTCTTCATCAGATGGCGTTACATCTGAAAGTTGAACTAAGGCAGGCAAAGCAATTACGTCGAATTGGAACCCTCCAACGCCATCATTGGGATTGCTAAGGTTTACCGGGACAATAATATCCGCAGTATATCCATCCACCTCTACATCACTTAGGGATACCGTAACATCTGAAAATGCAAATCCAACCAGAACCATTAAAAGAATTAATGGATTAAAAGTTCTTCGCAATAAGATCATATTGTCCTCCGACAATTTTGATAATTAAATAGGTGAAAAAAATTAATTAGACGAATCTCCTCGAATATTCTCGAAGATAGAGCCAAATGTCTTTCATTAAAATAACGATTTTCTACCGATAATTCACTCATAATTTATTTTTTCAATGCTTGGGTAATATCAGCATATAAATCTTCAACGTGTTCAATACCAACCGATAAACGAATTAGGCACTCGGTGAGACCAATTTCATTTTTGAATCCCACTGGCATTGATCCATGAGTCATGCCAAATGGGACACATACCAAACTTTCTACACCACCAAGACTTTCTGCTAAGGTAAATAATTGAATTTTTGATAAGAAATTGTCACGGGCTTTTACCGATCCCAACTCCAAAGAAATGATGCTTCCAAAGATAGGTACACCGTCTGAATTAAGTTGCTGACACTTTGCCAATTCAAACTGAGGGTGAGATTCAAGACCGGGATACATGATTGATTCAATGGATGGATGAGATTCTAACCGATGTGCTAATGTCATGGCATTATCCGATTGTTTCTGAACACGAAGCCCCATGGTCTTTGTGCTACGAAGCAACATCCAACAATCAAATGGACTCGGCACAGCTCCACCAGATTTTTGGATAAAATAAAGTTGGTCTGCCAATTCTTTTTCATTTGTTATTAATACCCCACCTAGCAAATCACTATGCCCACCAATAGATTTTGTGGCACTGTGCATGACCAAATCTGCACCGAACGCTAAAGGGTTTTGTCCAAAAGGGCTCATAAAAGTGTTATCAACAGCCAACTTAACATCATGTGATTTGCATAACTGCGCAATTGCTTTTATATCACATAATTCTAATAACGGGTTAGTTGGTGTTTCAAGAAAGATCCATTTTGTATTGGGTTTGATTCCATTTTCAACTTGATCCAAAAACCTCGTATCTACAAACTCAAAATAAAAACCATGTTTGGATAAAACTTCAACCGCCATTCGGTAGGTACCACCATAAGTATTCCTACCAATAATAACATGATCTCCATGAGTCAAGGTTTGGAATAGAGCTGTTGTGGCCGCCATCCCACTGGCAAATGCAATTCCATAATTCCCACTTTCCAACGACGCAATATTTTCTTCATATCGCTGTCGAGTTGGATTGGCTGCACGTGAATAATCAAAACCATGGTTTTTGCCCACACCAATTTGTTGATATGTTGATGTAAAATGGATTGGGGGCGACACAGCCCCGGTTTCTTCATCCGGTTTATTTCCAACATGAATCGCTTTAGTTTCGAACCGTAATTTTTCCGACATTATGACACCTGAGTATATCCTCTATTTAAATAATTCTGGAGTTTTTTATATTTGATCTCAATTTGTATTCCATCGGGACTCTGAACCGTTATTTTTTCATTCCGGCCATGTTTTTTTCCGACTTGGATCGGTGTTCGAACCTGTTGGGGTTGGTTTGCTTTTTGCTCTTCTGGCTGCCCCTGAAATCCCATGCCAGTTGTATCTTGATGAGATGTCTGGACGTTTCTGACGGATCGTTCCTGAACACCCTGTGTTTGATCCATCCCTTGAAGTTGTGTTCTGAATAATCGTTGAACCGTAACGGAATTCATGTTTGTCATCATTTCCTGAAACATTTTGAACCCTTCTGATTTGTATTCTAAAAGTGGATTCTTCTGCCCATACGCACGAAGATTGATCCCTTCTCTCAATTGATCCATGGCATAGAGGTGATCTTTCCATTTATCATCGATAGTACGCAAAATCACAAATCGTTCGAAGCCACGCAACGCATCTTCAGGTAGCAAGGATTCCCTTGCTTTATAAATGGATCTTGCTTCTTCTACGACCCAATCAGCAATATCATTTGCAGTTATATCTAAATTCCCAGTTGACGTCTGGATCTGTTCTAAAGAAGCATCCACCAGGATATGAGAAGCAAAAGATTGTTTTAAATGATCCCAATCCCACATGTCTGGTGTTCCCATAGAAGACTGAGCTTCAATTTCATCCATGATAAAATCATCCAAGATCTGCTCGGTTGTCCCGTACATATCTTCTCCGGATAACGCCTGGTTACGAATATCATAAACCACTTGTCGTTGTTGATTCATCACATCATCATACTCAAGAAGATGTTTCCGAATACCAAAATTTCGAACCTCCACTTTTTTTTGCGCATTAGAAATGGCTCGTGTGACCATTTTTGCAGAAATAACCTCACCTTCTTCTATTCCCATTTTATCCATAATGCTTGCCACGCGATCTGAACTAAATAGACGCATCAAATCATCTTCAAGTGATAAATAAAAACGGGATGAGCCTGGGTCACCTTGTCGACCGCTTCGTCCCCGTAACTGTAAATCAATTCGACGCGATTCATGGCGTTCTGTTCCAATAATATGGAGCCCACCTAATTCCTTAATCCCTTCACCCAATTTAATATCGGTTCCCCGACCAGCCATATTGGTTGCAATTGTGACAGCGCCTCGTTGACCGGCACGAGCCACAACTTCGGCCTCACTTTGATGCTGTTTTGCGTTCAAAACATTATGGGGTATATTATTCCGTTTTAGCATACGTGCTAATAATTCAGAAATTTCTACAGAAATTGTTCCAACTAATACAGGTTGACCGCGATGATGGCATTCAGAGATTTCATTAATAGCCGCATTATATTTTTCACGTTTTGTTTTATAAACCAGATCTTCCCGATCATCCCGGATAATATCTCGATGAGTTGGTACCACAGTCACATCTAATCCATAGATGGATCCCAATTCTTCTGCTTCCGTGTCTGCAGTTCCTGTCATGCCTGCTAATTTATCATAGAGCCTGAAATAATTTTGGATGGTGATGGTGGCCAATGTTTGGGTTTCTCTTTCAATTCGGACATTTTCTTTTGCTTCCAGAGCCTGGTGAAGTCCATCGGAATAACGACGACCTGGAAGAACCCGACCCGTGAATTCATCCACAATCATTACCTTCCCATCCTGTAAAACATATTCCACATCTTTTTCATACATAGTGAAAGCACGGAGCAATTGATTAAAATTATGGATAGTCCCGCTTCGTTGCGCATGGAGTTGGTGGGCTTTTTCTTTCTCCTGTTCCTTTTCAATTGAAGAAAGGTCACTCTTCTCATCAATCTCTAAAAGCATTTCACCCAAGTCCGGAATTATAAATGTTTCAGGATTATCTGGTGCTAGTAAATTTCGGCCCTTATCAGTCAAATCCATGACATGACTTTTTTCTTCAATAGCAAAATAAAGGTCTTCATCTACCTCATCCATTTTCTTATCACGGATATAGATGGATTCTATATCATGAGCCAACTTTAACATGCCTGTTTCCTGGAATATCTTCATGACCTGCCGATGTTTTGGCATGCCTCGTTGGGCTTGGAGCAGTTTTAATCCGGCAGCGTCCTCATCATCATTCAATAATTTTTTGGCATCCTGGACAAGCTCGGAGACAAGACCAGTTTGTTTTTTCACCAATCGTTGAACATCAGGTTTTAGAGTGGTAAATGTTTCATCAACTGGCGCATCAATGGTACCGGAAATAATCAAAGGTGTTCTGGCTTCATCAATGAGAACACTATCTACTTCATCAACAACTGCAAAAGCATGACCGCGTTGAACCTTATCTTCTTTTTGAAGTGCCATGTTATCACGGAGATAATCAAAACCAAATTCGTTATTTGTACCATAAGTAATATCCCGATCATACATTTCCCTACGTTGAACATTATCCATTGAATTCAAAATAAATCCGACAGTAAGTCCCAATCGCTTGTACACTTCTCCCATCCATTCTGCATCACGTTGAGCGAGATAATCATTCACAGTTATCACGTGAACACCCCTGCCGGAAAGTGCATTCAAATAAATGGGCATGGTAGAAACAAGGGTTTTTCCTTCACCGGTTTTCATTTCAGAGACTTTGCCGGAATGGAGCGTGATGGCACCCAATAGCTGAACATCATATGGAATCATTTCCCAGAGTGTTTCTTGACCGGAGACACGCCAAGAAGACCCGCAAATCCTACGGCACGTTTCTTTCACAATGGCAAAAGCTTCTACCATGATAAAATCAAGAGCACCTTGTTCTGCTTTTAAGATTTCTGCTTCTCGCTCCTGCCGATCCAAATCTGTATGGAGAGATTGGACCTTTTCTACACGCTGATTAATCACAAATTCTTTCAACTCTTGTGTTCGAGCAACCAGATCTTCATCCGTTTTGGACGAAAGGGTCTCATATAATTGGTTTATCTTATCCAAGGTAGGATGAAGTTTTTTCATCTCCCGATCAGATTTTGTACCGAAAAATTTTGCTAGTATCATTTTAGTTAATGCTTATTTTTTTGTTGAAATTCTTTAAAAACCGCATCCAGAATCCCATTGATGAATCCTGAACTTTCGTCTGTACTATACACTTTGGAGATTTCCACCATTTCGCTAATAGAAACCTTGGGTGGTATTTCATCCATAAAAAATATTTCGCAGATGCCCATTCTTAACAAAACCTGATCTATTTGAGCCACTCTGTCAAATTCCCAATTTTCAAGGTGACTTTTGATGATTTCATTTGCCCAATCCATATGATCCAATACACACTGAAAAAGTAAAGAAATAAATTTGAAATTTTTATTCTTTTCAGGATATAAAGCCATTATTCTGTTTAAAACAACGTCGGGTTCATCATCAGAAAACTGTTGGGCATATAAAGCTTGCAATACACCTTCACGTGCGATCCTTCGTGGATGTATTTTTGAATTTATCATTGATTTAATTAGTTTACAGGCAGAACCCACCCGAATGGATCTTCAATTTCTTCTCGTTGAATTCCCACAAGCATTTCCCTTATTTTCTTTGCTAATGGTCCCAATTGATTTTGATTTATCTCAGTAGTCTTCCCTTGATAGGTTATTTTTCCAACTGGTGTGACAACCACAGCTGTTCCTGTACAAAAAACTTCTTCTGCGCTTAAAAGATCATCGACTGTGATTTCAGTTTCCTTCACTTTAATTCCTAAAATATCTGATGCAACCTGGCATACTGATTGTCTTGTAATTCCACCTAGGATTGATCCATTCAAGGCAGGTGTTATTAATACTCCATCCTTATAAATAAACACATTTGCAGACCCTAATTCTTCTACAAACTTTTCATCTTTTGCATCTAAATAAATATTTTCATCAAAACCTTCTGCCTTGGCCTCCATAAGAGAGAAAAGAGATGCAGAATAATTTCCAATTGCTTTTGCATTCCCAATCCCTTTGGGTGCTGCACGATGATAATCAGTATTGACTTTCAAATTAAGCGGTTTAATACCTCCTTTAAAATAAGGACCCACCGGTGAAACGATTACCATAAAAGTATATTCAGATGTTGGACTAACGCCAAGAATAGGCGCTGTTCCCCAAACAACAGGACGAATATAAAGACTTCCCCGTCCATAGGGCGGAACATAATCTATATTATCTTTGACTGTTTTAATTACAGCTTCCAAAAAATAGTCTGGATCCATTACTGGCATACAAATTCGTCGGGTTGAAAAAGCCATTCTTTTTCCATTCATATCGGCGCGAAAAAGCACCACATTCCCTTTCGATGAGCGAAATGCTTTAACCCCCTCAAAAACACCTTGTCCATAATTCAGAACACCTGCAAAAGGAGACAAAGAAATATCACTGTAAGGAATTAAATCACCGCCAGACCATTTTTCGCCTAAGGCACAGGTGGAGCGAAACATACTTTTTGTTTCCGTAACGTTAAACCCCAAGGAGTCCCAATCAATTTTTGGTTTTGTATTTAAACTCATTTTAATAAATCTCTGCCAATGACAAGTTGTTGGATTTCGGATGTGCCCTCATAGATTTGTGTAATCTTCGCATCCCTCATGAGTCGTTCCACACCATATTCCTGCATGTATCCATACCCACCATGAATTTGCACACATTCTGTTGCTGCTTTCATAGCTGTGGATGATGCATAAAGTTTTGCCATGGAACTTTCTCGATAATAATTTTTACCGTCGTCCTTTAATTTTGCTGCACGCCATACCAGCATTCGTGCAGCATCAATTTCCGTAGCTATATCGGCCAACTTATTCTGGATGGCACCAAATTCGCCGATAGTTTTTCCAAATTGTTTTCGTTCTTTTGCGTAGGATATACTTGCATCCAATGCAGCACGGGCTAATCCAAGTGCCTGTGCAGCAATTCCGATTCGCCCACCGCCCAATGCTTTCATAGCCACTTTGAATCCCTGACCTTCTTCACCAATCATATTTTCACCAGGAATCCGACAATTCTCAAAATAGAGTTCACACGTGTCAGACGCACGAATTCCCAATTTGTTTTCTTTTTTCCCTGTAGATAACCCAGATGTCCCTTTTTCAACAACAAATGCAGAAATCCCTTTATAACCGACACTTTTTTCTGTCATACAAAATAGAATGACAATATCCCCGTTAATCCCATTTGTGACCCAATTTTTGGTTCCATTGATCACATAATGATCCCCTTCTTTTTTTGCAAACGTTCTCATGTTGCTAGCATCTGAACCTGATTCGGGTTCGCTTAAACTGTAGGCACCTAGTTTTTCACCTATTGCAAGTGGTTTTAAATACTTTTCTTTTTGATCTTCGGTACCATAATCCACTAAAAGTTGACAAACGAGAGAATTATTCACGGACATGATTGTAGATGTTGCTAACTCTACCGCGGCAATCTCTTCCATAGCGATCACATAGGTCAAGGTATCAAACCCTGCACCACTCCATTCTTCTGGAACCATCATACTCATAAAACCCAATTCACACATCACTTTAATTTGTTCAGTAGGGAATTCAGCTTTATCGTCCCGTTCAATGACACCAGGTGCTAAATGTTCTTTTGCAAATTCCCGGGCAGTTTTTTGGATGAGTTCCTGTTCAGATGTTAGGGTGAAATCGATCATACTTTTTCCACGATCAAAGCGGATGCTTCTCCACCACCAATACAAAGAGTCGCTAATCCGTATTTTGTTTCGGTCCTGGTCATGCCATTCATCAGGGTTGTTAATATCCGTGCTCCGGAAGCACCGATGGGATGCCCAATAGCCACAGCACCCCCATAAATATTTACCTTAGCAGGATTAATTTTAAAATCATCAATGGCAGCCATGGTGACTGCTGAAAATGCTTCATTGATTTCCCAAAGATCAATATCATTTGTGGATAAATCTGCTTTTTCTAATACTTTGCCAATGGCTTTTCCCGGCGCCGTGGTAAACCATTCTGGTTCATGCGCTACAGAAGCTTGAGCAACAATACGTGCAAGCGGAGTGAGTCTGAGTTTAATTGCCTTTTCCTCACTCATAACAAGAATTACAGCTGCACCATCATTCAGTTTTGATGCATTTGCTGCAGTAATGGCACCATCTTTTTCAAAAACTGGCCGTAGCGTAGGTATTTTATCAAATCTGGCTTTACCCGGTTCCTCATCTTCCGAAATAAATACTGAATCCCCTTTTCTTTGTGGGATTTTTACTGGAACAATTTCAGAATCGAAGACACTTTCCGCTTGTGCTGTTTGGGCACGTTTGTATGAAGTTACGGCAAATTCATCTTGAGTTTCACGAGTATAATTCCGTTCTTTCGAAAGCATTTCTGCGCAATTCCCCATATGGGTATCATTGTATGCATCCCAGAGTCCATCATGAATTAAACTATCTACCATTTTTCCATGACCTAGTCGTTGGCCGGACCGTGCATGTTTCAAAAGATAGGGCGCGTTGGACATGCTTTCCATGCCACCAGCAATAACCACTTCTGCATCCCCACATCGAATAGCTTGATCTGCCAACATCACAGCTTTTAATCCAGAACCGCACATTTTGTTGATGGTTAACGCTTCTACCGAACTGGGTAATCCTGCTTGAATGCTTGCCTGTCTTGCCGGAGCTTGTCCGATTCCAGCTGATAAAACATTACCTATGATGACTTCATTTATTTGGGATTTATCAATGCCGGTTTCTTCCATTACTGCTTTAATCGCAATTGCTCCAAGCTCTGGAGCTAATACGGATGATAAATTACCTTGAAATGCGCCGATGGGTGTCCGTTTCGCCGCAACAATAACTGATTGCCGTTGCATTGTATTCCTTTAAAAAGCGTGTATACGAGAGTCTTGAAATTAAAAAATAATTCCAATATTTGCTTTGAAAATAGATGAAAGTATTTTTAGATAGAAAACATCTATTATTTTAATTATTCTATATTTTTCTCAATGGAAGAATTTTCGTCATAAGCTTGGATTATTTTCATTACAAGTGAGTGTCGTACCACATCATTACAATCTAAGGTGGCAAATCCAATACCTTCTACATTTTTCAAGATATTTGATACTTGGACTAATCCTGAATCGGTTCGTCTTTGGAGATCGATTTGTGTAATATCTCCTGTTACAATGGCTTGGGAACCAATGCCAAGTCTGGTGAGAAACATTTTCATTTGCATCAAAGTGGCATTTTGCGCTTCATCTAGTATCATGTAGGCACTATCCAATGTCCTGCCCCGCATATATGCTAAGGGAATAACTTCTATAATTTTTCGTTCAAGAAGTTTTGTCAATTTATTTTCAGGAAGCATCCTTCTGAGTGAATCATATAAAGGAGCTAAATAAGGATCAACTTTTTCCTTCAAATCGCCAGGAAGAAACCCAAGGCTCTCTCCTGCTTCAACTGCTGGTCTACAGAGGATAATTCGATCCACCTCATGGTTTTCCAATGCCGCTACTGCAAACGCCACAGCGAGAAATGTCTTTCCAGTACCTGCAGGACCTATGCTAAAAACCACATCATTTTTTCGAACAGTTTTTACATAAGCTTCCTGACCCTTTGTTTTCGGTACTATTGCACCTTTTATACCATAATGGATTACAATTTCCGGTACGCGGATTTCACCATATGAATTTTCATTTCCCGAGATAACAAGGGCGATAAGATTTTGTACATCTCTTACAGTAAGACTACCTTTTCCAGAAAGGGTTTCCATCATTTCATGAAGAATTTGATGGATATGTTTAACATCAGGATTGTCTCCGCGAATCTTGATCGTCTCACCTCGGGCAATGATGGTTGCAGGGATTGCTGCTTCAATGAGTTTTATATGGGCATCAGCCACACCGAGCAATGCTATGGGCTCAAGCGTTTTTAGTTCAATGACCTTTTCCATATTCCAATGTAGGCTGTAATTTCATCCATCGAAATTTAGGCTAAAGGATCCTTCATAACTTGAAACAAAAATACACCCTATTTCCTATTATATTTTTAGGATTCATTTTACTGGATTGTTCCAGCACCCAGCAAGATTCGATTGCCAAAACTCAGAATGTAGAATTTCTGATAGAGCAAGGAAACTTATTTTGGCAACAGCGATCAGACTCTTTAACCCTGAAAAAAGCTGAACATTTTATCAGTCTTGCTTGTCAACAACGTCCCGGTCAATTCGATATCGCTATTTTATATGGACAAATTTTGTACACCCGTGCATTATTTTTTGAAAAAGATGGTGAAACACAGAATAGTTTATTTTTGCAAGCAAGCCAAATTTGCCAGAAGGCAGTATTAAATCATCAGGAATTTTCTGTGATTTATAATAATGCTCAAGGTGACAGTAGCTTTAAAATGCTTACTGCATTAGCAGAAGTACCTATTTCTGTTGTTCCCGGTTTATTCTGGTGGGCCACAAATCTGGCACGGTACCTAAATACAAGACCAGTAATCGAACGATTAAACCATCGGGAAATATTAGAGGTTTTGATGCATCGAACCTTGTCATTGGAACCGGGATTTTTTTATAGCGGGCCCTATCGATTCTTTGGATCTTTTTATACCCGAATTCCTGGGATAGAATTATCCCAATCAGAAACCTATTTTAATCAGGCACTCTCTGCTAATCCAGATTACCTCGGCAATGCGGTTCATATGGCAGAATTTTATCACCAAAAAGCAGGAAATCGAGAGCAATTCCATGCAATGCTAACTGATGTAGTAAAGGCTAATTTTTCAACCAATCCCGATATTATAGCAGAAAACTTATTTTACCAGGATCGAGCTCGTTGGCTCCTTTCTATAGAATCTTCATTATTTGAATAATAAATCGCACATTTATGGAATAAAGATCGGAAAGGATCTTGTTAAAAAAATGGAAAATAGATTATTAATTCCACGATCATTTCGACAAACTCAATAAACAAATGAGTGACTGAAACAATTTACTCCTGTGGTTGTTTTATGGTCTTGATGGCTCTAATTTCGATTAAACTTGATAAGGAACTCTCAAATGAATATACATTATGCTATTCATGAATTTATGGCTACCAACCTTATAACTTTCTCTCCTGATACGCCAATTGAAACAGCCATTGATTCTTTTTTAACCCACAAAATATCCGGGGCACCTGTTGTAGATGTTGCGGGTAAGTTGGTAGGGATCCTTTCTGAGAAAGATTGTATGAAAACTCTCTTTGAGGCCTCCTATTACAACAATCTTGGTGGATATGTAAAAGAATATATGTCCACAGAAATCACTACCATTGACGTGAATGATACCCTTTCAAATGTGGCTGATAGTTTCTTGAAATCCCGGTTTAGAAGATTCCCTATCTTAGAAGGAGACAAACTAGTGGGACAAATCAGCCGACGAGATGTATTGCGTGCCATTCATCAACTTTCAAATGAGGAACAATCATCATGAAAATATTACGGATTTTTATTTTATCCGGACTATTGTTAGCAGGCTCAAGTGATGCCCTATCCAAGGCATCCGCTGCAATGAAAGCTGGGATGTACAAGGAAGCTTTAGGCCATATTTCTGTTTCTCAACAAAGTGATATGACCAATCCAGATATCTATCGCATGAAAGCTTTACTTCATGAAGCCGTGGATGAACCCAATCATGCGTTGATAGCATGGCAATATTGCTTAAAATATTCTAAAAATGAAATTTTAAGTAGTGAAGCTAAGGTTCACATCCAGAGCTTGAGCCAGGAATGATAAAACCATTACTTTCTATTTCAATAATTATCTTATTTTCTTCCTGCTGGAACGGCCCCGCTGTGAATGAGAGTTATGATTTTACCACTGTGAGTTACATCAAAATTATCCCAGTTAATGATCATGCCTATATTTCCGGCTCTGGTGAAATGGTTGAAACTAGTCTTTCCCATAGTTTCCTGAAATATGGATTTAATGTAAATGAATTATCAAGTGATTTTCCCATAATAACCCTTGGACATGGAGGGAAAACCCTTGAACTCTCTTGCATTATTACGGAATTCACTGATTCAGAAATAATTATTGTTCCCTATCGATACGAAGACCATGGCTCTACCACCACAACTGTGAGCCAATCTGCTTCAGCTGATGCAGATACAGATAATGCAAAAACATCATCATCCACAACTACCAAAACTGATGGTGGCGCCATTTCTTCTGGGAGTAAAGTGAATTATACAAGTGCCAGAGTCGGGATTATGCTCAAAATGATTGACGCAGATTCCGAAGCATTGGTGTGGTCCAATTCCTATTGGTACAGCAGTCTTGAACTCCACCGTGCCATGGAAATCTGTGTTAGGAATGGGGTGAATCAGATGAGGAAGTTGTTTCAATAATTAT